>JBBRMW010000047.1:0-27855 GCA_038230635.1 Aggregatilineales bacterium | reverse complement strand
TTATGCCTAATCCATCCGATCCGAACCTGAGCGCCCGTTGGCACCTCGAAACGCAGGCGATCCACGCCGGACAAGCGCCCGATCCGAGCACCGGCGCGATCATGACGCCGATCTACCAGACTTCGACCTATGTGCAGGCCGCGCCCGCCGTCCACAAAGGTTACGAGTACAGCCGCACCGATAACCCGACTCGCAAGGCGCTCGAAGATTGTCTGGCCGCGCTCGAAGGCGTCCCTTACGGACTCGCTTTCGCCAGCGGAATGGCCGCCATTGATACCATATTCAAGCTGCTCAGCGCGGGCGATCATGTGATCGCGGCGAATGATGTTTACGGCGGCACGTTTCGACTCGCCGATAAAGTGCTCAGCCGCTATGGGTTGACGTTCAGTTGGGTCGATACCGCTGATCTCGAAGCTGTGCGCGCCGCCATTTTGCCATCAACAAAAATGATCTGGCTCGAATCGCCGACGAATCCGCGTCTGCGTCTGGCCGACATCGCCGCGATCGTTGAACTGGCGAAACCGCACAACATCCTCGTCGCCGTCGATAATACGTTCGCCAGTCCCGCCCTGCAACAGCCGCTCCTGCTCGGCGCTGATCTGGCCGTTCACAGTACGACCAAATACCTCGGCGGCCACAGCGACGTGGTTGGCGGCGCAATCATGACGGGCAGCGAGGAGCTATTTCGCAGCCTGAAGTTTTTGCAAAATGCGGCGGGCGCGGTGCCCGGTCCATTCGACTGCTTCCTCGTCTTGCGCGGACTCAAAACCTTGCCGCTGCGGATGGGTCGCCACAGCGCCAACGGGTTACAAATCGCCCGCTTTCTGGAAGATCACCCTGCCGTCGAGTCAATCACGTATCCCGGCCTGCAAAGCCATCCGCAGCACGCGCTCGCCAAACGGCAAATGCGCGATTTCGGCGGCATGGTCAGCCTGACACTGCGGGGCGGCGCTGAAGCGGGTAAGCAGTTCGTTTCGCGTACAAAATTATTTGCATTGGCCGAAAGCCTCGGTGGAATTGAGAGCCTGATCGAGCATCCGTACAGCATGACGCACGCCAGCACCGCCGCCAGCGACATCGCGGTTGATCCGGGGTTGGTGCGGCTGAGCGTCGGCATCGAGCATATCGACGACCTGATCGACGACCTGAAGGCGGCGCTGGTCGGATTATGACGGAACCTACCTTCGAGTTTCAGGAGGTAGCCAATCGCGCCTTACATGCTTGGGTTTGATTGGCGTAGACGTAAAGAGTTGGAAACTACCGACACTGACGAGAACGCCATCGCAAACGCGGCCAACATCGGATTCAACTGGCGCAGGAAGTCCGGGCCGATCTGGAGCGCGGCCAGCAGCCCCATCGCAATCGGGATCAGGGCGACGTTGTAGCCGAACGCCCACGCCAAGTTCTGCCGAATCGTGTTCATCGTCGCCCGCGACAGCTTGATCGCGCGCGGCACACCCCGCAGATCACCGCTCATCAAAGTTACATCCGCCGCTTCGATTGCCACATCCGTACCCGTGCCGATGGCGATCCCGACGTTCGCACGGGCGAGGGCGGGCGCATCGTTGATGCCGTCACCAACCATCGCCACGATCAAACCCTCGGCTTGCAATTTCGCCACTGCTGCCGCTTTATCAGCGGGCAAGACATCGGCCAAGACGCGCTCGATGCCCACTGCGCGCGCGATCACGTCCGCCGTCGTCGCGTTATCACCCGTAATCATGATCACCTGCAAGCCAAGCGCTCGCATCTCCCGCACCGCTTCCGCAGAACCCACTTTGACCGTATCGGCGACAGCGACGACACCCGCCGCCGCACCATCGATCGCCACCCACAGCGGCGTTTTGGCTTCACTTTGCAGCCGATCGGCATCCGCTTCGAGGCCGTTCATCTGAATCTGCTGATCGCCCATCAGTTTGCGATTGCCGATCAGCAGTGCGTGATCTTCGACGTGAGCGCGCAGACCGAAGCCGGCGATGGCCTCGAACTGCGTTGGTTCGCTCAGCGTTTGATGCGCGTCGCGCGCCGCCTTGACGATCGCCGCGCCCAATGGATGCTCGCTGCTGCGTTCCGCTGAACCCGCCAAGCGCAGCAGAGTCGATCGATCGCCCGCCCAGGCGTGGCTGGTGATCACGTCGGTCACGGTCGGTTCGCCGCGCGTGATCGTGCCCGTCTTATCGAGCACCACCGCGTTGATTTTGAGCGCCGCTTCGAGTGCCGCGCTGTTCTTGAACAAAATGCCGTTCTGCGCGGCCTTCCCGACGCCCACCATGATCGCGGTCGGCGTCGCCAGTCCCATCGCGCACGGGCAGGCGATCACCAGTACGGCCACCAATCGCGTCAGACTGGCACTAAAATCGTGGGTACTTGCGAACCACAGCGCGAATGTCAGAAGTGCCACGCCGATCACGACGGGCACGAAGATCGCGGCCACCCGATCGACCACCCGCTGAATCGGCGCTTTGGCACCCTGCGCATCTTGCACCAACCGGATAATCTGCGCGAGCGTGGTATCGCCGCCCACGCGCGTCGCCTGGAACTTGATCGCGCCGTTTTTGTTGATCGTCGCGCCAATCACCGGATCGCCGATCGTCCGGCTAATCGGCAGACTCTCGCCCGTGATCATGCTCTGATCGATCGCGGTCGTGCCATCGATGATCGTGCCATCGACCGCGATTCGCTCGCCGGGGCGCACCAAAATAATATCGCCCACTACGACCGCCGCGATCGGCACATCATATTCGACGCCCGCCCGCACCACGCGCGCCGTCTTCGGACGCAGCCCGATCAACGCCTTGATCGCTTCGCCCGTTTGACCTTTGGCGCGCACTTCCAGCAGCTTGCCGAGCACGATCAACGTAATGACCACCGCCGACGTCTCGAAATAGATCGGGTTCGCGCCCGCCATGCCCATCGCCATGCCCGCGCCGCCGGGAAACGCGCCGAGCAGCACCGCGACGCTATAAAAATAGGCGACCGATGAGCCGAGCGCGACCAGCACATCCATGTTCGCGCTCCCCGATCGCAGTGATTTATATGCGCCGATGTAGTAATCCCAGCCGACGTAGAATTGGACGGGCGTCGCCAGCGCCCAAAAAACGACGTTGAGCCAGCTTCCCGTCGCCCACGCTCCAAAAATACCGAGATCGCGCCCCATGCTGAGCGCCAGCAGCGGAATCGTGAACAGTGCGCCAATCAGCAGACGGCGCGTCTGATGGGCGATCTCGGCGGCGCGCGCCTTCGACTCAGCATCTTCCATCGTTTCGTCGGCGGCGATGGCGGCCACGTCATAACCCGCCTTGCGCACCCGTGCCACGATCGCGTCATGTGTCAGGGCGCCCGCATCGTAGATCACGTCAAGGCGTTCGGTCGCCAGATTCACGTCCGCCGCCGCGACACCCGGCAGTTTGCGCACATTGCGCTCGATGGTGGCGACGCAGTTGGCGCACGTCATCCCGGTGATCGGCAAAATTTCGCGCGTTTGCATGGGTTGGTGCCTCTGTAAAATTGCCTTAATGAACGGGCGGCCCGATGTGGCCGCCCGTCCCTAATGTCTCGGAATCTAACGTTAGTTCGCTTCGGCGGGCGGATAATCGATGTCCGCCAGCACCGTCACGATGCTGGTCCAGGTGGCGGGTTGATCCCACTCGACGGTCACTTGCTTACTATCCACGTCGGCTTTGACGTGCTTCACGCCGATCACCTCGCCGACTTCGCTCTCGACCGTGTGGACGCAGTGATCGCAGCTAATGTTGGGGACGAGAAACGTTTTGCTTTCCATGTTGATGAATACTCCTTAGGGTCGATTCGTTACCGAAAAAACATCGCGAATCTCGGACAGCACTCGCTCACGTTCGGCGGGATCGTCGCCACGAATGGCCGTTGTCAGGCAGGTGTGGAGGTGATTGTCGAGAATAAGCTGGCTGACTTTGGCGAGCGCCGCCTGATTCGCCTGAATCTGCTTGATCACGTCGATGCAGTAGCGATCCTGCTCCAACATGACCGCAATCCCGCTGACGTGTCCGGCGATACTCTTGAGTCGATTGATGAGGGCGGCCTTCTCAGCCGCGTCCATGTGTTCCATGCGCTTCGTGTGATCCATCACCTACTCCTTGGTTCCCTCCCCCTGGGGGTAGGGTATGAGTATTCTGGCACCGGTTTGCAAATTGGTCAAGGCGGAGTAAGCTGCAATTGCTGTCGAGCGGTGTGGATTCCATTATCATTGAACCCGGCAGCTATCCCACTGAATTCGGAAAAAAGGGTATTGCAGCCAGCGATCAGCCCCGAATGCAGGCTTATGCGCCTCTGCTGGCTCAAATGACCACCCTGAGTGCGTCGATCCTGGGGCAGCGATAGCACGGTGCTGCCGCTCGTCGCGGGTGAGGATGTGGCGCGTGTTGCCGTCGGTCTGCTGACTAGCCCTTCGTTGCCCGCAAGTGCTAGCTATCGGGTGATCGGCGCTGCCATTGCGCTGCGGGACATCATTGCGACCTTTGGGCGGGTTCTCAACCGGGATGTGCGCTATGAAGAAATCTCAGACGAAGCGTGGCAGCGCGAAGCTCGCGCACGCGGTTACGATCCGCACGCAGTCAAACATCTTTCCCATCTCTGGCAAGCACTCCGCGCTCTGGGCCTCAATCCAGAAACCGCCAGCGCCAAGTTCGCGGTTACCGATTCAATCGAAACGCTGGGTGGTGCGAAGCCCAAGACTCTCGAAGCGTTCGTGCGCGAGGAACAGGGCAGTTTCGAGAAGCAATTATGAGTAAACCGACACAGCGAATCGGGGGCGGGGTCCGACGCGCCCAGTAGTAGCGATAATGCGCGTGCGTGTGCTAGCATCGGTAGAGTGCCCAGAGAGGGTACCTACCAGGATCGCATATTCAGTTCGCTGCGTCAGATGAGTCAATAAGGCAAAATCACACAAAAGGAGAGGCTATGACAAACAACCTTGAAGCTCAAGTCATTGAAGTGGAAGAACGTCTTAGACAAGCCATGATGAACAATGATGTTGGGGCTTTAGATGAGTTGATCGCACCTGACCTACTATTTACGGGTCACTTAGGTCAACTAGCGAGCAAAGCCGATGATCTTGCTGGTCATCGCGCGCGTTTGCTTCGACTGGAAAAAATAGAGCCGTCCGAACGGCACATTCAAGTTCACGCCGATTTCGCTGTTGTTTCTGTTCTGATGCACCTAGTTGGCACTTTTGCGGGCGAGCCAATTGACCAACAGATGCGGTATACCCGTGTTTGGACAGTTTCCCCCAACGGATCGCTGCAAATCAGCGCAGGCCACATGAATGAGCTTACATTATCGAGTGAGGCACAGCGATAACTATCTCATCACTGCGCAAGATGAGTTTCATAAAAAGCAATAATAATATAATAGACACGGCTAAAAATCTACCGGAACGTTCAGTACATGGCGTAAACTGAACTTCCGTATCTATTTTGCAGGACAACTCGCTTCCACCTCTGGGACATGGATGCAAGGGTTGTCGAGATTCATTGGCGTGCAATGCCCTGCATATATGCTAAGTTTACTTTTGCTACCCTTTGGCAGTTTCATAATCTCAAACGAAACGGAAAATAATTCCCGGTACGGACTAATTCCCTCTTCGTCCTCACGGAGAGGGGTGCAGGACTCGACTCGGTCTCGATCTGTGGCGGACACGGTGTGGTTTGATGCCCCCTCGCTGTGGTGACGGAGAGGGGGTTGGAGGGTGAGGTGAATTTGTGGGTAATGCATAGCCGTGAGTACGGAGAGGGGTGAGGGCTGGTCGAGCACCCGCAGAAATCGCATAATCGCAACCAAACGCTATAATTCTGCGTAATCGATGCTACGTATTGTTGTGGAGAATTGCTGTGCTGCTTTCTGGTGGATTCACGATCGCTGGTTTAATTGTCAATGTGATTGTCGTCCTGATCGCTATGGACGTGCATGAGTTTGCCCACGCTTACATCGCCTATCGAATGGGCGATAGCACCGCGCGCGAAATGGGGCGCATGACGCTCGATCCGCGCGCCAACATCAACCCAGTTGGCTTTTTGATGTTTGTGTTTATCGGCTTCGGCATCCTGGGTTCTGCGCCCGTCAACGAAGCCCGCATGTACAACCGTCGCTGGGGCATGGTAGCCGCCGTCGCCGCCGGGCCGATCTCGAATTTGCTGCTGGCTGCTCTCAGCGCGATTCCATTTTGGTTGGGGCTGGTTCATCCATCGTTCTTTGATGTACCACCCAAGATTGTGCCTACCTGGAACATGTTCTTCACAACAATGGTTAGCTTTAACCTGATCTTGTTCCTGTTCAATTTGCTTCCATTGTCTCCGCTCGATGGCTGGACGATCGTCGCCAAACTGCTGCCGCCTGATTTGGGGCGACTGTGGGAAAGCTACCGTACCTACAGCTATTACGCCTTCTTCGGTCTACTGGCACTATCATTTATTCGTATCCCCGCCATCTCCTATATCATCGGCCCCCCCTTGGGATTCCTAGAGACTTTGTTTTTTCATCTCGACGGATGATCGGGCGGCTGCGACAGGGTATCCGCGCACTGCTGGCGTGGGTGCGTCCCGTTGACGATCAATTGGCGGCGGACACTTTGAGTCCGCCGCTGTTCGCGTTGTTTCGGACGATGCGCGCTGGTGAGCGTCAGCACAGCCTTAACGTGTTGCAGACATTGCGCGCGCGCGGCGAATCCGATCCATCGCTGCTGCGCGCGGCACTGCTGCACGATGTCGGCAAAACGCGCGCATCGTTCTGGCTCTGGGAACGCGCCTTTGTCGTGATCGCCCGCAATCTCATGCCGCGTCGCGCGCAGCAATGGGGCGCGGCTGAGCCGAGCGGCTGGCGGCGACCGTTTGTGATCAGCCAGCAGCATCCGGCCTGGGGCGCGGAAATGGCGGCGGAAGCGGGCGCTGATCCGCTATGCGTCGATCTGATCGGGCGCCATCAACACAAGTTGATTCTGCCGCCGATGACCGAATCGGATCGGTTGTTGGCTGCTTTGCAGGCCGCCGACGAGGCGAATTGATGTTAACGGACGCGGCAGGTCGTCATCCCTACCCAAGACCACGAAAGACGGGGCAAACACGCCGGATCGCTCCTAACGCACGCGGTCTTGCGTAGGGGCGATGCGCGCTTATGCCCCGGCACCGAGCAAAGGTTTGCCAGTTGCCAAGTCCGTATTCAAGAATCGGCTCGTCGCTTGTGCCTGAATACCAATCAATGATGCGACGGCTTTGACGATTTCGCGCGCTTGTGACCATGATAATTCTGTTTGGCCGCCGAGTTTTTGAGCAGCGACTTCTTCCGTCAGCCCTTGATAGGTGAGTGCCAATGTGGGCTGGTTATCGCGCAAATTGTCTTTTTTCGACAGGGAGAGTTCGGTTCGCAGGTGTGCCGCTGTGCGATTCCACAAACCAAGATAAATGTCGTCGGTGGCAACGGCATAATGGTTTTGAGTCAGATATTCGCTGACTGCGAGTTGGAGCGCGCGCGTGAACTTTTCCCGTTTGATCTTCCCCGCCAGTCGTGCGGCGATCCAGCGATCGTCTTTTCCACGTCGGCGGTAGGCTTCGATGGCGGCCTCAACCGCCTCATCCGGATCGAGCGTACTGGACTGCACAACCGTGTCTGGCTCGCGGCGCACCAAGTCAACAAATGCGCCAGCGGCGGCCAGATACTCTTTAATTGCCGTCAGCAAGAGACGTTTTTTGGTTGAGCGCAAGTTTTGCGCGATCAAATAGAGTCCCCGATCGTTCACAAAATCAATTTGGTACGTTTTTTGGTCGGCGGCAACATAAGGCAGTTGTACGATTGAATCGTACAACTGACTCTCCCGGATCACGCGCTTGAGATCGCTCCAGACACGGCGCGGGTTATCCGTACCCGTCAAGCCGACGATCCAATCCTGGATCGCGTACATGAGCTGACCCTCTCGCTGGGCATGAGCAAGCGGAAAATTCCATTTGTGGGCGACATGAAGTGGCAGCGGCAGGTTCGCATCAACATCGAAAATATCGGGCAAGGTGGTTTGCGACATCTGGCAAGTTCTTTCAAAACAATCTCTCTCGACCGATCAAAACTGATCCACCCTGAATTATATTGAAAATCCGAGTCATTCCATAGCATTTGTAAAATCTGCTTGCGCCCAAACACAGGATTTGCTACAGTTAGTAAGTTGCCTCAACAAACGTGGAGATTATAGCCTATTGAAAACGCATAGACTGATCGGCTTAATTGATTCCGACGTTTGTTGTGCGCAAATTATTCTGGTCAGAGACAAGGAAGAAGAGAAGATGCGTAAACGTTTGTCACTCGTGTTTGCTTTTGTTTTTGTGTTCGCCACCATGGTCGCGTGGACCAACCACCCGGCAGCCGCCCAAGCCAGCGGCAGCATCGCCGTCATTCTGCCCGACACCAAATCGTCGGCGCGTTGGGATAACGACGACAAGAAATTCCTGAGCGCCGCCTTTGACGCTGCTAAGATCAAGTACACCATCACCAACGCCGGTGGCGACCCCGCCGTGCAGTTGACCCAAGTCGAAGCGGCCATCACCGCCGGCGCAAAGGTAATCCTGTTCGTTAACCTCGATCAGGGCAGCGGCGCGGCCATCATCGCAGCGGCGCGTGCTGCAAAGGCCTCCGTCATCGACTATGACCGTCTGACCATCCAGGGCCCCGGCGCGGACTTCTATGTCAGCTTCGACGGCGCGGCGGTCGGTGTGCTGCAAGGCAACGAACTGGTCAAGGCGATCACCGCCGCTGGCCTCAAGAACCCCGTCGTGGCCGAACTGAACGGTTCGCCGGACGACAACAACGCCACCCTCTTTAAGAATGGCTACGACTCGGTGCTCAAGCCGCTGTACGACAACAAGACCTACACCAAGGGTCCTGATCAGTCGGTTCCGGGTTGGGACAACACCAAAGCGTTGACCATTTTCGAAGGTATGCTCACCCAGACTCAGGGCAAGATCGACGCCGCCGTCGCCGCCAATGATGGCCTCGCGCAGGCCGTGATCTCGGCGCTGGCGAACCAGGGCCTCAAGCCCATCCCGGTCACAGGTCAGGACGCCACCGTCGGTGGTATTCAGAACGTGTTGGCGGGCAAGCAGAGCATGACCGTCTACAAGGCGATCAAGGCCGAAGCCAATGCCGCCGCCGCCCTGGCGATCGCGCTGTTCAACGGCACGGACACCAAAGCACTGGCGACCACCACCGTCGATAACACCGATGGCGGCAAGAACGCCGCTGGTAACAAGGCGCTCCCCGCCGTGCTGCTGGCCCCCATCAGCGTCACCAAGGATAACGTCGCCAGCACCGTCATCGCTGACGGCTTCCGCACCTGGGCCGAAGTTTGCGTAGGCGACTTCGCCAAGTTCTGCCCGGCGGATGCGATGGGCACGATGGCCGCCACCATGGCCGCTATGCCCGCCACCATGTCGGCGACGATGGCTGCCACAAAGGCTCCGTAGTTCGTCGTTTTTTAGCAACCACTTCGTGGAGGGATGCCAGACGGTATCCCTCCCGTCGATTAGCTTGATCGCAAAATCTGTGCATTTTTTGAATCTGTGAATCCATAAATAATTAGCAAAATAAGAGGAAAAATGTCCGATTCATCCCCTTCGCCCCTTTTGGAATTAAAAGGTGTGTCGAAGCATTTTGGTGCCGTCCAGGTACTTACCAATGTCGATTTCGAGGTACAACCCGGCGAAGTGATGGCGCTCGTCGGAGATAACGGCGCGGGCAAATCCACGCTGATCAAAGGCATCGCCGGCATTCACGCGTTCGACAGCGGCGAAGTCATGTTCGATGGCAGGCGAGTCAACATCCGCAGCCCGCGTGACAGCGCCGCGCTCGGCATCGAAGTCGTCTATCAGGATTTGGCGCTCGCCGATAACCTGGATGTGGTCGCCAATATGTTCCTCGGACGGGAGCGCACCCAACCGCCTTTCCGTTTGGATGAGGCGAACATGGAAATGGCAACCGTTGAAACGCTGACTTCGCTCGCCGTGACCACGCTGCGCTCCGTGCGGATGCCCGTCGCGTCACTATCGGGCGGCCAGCGGCAGGTGATCGCCGTCGCCAAAGCCGTCATGTGGAACTCGAAATTGGTGATCCTCGATGAGCCGACCGCTGCGCTGGGGGTCGCGCAGACGCGACAAGTGCTCAATCTGGTGCGCCGCTTGGCCGAAAAGCAACTGGCAGTCGTGTTGATCTCGCACAACCTGCACGATGTATTCGAGGTTGCCGACCGGATCACGGTGCTGCGCCTGGGACACGGTGTGGGGGTTTATCAACGTGCCCTCACCAATCAGCAGGAGATCGTGCTGGCGATGACAGCCGGCAAGCTCACGCATGTGCCCGGCATGAAAGAAGAAGTCCTAGAAGCCGTTTGAAAAGCAAGATTCTCGCCTTCTGACGCCCCTCACTGTGATTACGGAAAGGGGGTTGGGGGTGAGGTTCCAATTACCAGATTATTGAGAAGGAGAT
Source organism: Aggregatilineales bacterium (assembly GCA_038230635.1). GTDB lineage: Bacteria > Chloroflexota > Anaerolineae > Aggregatilineales > UBA2796 > JBBRMW01. The sequence continues at coordinate 17,361 of JBBRMW010000047.1, read as the reverse complement.
CGATGCCCCCGCTTTTTAGCGCTGTGGGTGTTACCGAACCATGAGCACCATACCCGAAACCCCCACTGCGCCACCGAGTGCGCTGCTGCAAAGCCAAGTATCGCTATCGACAGGTGACTACGTTCGTGGCTATATCCAGCGGATTCGTGCTGGCGATCTGGGTGCCATACCTATCATATTCGGGATCATCGTGATTTCGATCATATTTCAGTCCTTGAGTCCGTTCTTTCTGACCCCGCATAATTTTGTCAACCTGATTTTGCAGATGTCCGCCTACACGATGATTGCCTATGGCGTCGTATTCGTGCTGCTGCTCGGCGAGATCGATTTGTCAGTCGGCTACGTGAGCGCGATCGTCGGCGTCAGCGTCGTTTTGATGCTGCGGCCACCCACCGCCATTCCCTGGTTCGTGGCAATCCCGGCAGGTCTGGTTATTGCGGCTTTGATCGGCGCGATACACGGGATGATCATTTCGATCTTTCAACTCCCTTCGTTCGTGGTAACACTGGCTGCGCTATTGGTCTGGAGCGGCGCGGTGCTGCTGATCATCGGCAACGGCGGCACGATCATTTTGCAGGATGCCACGACGATCGCGCTGACCAACACCTACCTGCCGCCAAATGTGGCGTGGCTGCTGGGTATTCTATTTATTGCTGCCATTGCCGTGAGTACCTTTTTGTCCTATCGGGCACGCCAAGCGCGCAAACTTGCCACGCCGCCCATTCCAATTGCGGTAGCGCGCATCGTACTGCTCGCCCTGTTTACCTTCGCGGTTATTTACATCGCCAACCTAGATGGCGAGAGCGCGCGGGGCATCGCGCGGGGTGTGCCTGTCATCGGTATCATCTTGCTGCTCACGCTGTTCTTTCTCACCTATGTGACGCAAAACACACGCTTCGGGCGCTATATCTATGCGATTGGCGGCAACAAAGAGGCGGCGCGCCGGGCAGGTATCAGCGTCGAGCGCTACCGTGTGATCGTCTTCATGATTTCCAGTGTGATGGCGGGCACGGGTGGCATCATCCTGGCGGCCCGATCGCGCTCGGTGGCGACCGATGCGGGCGGCGGCAACTTGGTGCTCGACTCGATCGCAGCGGCTGTTATCGGCGGCACCAGCTTATTTGGTGGACGCGGCAATGTATCGAGCGCAGTCTTGGGCGCGATCATCATCGCGGGCGTCGAAAACGGCATGGACTTGATCCCTAACATCAGCTCGGGCGATAAATATATTGTGACCGGGTTGGTGCTGCTGTTGGCCGTAATCATCGATGCGATTTCGCGGCGCATCCAGAAGCGCTCCGGCTTGACCTGAAAAGCCGCTCCCCCCAGCATAGGGGTAAGCCTTTTGATCAAGGCGGACGCGGCGGGCGATCGTCCCTACGAGAACATTATCTGGTGTAGGGATGCGGCCTGCCGTGTCCACCCGCATAATGGCGTCGCCTCAGCGTAATCCCAACTCGTTACGCGCGATCACGAGGCGCTGAATCTCGCTCGTGCCTTCGTAGATTTCGGTGATCTTGGCGTCGCGGAAATAACGTTCGATCGGCATTTCCTTGCTGTAGCCCATGCCGCCGTGAATCTGAACCGCCTCGTGCGCGCAGAACATGGCCGTCTCACTGGCGAACAGCTTTGCCATGCTCGCTTCAGTTGTGTATCGCGCACCCGTTACCTTTGCGCGTTCCTTCGCCAATGCCGCGTTGTAGCACAGCAGCCGCGACGCCTCGATGCGCGTCTTCATATCGGCGATCTTGGCCTGCGTCATCTGAAACGTGCCGATCGGCGCGCCGAATGCCTCGCGCTCGCGGGCATACACCAGCGATGCTTCATAAGCCGCCTCTGCTATCCCCAACGATTGTGACGCGATTCCGATGCGCCCGGCGTCTAAGATCGTCATCGCAATTTTGAAGCCCCCGCCCGGCGTGCCGAGCATGTTCTCGACCGGGCAGTGATAATCGTCGAAGTTGAGTTCGCTGGTGGCGCTGGCACGGATGCCGAGTTTTGGCTCTTTTTTGCCGGGCGCGAAACCGGGTTTATCGGTCTCAATGATGAACGCGCTGATGCCATTGTGCTTTTTATCGGGATCGGTCATCGTGAACAGGATCACGATGTCGGCGACGGGGCCGCTCGTCACCCACGATTTGCGGCCATTGATCACATAGTGCGAGCCATCGGCGCTGAGCACCGCGCGACTCTTCATGCTGCCAGAGTCGCTGCCACTCATCGGCTCGGTCAGGCTGTACGCGCCGATCTTTTCGCCGCTGGCGATCGCACGCAAATATTTTTGCTTCTGCGCCTCGGTGCCGAATTTGTACAAGCCCAGATTAACGAGGCTGTTATTCACGCTCATGATGGTGCTGTGGGCGGCATCGACTTTGGCGATTTCTTCCATTGCCAGCACGTAGGCGATCGTGTCCATGCCTGCGCCGCCATATTCTTCTGGCACTTCGATGCCCATCAGCCCCATTGCGCCCATTTTTTTGATCGTGTCATATGGGAACTCCCCCGATTCGTCGAAAGCGGCGGCGATCGGCGCGATCTCTTTACGGGCGAAGTCGCGCACGGCAGCCCGCAGCGACTCGTGCTCGGCGGTCAGATTCAAACTCATGCCTTCGACGGGTATTTCAACGGCCATCTTAAAAACCTTCCCTAATGCACGTTAGCTTTTGGGGAGAGTATAATCAACGCGCGTCAATTTGGCAGCCCCCTTTGAGGACGTGGCAGGGCTGTTGCAAAGTCCGTTAACCCCACCCCCAACCCCTCCCCATTTCATGGAGAGGGGCGCCCGGAGACGGTTGATTCCCTCTCTCCACGCCAATGGGGAGGGGGCTAGGGGGTAGGGTGATTTGGGGCATTTTCTGGACTGTGCACGTGCCCTGGCGGACGCGGCAGGCCGCATCCCTACAAAGTTGGTGCCTTTTTGTAGGGACTTTGGAGGCTGATGCGCGCATCAGCCACGCGATCATAAATGCTGACAACGACGCTGTTCATCCAAGGATAGCTCTCTATTCTGTAGCCTGATTTTATGCGCTTAATTCAAGATAGCCTGTGCGATAGCTTGGACATTGGCAAGGCTGATCACCACATAGATGAGGCCAACTATCACGGAAAAAAGCAACGTGCCAGGGCTATCTGCGGTTTCAGTATCCAAAGTTGAACGCAACCTCGATAGCTGAGGCTTGCTGGCCGCATACACGATCTGCACGGAAGCGCCAACAGGCATCCGATCTAAATCTTGCGTTGAAGCAACACGCGCGTGATTTTTGTAGGTAGTGCCAGCCACGCTATATTGAAAGGTGACGCGCCCTTTGATTTTGGAGGACGTATCGATTTTGTTCACGGCGATGATTTTTGCTTTGGTTTTCCGACCATCGCCTTTCAACTTTGCGAGTTCACCCTCATGGTGTACGCGAAATCGGTTGGCGGCAGAGGCGAATCCGGGGAGGATCAGGATCGCGGGAACGAAAAGGTAGAACGCGATGGGCGTCACCGGGCGCTGTAGGATGAGGGTCGCGGCGAGTTCCGAACCGAGATACAAAATTGCGACGCCGAATAGGATGCGATCGTGCGTACTATGGAGAATCTTATCGAGAAGCGTTTTGAGATATTTCGCCATGTGATCGACCCTCACTGAAAACAAGTTCATATTAAAATAGCCGAAGGATACCGCGCTTGCGGCCTAGCCAAGCCCGCCCGAATCTGCGATACTCACCCGGATCGGAAAGATGATCGGTGGAAGGCGTGGATAGGCTCGGATGCGGCTGTTGGTGGATGGGCACAATTTAATCGGCCAGATGCCGGATATTCGGCTCGATGATCCGCATGACGAGGCGAAGTTGGCGATGCAGATCAAGCGCTTTTGTATGCGTCATCGCCACCATTGCACAATCGTATTCGATAACGGTGTGCCAGGTGGCTTGTCGCGGCTTTCCAACAGCCAAGTGACCGTCATTTTTGCGCCGCCCGGCACACCCGCCGACCGGCTGTTGATCGCGCGCATCCGACGCGCATCCGATCCGGCGAGTCTGGTCGTCGTCACCTCGGATCGCGCGATCATCGCCGAGGCGCAGAATCGCAAAATGCGCGTGATCCGTTCGTCTGATTTTGTGCAAATCTTGTATACGCCAACGCGCGCGCCCGTCGAAGATGAAGACACCAACCCAGTGATCACCGCCGAGGAAGTCGCGTATTGGCTGGTCATCTTCGGCGAATCGCTGCCCGATAGTCCTGAAATCCCAGAAAAGACGGCGTCCGCCGCCCCTGCAAAAGCCGCCAAAAAGATCGCACCACCCCCCAAGAAAAGGCGACGCAAGCGGTAGCAGCCCTTCTCCCGCAGGTAGAGGGCAGTCAGCCAGGGTTGGCGAGCTTGGCGACGATCCCTGCGATGCGCCGCGTGCGCGTTTCGGGTGTCTTGGCGTCCTCGACTTGGCGGGCGTGTTCCTTGCGAATCGAGTAGGCAAGCGCATCGAAGGCAGCCTGTGCGCCGGGCTTCTCCGCGAGTGCCGCCGCCAAATCCGCCGGGACTTCGACGGTGCGCGGCTCCAGATCGAGTTCCAGCGTGACCTCCAGCGTGTCGCCGGGTTTGATACCCGCCGCGAGCCGCCGTTCCTGGCTGAGTGGCAACATAAATGCGCCCCCCATGACGGCAACGGTGCTGCGATAGGTGAAATCGTTCAAGGTCACGACGACTTTTGGCTTTTTCGATGTGCCGAGCGCGGCGATCACGTCGGGCGGCACGGTTATGCCGGTGGCGTTTATTTCGGCATCTTTCACAATGGTGGTGGTGAATGTGGCTTTTGTGGTCATGGTGACCTTTCCGGATTTTTGTATGGACGAGCGTGTACAGTTTACAACATCGCGCCAACGCGCGTGTAAATGTCGCGCGCCATACGCTATAATATGGCGTCGTATATGGCCTTATAGCAGGGGATCAACGCTTGAGCATCGCAACCGTCATCCTGGCCGCCGGGCAGGGAACGCGCATGAAATCGAACATGGCGAAAGTGCTGCATCCCGTCGGCGGACGCAGCATGATCGACCGCGCCGTCGATCACGCATGGGAACTTGACGCGAATCCGCCCGTCGTCGTCGTCGGGTATGATGCGGAGGCCGTGCGTGCGCAGGTCGGCGAGCGCGCCCGCTATGTGATTCAGGCCGAGCAGCTTGGTACGGGACACGCGGCCTTGCAAGCGGCTGACCTTTTGCGCGGACAATCCGATCAGGTGTTGATGTTTTTGGCCGATATGCCGCTGCTAACTGGGGCCACGCTGCATAAATTGCGCGATGCCCATCAAAAAGCGGGCGTCGGGTTGACCATGCTCACGCTGATCGCCTCCGATCCGCGCGGATTTGGGCGTGTCATACGCGACACGGCGGGCGTCACCGCCATCGTCGAGGAACACGAATGCACGCCCGAACAACTGGCGATCCACGAATTGAACAGCAGCGTCTACATTTTCGAGGCGTCGTGGCTGTGGGATCACCTGCCGCGCATTAAACCGAAAAGCAAAGGCGAATTCTATCTGACCGATCTGGTGGAGATGGCCGCCGTCGAACAGATGGGTGTGCAGGGTATCATCATTGACGATCCCAACGAGCTAATCGGCGTCAATACGCGCGTCCATCTGAGCGAGGCGGAGGCGATCTTGCGGCGGCGCGTCGCCGAACGCTGGATGTTGGCGGGCGTCACGATCCGCGATCCGGCGGCCACCTATATCGACGAGCGCGCGACGATCGGGCTGGATACGCTGATTCTGCCGAACACGCACATCGTCGGCGCAACGGTGATCGGGGCAGGCTGCACGATTGGGCCGAACACGGTAATCGAAAATAGCAAAATCGGCGCGGGCTGTCGTGTCACCAGTTCATTCGTGGAAGGGGCGACGCTCGAAGATCAGGTTGAGATCGGGCCGTTGGCGCATTTGCGGATGGGCGCGTATCTGGCGGCGGGCGTTCACATGGGCAACTTCGGCGAGGTCAAAAACGCGCGGCTGGGCGCAGGGACACGCATGGGGCATTTCAGCTATATCGGTGATGCAGAGATCGGTGCGGATGTGAATATCGGTGCGGGCGTGGTCACGGTCAACTACGACGGCAAAAATAAGCACAAGACCGTCGTCGGCGATCGTGCGTTCCTGGGCAGCGACAGTATGCTCGTGGCGCCGCTAACGATCAGCGCCGAATCGCGGACAGCAGCCGGATCGGTGGTGACGCGCGACGTGCCGCCGGGATCGATCGCGGTGGGTGTGCCCGCGCGGATGCGCCCGTTGGAGGTGCCCTCAGTCCCGACCACACAGCCCTCACCCCCTGCCCCTTTCCCGCAGGTAGAGGGGAGTGACAGTGGCGGCGACCAACATTAACGTTTTTATAATGCGAGTCACGTACAATGGACTTGATTAGGTCTCGGATACGAATAGAAAGACACACATTTGGACGCAGGCAGTACGACGCTTGGCGCAGCGGTACTGGTCGGATTGGTTGTCGTGAACGCGATTCTGTCGGCGGCGCACACCGCGCTGATCGATATGCACCGCCCCCATGTACGCGAACTGGCCGATAAGGGCAGCGCGCGCGCACGCCGGGCGCTCACCATTTCCGAAGATGCCAAGCGGTTATTGGCGACTCGCCAATTTATGGGCGCGCTGATTCGCTTTTTTGCGGCCAGCTTGTTGACGATCGCTTTTGCGCAGCCGGGCGTGGCGGTGCTGGTTGGGCTGGGCGCGTCGCTCGACGTAGCGCGGATCGTCAGCTATGGCGGCGTGCTGATCAGCGGCGCGCTGCTGATGATCCTGTTCGGCGAGATGATCCCGGCAGCCTTCGCCTCGACCCGCCCCGACACGATCGCCACGATCGTTGCCCGTCCGATGGGCTGGCTGCTCAGCATCTTGTCGCCGATTTCGCTGTCGATGCTCTGGTTGAGCAATCGATCGGCGGCGCTGTTCGGCGGGCGCGGCGACGCGCCGTATGTGACCGAGGAAGAGATCAAAACGCTGGTCGATGCCGGTTCCGAGGAAGGCGTGATCGAAAACGAAGAAAAGGAGATGATCTACTCCATTTTCCAGTTCGGGGACACGCTGGTGCGCGAGATCATGGTGCCGCGCATCGACATCAAGGCGCTTGAAACCGATGCCACGCTCGATCAGGCACTCGATACGATCCTGAACGAGGGACATTCGCGCATCCCGATCTACGAGGGATCAATCGATAGCATCGTTGGGCTGCTCTATGCCAAAGATTTGCTTGCCAGCCTGCGCCGATCGGATTTCAAGGATCGGCACGTGCGCGATCTAATGCGCCCGGCGTATTTCGTGCCGGAATCAAAAAAGGCGGACACGCTGCTCGAAGATTTGCAACAGCGCAAAATCCATATGGCGATCGTGATCGACGAATATGGCGGGACGGCGGGTTTGGTCACGATCGAAGACCTGATCGAGGAGATCGTCGGCGATATTCAGGACGAATACGATACCGACGGCGAGGCAGAATACGAGAAAATCAGCGATGACGAATATCTGTTCGATGCCGGGATCAACCTCGATGACGTGAATCGGCTGTTGGATGTCGAGCTACCGACGGATGAGAGCGATACTCTGGGCGGCTATGTGTTCAGCGCACTGGGCAAAGTGCCGCTGGCGGGCGAAGTTTTCCAGGCCGAAGCCCTGGAGATCAAAGTCGAGGCGATCACCGGGCGGCGGATTCGCAAGGTGCGCGTGAGACGCATCCCTGCGCCCACCGCAGCAGCACCCGAAAGCGGATCGGTGGTGACGCCCCTGCCGGAAATGGATGAGTCGCCGAAGCTGTAGCTGTAGCTGAGTCTGCGGATGGCGTCAATTTTACCCCACCCCATAGCAGGGCTTTTGCAAAGTCAGTGAGAAGTGTTCAGATCACCATTCACCCCACCCCCTAACCCCCTCCCCACTGGCGTGGAGAGGGGGAATCACCGCCTCCGGACTCCCCTCTCCATGAATGGGGAGGGGCTGGGGGTGGGGTAAACGGACTTTGCAAGCGCCCTGGTATCTGGAGCACTCACCTGCATCCGTTGTAATATCCCAGGTTTTGCGTTATTTTCTCGTTTGCCAAGCTACCAGCCGGAGATCGTAATGCCGACGCTCAATCCGAACCTGATTTCAAAAGATGTGGGGACGGTGCTCAATGATGCCACCGCCACCATGCGCGCCTATAACAAGCGCGTCCTGTACCCGGAACTCGTCCTGCTGACGTTGATCCGCAGCAAAGATACGGCTGCCCGCCGCCTGCTCGACTCGTTCCGGGAACGGCGCGGCCTCGATCTCGATCGGCTGGAGCGGCTGGTGCGCATCAATGCTGAGACGCGCCGCGATGTCGAGGGCGATCTGCAATTCGTGGCCGCCGACGGCCAAAAGATTCAGATGAGCAAGCAAATGATTATCTGCCTGGATGAGGCGCTCAGCGTCGCGCAGGCCACCAATCAGACCTACGTCGAAACGGATCATCTGTTGGCTGTTATGTCCGAGAGCAAACTGAGCACGGGCAGCCTGCTGCGCCAGTTCGGGATCACGCCGCAGCTCATGACAGACGTGATGGGCACGCGCGCCGAAAGCGGAGCAGCAACCCCCAATGCGCCGACGCGCGATATGGTCGCCAACGTCAAAAAAGGCGCGGTGCGTCCGGTCTATTTCCGCGAAGAGCTGCTGGCGATGCTCAAAAATATGCTGTCGCAGCACGTTAATCGGCATGTGATTTTGGTTGGCCCGGATGGAATCGGCAAGCGCACGTTGATCTACAGCCTGGGCTTGCTGATGGCCGAGGGCAAAGGTCCGGCGGGGCTGAATAAACTTGTCACCGTCGAGGAAGGCGCGCTGCTCGATAACCCGGTGCAGGCGATCACGGCAGGGTTGAACGGGGCGCGCGGCGGCGTGTTGTTCATCCCACATATCGAGCGCTTTTTTGGTGGGCCAGCGCGCGCAGAGTTTCCGAAGGCGACCTCGTTGATCCAAAAGGCGCTGCTGAGCGATGATCCGGTGATCATCGGGACTGCGCCGGAAAACGACTACAACGATCGGATGTCGAATGCCAGCGGCGTCGCTGAGCGCGTCCAGGTATTGCGAATCCCTGAACCGAACGAAGTCGAAGCCCTGGCGATTTTGAAAGTGATCGCGCCGTCGCTGGCCGCCGATTACAAGCTGACGATCACTGATAGCGCGCTCAAGACGGCGGTCACGCTGGCGAAACGTTACCTGACGACGAATCCGCTGCCGCGCAGTGCCGAATATCTGCTGCACCGCGCGGCAGCGATGGTCAATGTCGCGCACATGGCGCAGCCCCTCACTGACGGCGCGACGCCTGCGCTCGACGAAGAAGACGTGACGCTGGCAGCAGCGCAAATGACGGGCATTCCGGTCGCCAAGCTCGGTCAGGACGAGCGCACCAAGTATGCCTCGATGGTTGAACATCTGCACGAGCGGATCATCGGTCAGGATGATGCCGTGATGGCGGTCAGCCGGGCGGTCAAAACGGCGCGCGTCGGACTCAAAGATGCGCATCGTCCGACGGGCAGCTTTTTGTTTTTAGGACCGTCGGGCGTCGGCAAAACGGAATTGGCGAAGGCGCTGGCGGAGTTTATGTTTGGCAGCGAAGAAGCCTTGCTCGAAATCGATATGAGCGAATACATGGACGACGGCGCGATCAATAAGCTGATCGGCGCACCGCCCGGTTATGTCGGCTACGAGGGCGGCGGCCAATTGACCGATCGCGTGCGTCAACAGCCGTATATCGTGGTGCTGTTCGATGAAGTCGAGAAAGCCAATAAGCGCATCCTCGATATTTTGCTCCAGGTGCTCGAAGCCGGACGCTTGACCGACGGTCAGGGGCGAGTCGCCAGCTTCGCCGAAGCACTGATCATTTTGACCAGCAACCTCGGCGCGGAATATTTGCAAGATGTCGATGTGACCGATGAAGACCGCGAAGGCGTGATGGAAGACGTGCGCGGCTTTTTCCGCCCGGAGTTTCTCAACCGGTTGGACGATACGGTGATCTTCCACCCGCTCAATGGTGACGATCTGCGGCAAGTGCTCGATCTGCTGCTCAAAAAAGAGGGCGCGTTGGCGGATGGACGCGGCTTGCGGGTGGAGTTTACGCCCGCTTCCCGCGAATGGATGCTCGCGCAGAACGATCACCCCGAATGGGGCGCGCGACCGTTACGCCGGATCATCGGGCGATCAGTGCGCGAGCCGCTCGCCGATTATCTGCTCAGCGCGAATCCTCCGCCGGGCACAACGGTACGCATCGATGCGACAGCGGGCGCGGCCGGCTTATCGTTCGCCAACGTTGAACCGCAAAAGGCATAGGCGTATCATGTTCGCACGAATCTGTTCCTGGATCGGCCTGATCTGTGGATTGTTATCGGCGATCGGCGGGGTTTTCATGAGCGTCCCGGCGGTGTGGAGCGTGCCCTGGCTGTCGCAGCCCAATGTGGCGATCAGCGAGTTCCCGGAAATGCCGATCGGCTTGGGCTTGGCGGCGATTCTGCTCAGTCGGCACGGACGGCGGTTCGGTGGCTGGCTCGGTTTGATCGGGATCGTTCTGGCGGTGCGCCCACTGTTTCGCTTGCGCACGACCATCGATCGAAACACGGCAGCCATGCGCGATGGGCTGGGGGCAACGTTCGAGGCGGAATTGCCGCCCGTCGCGTTGATCCATTCGACGCGCGCGCCGCTCGATTTCGTCGGGCAGATGCGGGAACGCCAAAACACGGAAGCGCATATCCATGTCACGCACGATGTACTTTTTCACGTCGCGGATGGCAATGAACTGCGCGTTGATGTGTACGAGCCAATCGGTGGCGACGGGCCGCATCCGGCTATGCTCAGCCTGCACGGCGGAAGCTGGCGCAGCGGTGACAAAGGCGGCTTTTATGTGGGGCACAACCGGTGGTTGGCGCGGCAGGGATATGTCGTCGTCGATGTGCAATATCGCCTGAGTCCGTTGGCGATATGGCCGGAACATTTGCGCGACGTGAAGGCGGCGATCCGCTGGACGCGCACCAACGCCGATCGGTTTGGCATCGATCCCGAACGAATTGCGATCATGGGGCGATCGGCGGGCGCGCACCTCGCGCTGATGGCGGCCTTTACCCCCTGCGATCCGGCTTTTCCGCCCGAAGCGGGGATGACCGAGCGTGATGACGTGGCGGCGGTGGTGGCGATGTATGCGCCGACGGATTTGCCGCTGCTCCAGGAGACGGTACACGGCTCGCTCAGTTATTGGCTCGGCGAGCGGATCGCAGATAGGCCGGACGTGTACCGCGACGCCAGCCCGCTGTTCCGGGTCGGAGCGAATGCACCACCCGTCCTGTTGGCGCATGGGGGGCGGGATAATCTGGTCGTGCCGGAACATTCCGAGCGGCTGCACCGACGGCTGCGCGAACTAGGGCGGACTTCGGTGCTGCTGCATTATCCCTGGGGGCGACACGGCTTCGACTTCTCATTGAATGGGCTGGGCGGCCAGATGTTGCAGTATGATATGGATCGCTTTTTAGCGTGGACTTTGCGGGATCGATCAAAGGGGGCAAATCATGACACATGAGCAGCACAGCGACAACGAGCAGCCAGAACACAGCGAGCACGATGACAAACTGGTTCACAGCGACCCGAACGAACCGGAGCCGGTGATCGACGGCCTCCGCGCGTGGCAAAGTGCCATTGTGCGGTTATGGAGCGCGAGCACGGACTCGTTCGCCGAACTGACGCTGACGTGGCTGCCGCCGGAAGCTGAAGGCGCACCCTGGACAGGTCGGCTGTCATGTGGCGATCGCGGCGAGCCGGGTTGGGCGGAAGATGTGCAGATCACGGGGGCGGCGTCGATTCAGCAGGTTTTGCAACGGTTGTGGGATCGCGCGCAGGTGCGGCATGGCTTGTTCAAAGATGATCCAGAGGCAACGGTCAGGCAGCCCACCGATTTTCCGGTGGATTTATGGCTGGCGGTGGGCGAACGCGCGCTGCTCGATCGCTTGATCAATACGATCAGGCAGCGGCGCTCGACGCTCTCGATCCGGCTGAGTTATCGCCCAGAACAAGGGCTGAGCACCCGCTGGATGGCGGCGTTGTATGATCCGGCGGGTGCGCCGGGCGAAAGCGTCCTGCACGAAGTATTTGCCAAGAGCTTTCTGTTCGTGACCGATGCGCTGCTGGCCGCGATGATCCACAAGCCTGCCGATGCGCCCAGCCTCGAACTGCCACAAACGCGCGCGCTGGTTGAACGTCCGACCGATCGGGCGATTCAGACGATGCCGGAAAATGAAGAACCTTACACCCCAACCTCTTCTCCGTAGCCATACCAATCAACCTCACCCCCCAGCCCCCTCTGCGTAATCACGGCGAGGGGGAGATTGATAGAGACGTGCGTCAAAAAACGGACGCGGAAAAGCGGACGAGGCAGGGCTCGTCCGCCCGATAATTCCTTGTGTTATAATGCCTTGCTTTGAGTGAAGGCAAGGAAATCAAGCGGTCGATGCGAAAATATCAGCGGATGCTCATCATTGGCCTGGGGCTGGGGTTGCTGGCCTTTATCGCCATCACCCTATTCAGTGATGCGTCGCAACTGCTCAAATTTGCGTTGACTTTCCCCTGGCTGATGATGATCCCGGTATTGGCGCTGCGGGTGGGCAATTGGGCGCTCCGATTCATTAAGTGGCATTATTTTCTGGGAGTCGTCGGCGTGCGCGGACTGGCCGTGCGGGACAGCGCCGCGATCTTCGTGAGTGGCTTGGCGTTGGCGGCCAGTCCTGGCAAAGCGGCGGAACTGCTCAAGGCGTTCATCGTCAACAACCTGACGGGTGCGCCTGTCGCCGCTGTGATCCCGGTAATCGCGGCGGAACGCTTGACCGATGGCGTGGCGGTGCTGCTGCTCATGATCTGGTCGATCGCAGAATTGGCGCGACCCGAATATTTGCCCGTCGCGCTCATTTCGCTGGCGCTGATCGGCGTCGGCGTGGCGATTTTGAGTGTGCGCCCATTGTGTTTGGCACTGCTCGGCCAACTGGTACGCCTCCCGCTGATCGGCAAATATGCGAGCCATTTCCGGGCGCTGTACGAGAGCAGCTACCAGATTGTGCAGCCAAAAAACCTGCTCTTTGCGATCGGGACGGGCTTGATCGGCAATACGCTGGATGGGGCGGGCGTTTGCCTGATCCTCGTCGCGTTGGGACGACCGCTGAGCGCTGAGACGTTCTTTCTGGCCTTGTTGGCGATCAGCTTCTCGGTCGTGACGGGTTCGGTATCCGGCTCGCCGGGCGGGATCGGCGCATCCGATTTGACCATCACGGGCGTCTTGATCGGCTACGGACTGTCGCGCCCAGAGGCGGGCTTTGCGACGCTGTTGGCGCGCTTCGTGCAGTTGTGGTGGGGGGTGCTGGTAGGATTGACGGTTGCGTTTATATTTCGTCGCCGTCTGTTTCCGCCCAGCCTGGATCGGGTTATCGACGACGAGCAAACCCGCGCGCGTATCGCCGTCACCTAAAACTATCTTCCAGGCGGCATGTTTGCTACAATAGAGGCCTTGTCCCTGTAATCATCATCGAAATCATGAACGAGGAGTGCGCGTGGAGCGAGCAGATCGCAATTGGATGGCGTCGGGCGTGGCGAAAAGCCGCGTGCTGAGCGCCAGTGTGTGGGTCGCCATTTTGATTATCAGCGGGGCGTGTACAGCCACCCCGACTGCCGCACCGAGCACAAATATTCCGATCAGCACGGCGGCGGGGGCGGCCACCCGTGCCGGGGCGGTGGCGACGACGGCGGGTACCGTGAGCGGACAAGCCGTCGTTGCGACAAGCGCCGCCACCCGCGCATTGACCGCGACGCCTGTGGCATTGGCCGCGATTATCAACAAGGGCAAGGCGCAGATCACGGTCGAAGCGCTCAACGCCGAGATTAACCGCGAACTGGAGGCCAAACGCAGCCTGGGCGATCCGCCGCCCGCCGATTTGAAAGCGTTCCGCGATACGGTGCTCGATGCGCTGATTCAGCAGGCGTTGATCATGTTGGCCGCCGATACCCAAAAAGTCGTCGTGACCAGCCAAGACGTGGATTCGGAGATCGCGGATGACATCAAAATCGCGGGCGGACGCGATAAATGGTTGGCACAGATCGGAGCCGATCACATGTCTGAGGCCGAATACCGCGATGGCGTGCGGTTGGCGCTGATCACCAACAAGATGCGCGATATTGTGACGGCGGCCATCGGCCCGACCGCCGAACAAGTCCATACACGGCATATTCTGGTCAACGATTTGGCAACGGCGACGCAAATTTTGGCGCAGCTCAAGGGTGGCGCGGACTTTGCGACGCTGGCCGCCAAACTGTCGCTCGATGTGACGACCAAGCAGACGGGCGGCGACCTGGGCTGGTTTCCGCGCGGCCAGTTACTCCAAAAAAGTGTCGAAGACAGCGCGTTCAGTTTGCCGCTGAACCAATATAGTGCGCCCATCAAGAGCGATTTGGGCTATCATATCATCGAGACGCTGGAGAAAGTCAAAGATCGCCCGCTCGATCCCTACACACGCTCACGGCTGGCCGAACAGACTTTCGAGGTTTGGTTGACATCGCTGGTCAAAGCGGCTCAAATTCAAAAGATTCCAGCGGCTTCGTAACGGAGAAGTTCCATGAAACGCTCGTCTGCATCCTCATACAACCAACTCACGGTGGTGTTTCTCGTGCTGACGCTGTTTGCATTCTTGTGCATGGTGGGGATGCTGGCGCGTATCGTCAAGCCACCGGGCTTTTTGGAGCCTGTCGCCATCGCCGCCGTGCCAACGCACCTCGTCCCGCCGACCGATACGCCGACGTTCACGCCGAGCGCCACTTTCACCCCGACGGAGACGTTCACGCCCACGTTTACGCCGACATTGACGCCGCCGCCGACATTGACGTTTACGGCCACCTCGCCCGCCACCAGCACGCCGCCCGTCAGCGCTGTCCCACCGACCGCTGCCGCCACCGATGCGCCGCCGACGGTCGCGGCCACGAGCGCGCAGTACCCGTTTATCCTGGCGGCCACTTTTCCGCAGGCAATTGCCAATCCTGATACGGCCACCGCCTGCAAGTTGCAAGCGATCGCGGGTCAGATTCTCGGCACAGATGGCAAGCCGATCACCAGCAAAGTCCAGGTGTTCATTAACGGCTCTGGTATCAAAAAGTTGGCTAAACCAGCGGCAGGTAAGACGGCCTATGGTGATGAGGGCTACTGGGCGTTGACCGTCGGGAACAAGGTCAATACCAATACGTACACGGTCGAAGTGCTCAATAACAAGGGCGATCAGATTTCCGATCCGGTCGATGTGGCTTTCACGGCGGACTGCGCGAAAAACGTAATCCTGGTCACTTTCAGCCAGATCGCACCGATCGCGCTGCCGTGATCGATCGTCAGAGTTCCCTATGAAGCCGCTCGCCCGCGTGTTCGATGTGATCACCGTCATCTTTTTGCTGATGACGGTGGCGGTGATCGCGTTTGTGCTGCTGTTGATCGTGTATCCACACTCGCCGCTCAACCCGCTGCCACAACCCACGCTCGTGCCGTTGATCATCGCGCCGACAGATTTGCCAACCTTTACGCCGACGAACACGTTCACGCCGGGTCCGCCCACTGCGACTGGTACGGCTACAAATACGGCCACCGCGACGCATACCGGTACTGCGACGGCCAGCCCGACCACCAGCAATACACCCGTGCTGGGTGGGCCGCGCGCGACTGCGACTGCCGCGACGACGCGATCCGCCGCCAAATCCGCAACGCCGTTGTTTACGCAGGCGGCTTTCCAGTTCACGGTGAAATCGATCGACTACCAAGCGAACCACACATCCGATGGCTGCAAATGGAGCAGCATCGCGGGCACGGTCAGTGATTTGAACGGTGCGCCACTCAAGGGCGTGGCGGTCAATGTGGTGGGCGGCGGCGGCACGATCGATGAGACGCACTACAGCGGTCAAGAAGTGCGCTTTGGGGTCAGTGGTTTCGAGGTGTTCCTGGGGACGCAGCCGCGTGCGGATAGCTATACGGTGCAGTTGATCGGCAAGACGGGCGCGCCGCTCTCGGATGCGATAGCCGTCCAGACGCACACCAGTTGCAAGGAAAACGTGGCGATCGTCAATTTTCAGCAGAATCACTGAACGATCCCGATAACAGGGCGCAGTAGGCTATGGCTCACTTGCATGACTTTTTGCCGGAGAATTGCTTTATCTCCCATTCGTATAAAGACAGTGAGGCGCGGGCACTGCTCATAAAACAACTGCCGCCCCACGTCAAACCCTTCGTTTTTCCGCCGATCGTGGTGCGTCCCAACAAGCTGGTGAGCACTGAACTCATCAAGGCGATTTTGGATCAAGATGGCATGATCTATCTGGAAGGCGGTCACTCGGCACGCTCGTTTTGGGTGGCCTTCGAGCGCGATTATGCGCTCCGGGCTGGCAAGGTGGTGATCAGCTTTGATCCGCAAGATAAGGAATTTCGTCTAGCGGCTGCCAAAGCGATGGATTTGCCGTTATATGCCAGTTACGCCGTACAGGATAAGGGACAAGTCCAAGATTTGCTGGCATTTATGCGCAAAGAGCGCTACTTTCAGATCATTGATTACACGATGCAACATGCGCATACCCCCGCCGCTAAACAGGTACGGGAAAGTATTGTCGAACGCATGAGTCGTGGCGGCTACATTATCGTTTTTTGGACGAAGGCGGCGGCTGAGTCCAAACACGTCAACTTTCAAATCCAATTTGGTATGGAATATAGTCAGTATTACACCGAAGGCGTTTCCACCGATAATTTTGGACGGGTGCTGTTTGCGCTGTTGGATGCTACTCCGCTGCCAGAGGCGTGGCGTCGTAAGCAAAAGGAAAGCCCCCACTCGCTGGTGCAGCCGATTCAGTTGTACGGCGATCATGAGCGTCCGCACACGCACCGATTAGACGATTTAATTGTGAGTCTGTACTGGCTCATCTATCGAAATACCCACGGCGACACAGAGTTGGATTAGTAGAGCTTTTCATTGTGAAACTAACAAAAACGCAGCGATCGTCAATTACCAGCAGATTCACTGATGATTAACTTTACTGAATTTGATGGGATCACCATAGACTCTAGCCAGATAACCGAGGTCAACCATCAAGGGTTTGGCTACCTTGATCGCAATCGAAAAGCCAGTTGGATTGATTTTGAATCGTGCAGGGAGAATTGGGAGAAACAGCTTAATTTAAGAGTAACTGCTCAGGGGTGAGAGGAATTGTTGACAGAACGAGGCACGGGCGGATAATTCAGCGCTATGTTGAAACGAGCGATGCCGACATCGGAAGAAATTCATGCGCTGTATAGGCAGGGAGAAACGGCTGTAGGCGCTTG
>JBBRMW010000046.1:0-27871 GCA_038230635.1 Aggregatilineales bacterium | reverse complement strand
TTACCCGCTGCCAATGGACATTATTTGTCGTTGGTCGGCTCTGGCGGCACGATCGGCGTGTTGGGCGTCTACCCGGCACACCTCGATCGACTCACCGAAGGCGATCAACGCGACTTTTTGGAGACGATCGCCCATCAAGTGGCACTCGCCATCGAACGCGCCCGTCTCGAAACCGAAGCCGAAAACGCGCAAATCGAGATCGAAAGCGAACGCCTGCGCAACTCGCTGCTCAGTTCGATCTCGCATGACCTGCGGACGCCGCTCGCCTCGATCACGGGTGCGGTGAGCAGCCTGCTCGAGAACGAGGAGATGCTCGATGCGCCCGCCCGTCACGAACTCGCGCAAGTTGCCTATGAAGAAGCCGATCGATTGAATCGATTGCTGGGTAACTTGCTCGAAATGACGCGCTTGGAGTCTGGCAGCATCGAGGCCAAAAAGGAATGGCAGCCGTTGGATGAAGTCGTTGGGACGGTTTTGAGCCGCCTGAATCCGCAGTTGGAGCGCCGCCCGATCGCCGTGCAAATTCCCGCCGATTTGCCACTGATCCCTTTGGACGAGACACTGATCGCCCAAGTGATCATCAATTTGCTCGAAAATGCGCTCAAATATACGCCAGCAGGCAGCCTGATCGCGCTCACCGCCACGGCGGCCCCGTCCGAAGTCCTGGTCGAAGTGACCGATCGGGGGCCGGGGCTGCCACCCGGTGACGAGGGGCGCATCTTCGATAAGTTTTATCGCGCGCGTCCCACGACGGCCAGCGGCGTCGGCCTGGGCCTCACGATCTGCGCCGGGATCATCAAAGTACATGGTGGGCGCATCTGGGCCGAGAATCGACCGGGCGGCGGGGCCGTGTTTCGCTTCACGCTGCCCTTAGACGGGGAACCACCGATGTTAGGACCTGGCGATGACTGACTCACCTTCTATCCCGGCGACCGCGGGCGCAGTGATCCTGTTGATCGAAGACGATCCGCAGATTCGGCGTTTCTTGCGCGCGACCTTGACCAGCAGTGGCTACCATTTGATCGAAGCGACGACCGCTCAAGATGGTCTCCGGCAGGTGGCGCTGCAACACCCCGATCTGATTATTCTCGATTTGGGCTTGCCGGATTTGGACGGTCTGGAAGTGACGCAGCGCCTGCGTGAGTGGACGACCACGCCAATTATCATCCTGACCGCGCGCGATCAGGATAAAGACAAAATTGCCGTTCTGGATGCGGGTGCGGATGACTATCTGACCAAGCCCTTCAGCAGCGGCGAACTGTTGGCACGTCTGCGAGTCGCCTTGCGGCACGCGCTTTCGGCAGCGACCGACGCCGACGAACCCGTCTTCAAAATCGGCGGCCTGCGCGTCGATCTCGCGCATCGCCAAGTGTTTATCGAGGGTGTCGAAATCCATTTGACGCCGATCGAATATAAGCTGCTCACAACGCTGGTACGCTATGCCGGGCGGGTCATCACCAGCCGCCAACTACTCAAAGAAGTGTGGGGTCCAACCTACACCTCCGAGAACCACTATGTGCGCATTTATATGGGGCAGCTTCGGCGCAAGCTCGAAAAAGATACCACCCGCCCGCAATACATCATCACCGAACCCGGCATCGGCTATCGGCTCAAAATCGAATGAGCGACGACAAAAGCCGTCATCGTCGCCGGAGAGCCTCTCCCGGACTTTTTAAGGGGTAGGTGTTTCTTTTGGATGATCGAACAGCGGACGCGGCAAGCCGTCGTCCCTACCCCAAAACGGCAATTTGTAGGGACGACGGCTTGCCGCGTCCGTCTTCGTTTTTTCGGCACAACGAGGTCACTCATGATCAACGATCAGCGACCCGATCCCGATGCGCTGTTGGCTGCCGTACAAACGGAAGAAGCCCAGCAGCAGCACGGTAAACTCAAAATCTTCCTGGGCATGTCCGCTGGCGTCGGCAAAACCTATGCCATGCTGGAATCGGCGCATCAGCGCCTCGCCGAAGGCATCGACGTGGTGATCGGCTATATCGAGACGCACAAACGCGCCGATACCGATGCGTTGGTGGCGGGGCTGCCGCTGATCGCCCGCCAAAAGATCGATTATAAGGAATCGACCCTCGAAGAGATGGATGTCGATGCGATTCTGCGGCGGCGACCGCGACTGGTTTTGGTCGATGAACTGGCACATACCAACGCGCCCGGCAGCCGCCACCCGAAACGCTACCAAGACGTGCTCGAACTGCTGGCGAGTGGGATCGACGTCTACACGACCGTCAATGTCCAGCACTTTGAGAGCCGCTCGGATACGGTCGAGAAAATCACCGGGATCACCATTCATGAGAAGGTGCCCGATTCGATCCTCGATATTGCCAGCGACATCGAGTTGATCGACCTGCCGCCGGAAGAACTCTTGCAGCGTTTGGCCGAAGGCAAAGTCTACGCGCCCGATCGGGCAGAGTTGGCCGCCAAGAATTTCTTTCGGACGGGCAACCTGACCGCGCTCCGTGAAATGGCGCTGCGTTTGGCCGCCGAGCGCGTCGATCAACAGATGCAGGACTACATGCAAGTCCAGCATATCCAGGGGCCTTGGCGCTCGACCGAACGGCTGATGGTCGCGGTCAGCCCCAGCCCCCTCTCCGAACGGCTGATTCGCTGGACGCGGCGTACCGCTTATAACCTGAAAGCGCCTTGGATGGCGGTTTATATCGAACCGACCATTCCGCTCTCCCAAACCGCGCACGCCCAATTGGCACGCAACTTATCGCTGGTTCACAAATTGGGCGGCGAGGTGGTTTCAACGGCGGCCAACGATGTCGTCACGGCGTTGATCCGGGTCGCCAAGCAGCATAACATCACGCAGATCGTCGTGGGCAAGCCGTCGCGCACCTTTGTCGAGGAACTGCGGGCGGGCGGCTCGCTTGTCAATCGGCTGATTCGGCAGAGCGATGACATCGATATTTATGTGGTACGGGGCGATGTCAGCGAAGGCGGCGAACGCCCTTTGGTGGTGCGGCCAGCCCTTCACTCCGGGCGCAATCAATATCTGTTGGCACTGTTCGTCGTCGCCGCCGCCGTCGCCTTCTGTCTGGCAATTCTCCCGTTCATCGATCATCAACTGGTCGCCCTTCTGCTGCTGTTTGTGGTCGTCGTGCTGGCAAACTTCGTTGGGCGCGGCCCGATCTTAGTGGCGGCGGCAGCCAGTGCGCTGCTCTGGGATTTTCTGTTTATCCCGCCGCGCCTCACGTTTTTTATCTCTACCTTGCAGGACGCGCTGACGTTTTTTCTCTATTTCATCGTGGCCTTGATCACCGGAAACCTGACCGCCCGTCTGCGCAGCCAGGAAAAACTGACGCGCGGACGTGAAGAGCGCACCGCCGCGCTGTACACGATGGCCCACAAAATCGGCGAGTCCACGACGCTGGACGAAGTGCTCGAAACAGCCGTCAAACAGTTGGGGCAGGTTTTCGCCGCGCCGATCGCCATCCTGCTCAAAGATGCCGACGGCGATCTGCCGCCCGCCCCGCACGCGCTCAGCACCTTCGCCATGAACGACCGCGAAATGGGTGCGGCCCGCTGGTCATTCAACAATAGTCAGCCCGCCGGACACTTTACCGAAACGCTGCCGACCGCCGACGCCCAATACTGGCCGATGACCACGCCGGGCGGTGTCGCGGGTGTGATTGGCTTGGAGTTGCACGAACAGCTCTCCTTCGAGCAAGAAGGACTGCTGCAAACCTTCACGAACCATATCGCGCTGGCGGTCGAGCGCGAACAACTCGACGAGTCGGCACAACAGGCGGCCATCGTCGCCGAATCGGAACGCCTCTACGCCACGCTGCTCGATTCGATCTCGCACGAACTGCGCACCCCGTTGGCAGTCATCAGCGGCGCGACGGGTATCCTGTTCGATCCGGTCACAAAACCGAGTCCGGCGGCTCAGCAGGAACTCGGCGAGAATATTCAGGAAGCCACCAAGCGGCTAACTCGGCTGGTCAACAACTTGTTGGACATGACGCGCCTGCAATCGGGGCGGTTCAAACCCCATGTGGAGTGGTGCGACGTGACCGATTTGATCGATGTGAGCGTGAAACAGGTCGAGAAAGACCTGGCCGCGCATGATCTGGTGATCGACATTGCCCCGCAATTGCCGCTCGTGCGCATGGACTTCGTGCTAATGGAGCAGGTGTTGGTCAACTTGCTGGATAATGCCGCTGTGCATACGCCGCCCGGAGTCCGCGTGCGGGTGACGGCGGCACTCGAACATGACGAGTTGATGCTGAGCGTGGCTGATCGCGGACCGGGTTTGCCGCCGGGCGATTTGCAGCGCGTGTTCGAGAAGTTTTATCGCGCGCCGGGGACTGCCTCTGGCGGAACGGGTCTGGGATTGTCGATTTGCAAGGGCTTGGTCGAAGCGCAAGGTGGCACGATCACTGCCGAAAACCGCCTGACTCGCGGCGGTGCGCGCCTCGTCATCCGGCTGCCGATCACGCCCGCGCCGACCATTCCCAAAGAAGCCGAGCAATAGACTCGCGTTTTGATTTTGGCGCAAAAACCGGGCGACCCAATGTGGTCATAGGCGTAAAGCTAAGGAACGGCGGCGGTCATTGTCGGGTTTTGTGAAATCTAGTGGACGGACGAGGCCTGCCTCGTCCATTTCACAATCATGACGCCTCGCACCCCTCGCACCGTCTCCCCTTAGCTTTACGCCTATGACCCAATGTGGCCGCCCGCGCAATCCGTGCCTTTACGCGATTTTTACGCCTCTCCGGTTGATATTTACCTCATTTTACCATCTGCCAATGTTATAAGAAGGGAGGTCTCAAGACGTGATTGCAAACTGTAAAAACGGTGATGAAAAATGCTCCCCCAAGAAGCGCCAAGTCGCTCAATTCAATCGATCTTTTTTCCTGCTATGCAGGTCGCGCCAAGCATCGCTGAAACAAGGGACGGATCGATCCGCCCCGAAAAAACGATCCTCGTTCAAATTGCCGATCCGGCCTGGACACTCCGTGCTTTGGAGCAAGCCTGCCCGATGGCGCTCACCCTGAATGCCGAAATTGTGCTATTGGCTCTGGTACCCGTTCAACATTTAGGATGGTTGGGAATCGATCTGGGGTGGTCGTCCGTGCCTGCCGAGTGCCGCGCTCAATATACAAAATACGTCGATTCGGTGCGACTCTACGGCATCCCAGTATCGATTCAACCGTTTCAATATGCAACAGTGTCCGAGGCGCTCGTTCAGGCATCGGAAAACCTCAACGCGAACGTCGTTTTTGCGACGCTACCCGTTCGGTTCGGTGGCCTTTTTCACCAAGTTCGGCTGCGTTGGTTAGACCGACAACTGATGAAGCAAGGTTGTCAGTTTGTCTCGACGTTTTAGATTCGGGCGCGTACACTCAGTGCTGCTGGTTATTGCGCATACATCACACATGGGTGAGAACGGAATACGTGAACCGATGATGCTGAGTGCCGGGGATCAATTTGACCACTTCGAGATACTTTCGCACCTTGCGCAAGGCGGCATCGGCGACGTTTACTGCGCGCTCGATAATCAGTCAGGCTGCACCGTTGCGCTGAAAATTCCCAGCAAAGCGACCCTGTTTGATCCGATTCAATATGACTACTTCTTGCGCGAACTGGAGGCGATGCGGATTCTTCAGCATCCTGCCGTTCAGCATGGCCTCGAATCGGGAAATTATGCGGGCACACCCTTCCTCGTGACCGATCTCGTGGCCGGAAATTCTTTGCGCCACATCATCAAGCACGAGCATTCCCTCGCCATCGATCACGCGCTGGCATTGACCCGCCAGATCGCCGTCGGAATCGCGTATTGTCACGCGCAAGGGGTTATTCACCGCGATCTCAAGCCCGAAAACATCATCATTACCGAGGCCGATCAACCCATCATCATTGATTTCGGACTAGCCTTGCTCAAGACGCGACCTTTCCCCGGCAAAGCGGCGGGCACGCCCGAATATATGGCACCCGAACAGGTCACGGGCGGACGCGCGGATGCCCGCATCGACATTTACGCGATCGGTATTATTTTGTATGAAATGATCACGGGGTCGCCACCTTTTGAGGGCGACGATCCCGTCGAGATCATGAATAAGCGGCTGTATGAAGCGGCGCCGCGCCTCGATAAAATCCGCCCGGATGTTTCCGCGTCCGTGGCGACGATCGCGGCAAAATGCCTCCAGCATAACCCAGAGATGCGCTATTCCGACGCCGAATCGCTGATAGCGGCGCTGGATCATCTCGATCAAGTGGATGTGACGGAACTGGAAATATTGAGCACCCCGCCCCCAAAACCCGGCTTCTTTCAGACGCAGCCGGGGCAGGCACTCATGACGACGGCAGCATTTGTGATCGGGATCGTCGTGTTGACCGTCGTGCTGCTGTTGTTAAAGCATTAGCTCGCGGACGACTCTACGGCCTCTTTTGGCTTCCGCACGCGCCGCACGGGCGTCTTCACAACAGCTTCCGCGCCCCCAACGGGTGGCACTTCCAACCAATCGTCGCTGACAAAAATGGTCAGCATACCGACGCTGCACTGATAGCTATGATAGGCCACGTCATACATGAGGATCGACAATTCTTGCCCATCTTTGACGAGGGTCTTTTTGCGCTTACCCGAATTGTACCATTCCTGATAACCGGCTTTGATGACGACCTTGTCGCCTCGAATAAAAGACATGTTGACACTCCTATCAGGCTTGGTGGACTTCGTACCGTTGCAACTTCAGGCGGTTGAGGGCTGCGGAAAGCAGCGTGGCTACTTCATGATTGACTAACTGATGATCTTACCGCATTTCCGCCGATTTTGCAAATCACGATTTTACGCGGTCAATGGAGGTTTGCGGCGCGTGCCATCTGAAATTATAATGGGCGCACCTATCAGCCACACGGACGGAGGCTCCTTTCCGATGACCGCCCAATTCCACGAAAAGCTGATCCTTGAAGGCAAAGTCAGCAGCATGGCGTTTTGCCCCCCGCTGCCCACGAGCCACCCGCGCCTCGTCGAACTGACGGAAGAAGCGATCAATGCAGGCATCAAGGCGGGCGACATTCCCTCGCTGGTCTTTTCGACCGCCTGCTGGCGCAATTACTTGGGAAGCTGGGAACTCAAGGACGGGCGTTTTTATCTGAGCGCCATCGCGGGGCGCTACAAAATGATCGGCGATGAGCCGATCCTCGCCGATTGGTTTACGGGCGTGCTGCGTATCCCCGATGGCGAGCTGCTCCACTACGTTCACATGGGCTTCGGGTCGGTCTACGAGTTCGAGACGCACCTCAAAATCGAAAATGGCATTGTCGTGGACGAGCGTCGCATCGACAATCGCGGCAAGGACATGAGCGAGGAAGATCAGCTTTTCAAAAATTGGCCGGGCGTCGAGAATCGTTTCGACGGCGACGATTTGTAACTCGCCGAACAAAACCCCCAATCGTGGAATCGGACGGACGCGGTCTGCCACGTCCGCTGTTCGTCCGCCCAAATCAAAATACCTACCCCGAAAAAGGGCTGGCGGGCGAGGTTCCCATACCGGATTCATAACCAACTCGTACTGAAGTCAAATGGTTTGTGACGAAAAAAAGATTTATCATACATAAGCGGAGTTTGCAATCACCTGTCGATATTCCGGCTGCATCCTCCTCTCCATGCAGATTTGTTTCTGAATGCCATCGACGAATGGGGCGTTTCAGCATGACATACGGCACCGCACATACCACCGAATCGCTGTTCACGGCCTATATTCGGCTGCGTCAGAACGGCCTTTCGATGGACGACTCAGTGAATAAGCTGCAAGATGCCGCGCAGCAGGTATCGCGCGAAGCGCGGCATCGGCTGGGCGATATGGTGATGAGTTGGGAAGAAAAGTTCGGCAAAAACCCCAGCTTGTCGTTTACAACCCCAAAGGGTCCCGCCACCGAAACGAACTTGGCGACGCCCAAACCGCCCCCCGTCAATGGGCAACAAAAAACGACCACGCAGTCTATGCCAGCCGCCTTCATCCCCAGCTACCTCGATACATCGCCGTTGGCTGCCGCCCAACCTGCCGCCGCACCCGCGATGATCGCGTGTCGCCAGTGCGGTCGCCAGAATATGGCGGGCAGCACCTTCTGCACAGGTTGCGGACAACTGCTGCAACCCAGACCCATCGCGCCCACCCGGCAGTTGGATGCTGCCGAACAAAAAGCCACGTTCCAGGTTTCCGATTACTTCAGCGCCGACGCGACGCTCCTGATCGCCATTCGCGGTGTGAAAAGTGTGCTCGAAACGTCCCCGCGCGACAAGATGGTCATTGGGCGCGGCGAATCGCCCGTGCCAGGGCAGCCTTTCGTCGATCTGTCGCCCTATGATGGCGAAATGTTGGGCGTATCGCGCGTTCATGCGGAAATTCGCTTCCTCAACAACACGCTCGTGCTCAGCGATCTGGATAGCGACAATGGCACGTTCGTCAATGACCTGCGCCTGTATCCATACGAAATCCGCGTGCTGCACCATAATGACGAACTGCGCCTGGGAAAACTACTGATGAAGGTCTCGTTTCGCGTCCCGATGCGCCGCTAAATTCACCTGCCCGCCTGTCACAGCGGCTTTCCCGCCGTAGCTTCAAATTGCGTATATCGCCTCGCTTCGCAATTTTATGATTTCGATCGTGGTTTTGGGTGCTGATGGTAAAACCAGATAAAGTTCGCGCATTCACCTCACCCCCCAACCCCCTCTCCGTCACCACAGCGAGGGGGCGTCAAGCCGCACCACTCCCCTCTCCGTGAGGACGGAGAGGGGCCGGGGGTGAAGTTCTTCAATGCGTGGTGTCTAATTGGTTCCACCATGAGGTGGATGATCCCGTTCAATGATTGGTGGGTGGCGGCACGTCGAAAAACAGCTTCCACCACAGCGCCCAGGTTTGATTATCAGGGGTTGGCTGCGCCGTCAGATCGAGCTTGAAGGGTGTCGGAGTCGGCTGCGGGGTGACGATTCCGGGTACGGGATTCACGAGCACCTCGCCGGGTTTGACCATTTTGCCCTCGCCGCGCGCCCAATCTTCGATGAAGGCGTCACTGGCGACATAGTTGAACTGACCTTTGAGCGCCGTTGCCTGACCCCGCAAAGTGGCAATCACGCCGAGCAAGTTGCCGCGCTGGGCGTTCATCTGATGCCCTGCCGCGATGCGTCCGCTGAAGCTGATCGCCAGCAGCAAACTGATCGCCAGGATCGAGCTGAAGACGATCTGCATATTCGAGAACATGCGTGGTGGCCGTCCGTTGTTGTTCATGCGCTAGAGATTCTTTCCCATATGAACTGAGATTCTTTGCAGCTCGCATGGATATTATTGATCCGATTGTTATTTCGTGAAAACAATTAGCATCCAGACCAATGGCACACAAGCAATCTATCTGCAATCTGTTTGCCCTCAAAATTCAGAGAGCAATTTCGGTGATGTTATCGGCGTTTCTCCTTGATCCTTCAATCTCAAATCGGTGGCGTGCTATAATCCACATACGGTACTTTTTCGTCTGGTTACGGAGCAAACGATGGCGGCAGTCCCTCAACCAAGCTGGACACCCTCCGAATATTTGGCGTTTGAGCGGAAAAGTGCCGAACGCCATGAATATCTGGATGGTCAATTGTACGCAATGGCTGGGGCCAGTTACAATCATAATCAAATTATGGGCAATGTCTATGGCATCCTATATACGCAACTGCGCGCGAAACCTTGCCGGGTACTCCCCAGCGACATGCGCGTCAAAATCTCGCAGACAGGCTTGTACACCTACCCGGACATCAGCGTCGTCTGTGACGAGCCGCAGTTCGATGATGCACAGACGGATACGTTGTTGAACCCGATCCTTCTCATCGAGGTGCTATCACCCTCAACGGAAGCCTACGATCGCGGTCAGAAATTCCGGCACTATCGAACACTGGGCCGCCTGCGCGAATATCTCCTAGTGTCACAAGATGCGGTTCACATCGAACATTACAGCCGACAGGATGACCAGCATTGGCTGCTTACCGATGTTGTGGGGCTGGAGGCCACGCTTAAATTGCCAGCTATTGATTGCATCCTTCCACTGACCGATGTGTACGAAAGAGTCAGGTTCGATCGGTCTGAAGGCTTACGAACCATTGACGGCACGCCTCAGTAACGGGTCCAATCATCGGCGTATGTTAATGCAAGACGTCCGCACCCCTGCACCTGCCCCGCAGTCGAGGGGATTGATGCGCTTACTTTTCCTTTCGATGCTGACTCTACTCTCCATGATCTTCGTGGCGATCATTTTGGCCGAAGTGATCGGCTCGACACGCCCGAACACTTCGGCAGCGACTCTGAGTGTGCTCTTCACGAACCCTAATGGATCGCCCTGTGAAAAACCGTGTTTTCTTGGAGTCCGACTGGGCAAAATGACCGTTGACGAGGGTGCTCAACAAATAATATCGCATCCGTATATTCGCAATACTCTAAAACTTAGCAGGGATGAAATAGTACAAAGCTCATCCAACCGATTCATGATCGGAAACGACTCGACATCCGTGGACTTTGACGGTGACAGCAACCAAATTATTCATGTCATCAATTTTTCGTCCATTGATCCTGCTTTCACGCTAGGTAGCCTTCTGGCATATTTTGGGATACCTCGAAATATTGAGATTAACGGATTTAGCGTTCATCCCCATAAGATTGATCTTTTTGATATCTTTCTAACTTATCCCGATCAGGGATTTCAAATATTTCTAATTTACCATCCCGATCGTTCAATGCAGATCTCCGATCAAACGGCGAACCTAACAATTTTTGACAGTGAAAATGTACCCAATGTAGCATCCATTTCTAAGTGCGATCCGCCTTATTGTCAGAGGTGGCAGGGGTTGAAGAGTATGCGCGCGTATTCAACGGGTTTCCCACCTTTTTGAAAATTTGATAACGCACAGATAAACCCACATTATCCCACCGACAATCCCACAAAATCCCACGCTTATCCCACGTCGGCATGTGGGATAGCGAAGTATACGCAAAAGTGGTTTGTTCTCCTGAATCATTTCGCAATGTTACACTTTCTATCGAATTTCAGAATGTACAACGCCCGCGAATCGTGTATAATTTCGTCGTTTGGGCAGCCGGTACGCCCACGAAAGGAAACCACTGGTGGATACGATTCAGAACGACGCGGTAGTAAGTTTGGCGTACACGCTCAAACTGCAAAATGGCGAGATCATCGACTTCTCGGAGGCCGACGACCCGCTGGAATATCTGCATGGTGCGGATAACATCATCCCCGGCCTCGAAAAAGAATTGACTGGCCTGAAATCCGGCGACGCCAAAGAAGTGCGCGTCAGTGCCGAAGAGGGCTATGGCGAATATGATCCCGAAGATGTAGAAGTCGTCGAGCGCGGGATGCTGCCGACCGATATGGCGATCAAGCTTGGCATGGTGGTGGCGATCGAAGACGAAGACGGCAACACCTCCGAAGCCTATGTCCGCGAGATCGCCGCTGACTCGGTGACGCTCGATTTCAATCATCCGCTGGCCGGGCAGCCGCTGTTTTTCAGCGTGGAAGTGCTGGCCGTCCGCGATGCCACCGCCGAAGAACTGGCGCATGGTCATCCGCATGGCGTCGATTTCTTCGACGAGGATGATTTGGAACTCGGCTTCGATGATGACGACGACGATTTCGATGAAGAATTCGACGACGAAGGCGAAGACGAACTTTAGGCGGCACCGCCGATGAGTTTGAGTTTATTGCTGGCCTCCAGTTCGCCGCGCCGCCGCGAACTCCTTGAGCGGATCGGGCTGTCGTTTACGATAGCCCGCCCCGATATTGACGAATCACCGGTTGCCGACGAACCACCTGATCAGTATGTGGCACGCCTGAGCCGCGAAAAATCGTTGGCGATGGGCAGCCCCGCAGAAACGCTCATTCTCACCGCCGATACGACCGTCGCCGATGGCGATCTGATCGTCGGCAAGCCGATCGACGCCGCCGATGCTGACGCCACTTTGCGGGCGTTACGCGGGCGCGCACATAAGGTCTATACGGGCGTCACACTCCGCGCCGCACACACCGGCAGGATGGAAACGACCGTGACCACCACAACGGTCTGGATGCGCGATTATACGGATGACGAAATCGCACAGTATATCGCACGCGGTGAGCCGTTCGATAAAGCGGGTTCGTATGCGATTCACGATCGGGAGTTTCACCCGGTGGCGCGGATCGAGGGCTGCTATACCAGCGTCATGGGCTTGCCGGTGTGTACGGTGTGTCTGATGCTGGCGAAGTTCGATGACGCGCCACGGCCAACGGTTGCCTGCGATCCGGCGACGAGCCGCTGCGCCTTATTTTGATGTAATCAAGCCGATCGCCTTTTTCAACGGGGTGGACTCGGCGTCACCCGATAATAGCCCGCGCCCGGCCAGGGTTCGGATTGATGCTGCACCGGTGCTTGGCGCACCGCCAACAGCACCCCGCCCCACAATGTGCCCGCACCATAGGCCAGATGGTAGGCCAGGAATAAAAACGGCAGAATCGGCAGCATCCACAGGCCGTAGCGTCGACTCTGCTGCACGCCCGATCCAATCGCCAGCAGCGCATACAACGCCACCACCAGCAAAAACGGAATCCACAAAATTGGGATCAGTAGGCTCGACAGCGCGCCAATGATCAAACCCGCCACGAACGCGCCCGGAATGGCGTGGCGCGGCGAAAAGGTGTACGGCGCGAGATACCACATCCAGGCGTTCCACTGCGCCGTGAAATACGCCTGTCGCAGCAATCCACGCAGCGTACCCTGGTTATAATATTTGATTTGGATGGCAGGATTGAGCCAGATTTGCCCACCTGCTTTGCTCAGCCGCCGATTCAGTTCGTAATCTTGATCGCGCACGAGCCGCTCATCGTACCAGCCGATTCGATCGAACACCGCGCGCTGATAGCAGCCATAAGGAACGGTATCGGCGGGACCTTCGCTGCTATCCAGCCGAAAATCCGCATCGCCGACGCCGAATTTATGAGTCGTCAGCGCGCGCACAAGCTGCGCCTCGCGTCCTGTGCCGCGTGGCACTGTGATAAAGACGCCGCCGACGTTATCCGCGCCCGTCCGCTGACTGGTCTCGATGCACAACCGCAGATAGTTCGCCGGATACTCGGAATGTGCATCCAGCCGCACGATCCATGCCCCCTGCGCGGCACGAATGCCGATGTTCATGGCGTTAGGGACGATCTTGGCCGGGTTATCGAGCATCCGCAGATTCGGGTGTTCCGCACACCAGCGCGCCAGAACATCGCGCGTCCCGTCCTTCGACATGCCATCGATGACCAGCACCTCGAACGCGCCCGCGATCGGCTCGAAGTCATACACCGAGCGCAGGCAGCTATCGATGAACTTGCTCTCGTTGTAGCAGGGGATGATGATCGAGACCAGCACATTTTGAGTTGGGTTTGCGCTCACGTCCGACATTTCGCCTCGATCTGAGCTGACAAGATTAAATCGGTGGCGGCTTAACTCCCCCTCGCTGTGGTTACGGAGAGGGGGTTGGGGGGGTGAGGTTAATTTTCGGCCAGCGCCGGATCGGGCTGACTGACACGTCCGCCCTTGTATGGCAGATTGATGACGCCGTAGTTGACGCGCTCGTAATCGGTGTCCCATTCCTCGTTGATGTGGAAAGTCGCCAGATTCGTGCCATACATCCAGTCGGTGAAGCCGTCGCGGTAGCCGCCAAGCGCGATCGAGTATTCGCCCGGACGCAGCAGATACGCCGGAATCTCGACCTCGGCGGTGAATGGACCCTTCGGCAGCAATTGCGGCTCTGGCACATCGTGCAGAGTCAGCAGGCGCGTTTGCTCATGATAAACCGAAAACGTCGTGCGGAAGGCGGGTACTTCGGTGGTGCATTCGCCTTTGACGCGCAGCCGGATCGTTTCGTTGGGCGCGACGACCACATTATCGCTGAGCAAGCTATCGTTGATCACCAGTTCGTTCAGGTGAACGCTGGCCGCCAATGGCCCCTGGAAGCTGCGCGCATTCAGCGCCGTTTGATTGCCCTGGTTAACCAGCTTCAAATATTGCTGAGTGGCTTGCGCCGCCGCCGTAAACGCGACGATTTTGCCGTTATTCAGCACGATCGCTTTCTGGCACAGTTGCACGATCGCGCCGAGGTTGTGGCTGACGAAGAAGACGGTACGGCCTTCGCTCGCCACGTCGCCCATTTTCTCCAGGCACTTTTTCTGGAAGCGCGTATCCCCGACGGCGAGCACCTCATCGACCACCAGGATTTCCGGTTCGAGGTGCGCCGCCACCGAAAAGGCCAGCCGCATATACATCCCGCTCGAATAGTGTTTGGCGGGCGTATCGATGAATTTATCGACCTCGGCGAATTCGACGATCTGCTCGAATTTGCTCTCGATCTCCGTCCGCCGCATCCCCAGGATCGCGCCGTTCAGGAAGATATTCTCGCGGCCCGTCAGTTCCGGGTGAAAGCCCGTGCCGACTTCCAGCAGCGAGCCGACCCGACCATAAATATCGATCGATCCCTCGGTCGGTTCGGCGATACGCGACAAAATCTTGAGCAGCGTGCTTTTGCCCGCGCCATTGCTGCCGATCACGCCGATCACTTCGCCGTGCGTGACCTCGAACGACACATCTTTGAGCGCCCAAAAGCTCTCGGTCAGGTTGGAGGCACTCAGTGCCTGTCCGCGTGCCATGTTGACGACGCGCTTAAAAGGCCCGCCTACTGTATCGACGATCGTTTCCCGAAATGTCTTGTAGGCAGCCTGCTTCGCACCGATCCGATACTGTTTGCCGAGTCCTTCGACTCGAATGGCGACATTACCCATGAAGTTTGCCCTTCAATTCCCTGAACGAGGAGAGATGGACGAGGCAAACCGCGTCCCTACGCCAGACAGCATTTTGTAGGGACGATGGCTTGCCTTGTCCGTCTACATCTTCAATTATACGATGTCCGCGAAGGACTTTTCGGTGCGGCGGAAATAATACGCGCCGCTGACCATCAACAAAACCGCCACCACCGACGAGACCAGGATGATCGGCCCCGGCTGCGTTTGCGTGCCGAGCAGCGCCCAGCGGAAACCTTCGACCACGCCCGCCATTGGATTGACTCCAAGCAAAACCCGCAGCGTCGGATTGGTGACCAGGGTACTCGAATAAGTGATCGGCGTGGCAAACAGCCAGATTTGCGTCAGAAACGGCACTGTATAGCGGATGTCGCGGAACTGCACATTGAGCGCGGCCAGCCACAACCCGACGCCCAAGGACGTGATCAACGCCAGCAGCAGTAGCAGCGGCAAGAACACGACGTTCCAGGTGGGCGTGACGCCGAAGTACAGCATCATGCCGAGCAGCACGACGAATGCCAACGCAAAATCGACCGCGCCCGCCAGTACCGCCGAGATCGGTACGACCAGCCGTGGAAAGTAGACCTTCGTGATCAGGTTCGAGTTGGTGACGAGACTCATCGAGGCTTGCGCCATGCCGTTCGCAAAAAACGTCCAGGGCACGAGCGCCGTATAACTCCACAGCGGATACGGGACGCCATCCGAGCCAAGTTTGGCGAGTTGGCCGAAGAACAGGCTGAACACGATCATCGTGAAAAATGGCTGAATGATCGCCCATGACGCGCCCAAAAGTGTTTGCTTGTAGCGCACTTTGAAGTCGCGCCAGGTCAGGAAAAACAGTAGCTCGCGGTACAGCCAGAGATCGCCCAGGCGGAGCGAAACCCAGCCGCGCGAAGCGGTCACATGGATATGCGGAATATCGCCACGAAGCGCCACTTTGTCAGCGATCGTCTTGGCGTCATCGACTGCGGCCATAGAGATAAATACCCTGTTGAATCATTCAACGTCCGCACCATTCTACCAAATCTCGCTGGATATTGTTACCGCCGCCGCCGAAAGGGTGCATTCAGGGATTGGGGCGAGCACGTTCGAGACGGACGAGGCAGGCCTCGTCCCTACAGAAACGGCGTCTAGGGTAGGGACGAGGCCTGCCTCGTCCGCCAAAGCGATAGCCTTCAGCCACAGCGCATCCCTCGCCCCTCATTCTGAATGCACCCCGCCGAAAACCCCTCATCTCTGCCCTCTCCCACAAGGGATGAGGGGTTCTGGGCATTTTTTGATCTACTGAATATACCAGCGTCAGGGAAACGCCGATTTTGTCAGCCCAACGTGGGACAATCGTCTACTTCGCCAGGGTCGAAAGCTCATACACTGATCATAAAGACAAATCATTAGATCGTTCGGAGGGGGTGCGTCATGCTTCTCAGAAATTTTGGGCAATTCGGTCTCGTGCTCATGCTTATCCTTACGATTTGGGATGCGCCCCACACGATGAGCGCGCAGACCGCCAACGACGATCTGCTGCGCCTCGATTTCGATGACGGCCTGAATGGTCAGCAAGGGCAAAAACCCTTCGCCATGAACGGTGCGCCGCATCTGGAAACAGGCATAACGGGTCAAGCGCTGCATTTTTTTGAAGCGGATAATGTGCTTTACGCGGCCACGGGCAATATCGATCCAACCATCGGCACGCTTGATTTTTTCGTGCGACCCGACTGGCGCGGTGATGATGGCGCGCAGCATCATGTGTTGAGCTGGGGCACGGCGGGTGGCCTCGTGTTTGCCAAAGATGGTGCCAACAATCTGCGCAGCATCTTCAACCGCTTCGGTGCCAACGGTGAAAAAGAGGTGGGCGTCGCGGTCAATGTGGCCGATTGGAAACCCAATCAGTGGCATTATGTCGCCTTTACGTGGAGTACCATTCAGAAGCGGCTGCGTTTATATATCGACGGTGTGCAGCGTGCCGAAGAGTCGTTCACAATTACACTGCCCGCCATCGTCGATCCACACCTTTTCATCGGCAGCGACTCGAATGGGACGAGCCGATCTTTGGACGGTACGCTCGACATGCTGCGCATCAGCGGTCTGGAACTGAGCAGCGTTGAAATCGCCCAACGCGCCGCCGCTTATACGGAACAACTCGCGGCCATCGCAGCGGCAGTCCCGGCCACGATCGACTGTCCCCAGGCGCTCCCCAGCCGGCTCACTATCGGCGGGACGGCCAACATCGACACGAGTGGTGCGAACAATCTGCGCGCAGAGCCGGGGTTGCAGGGCAAGATTGTTGGAAAGCTCGCGCCCGGTGCGCTGGTGCTCACGCTGAGTGCACCCGTCTGCGCCGATCGGATCGTATGGTGGCAGGTCGAATTGCTGGGCAGTGGGGCAGGCACCGTTGGTTGGACTGCCGAAGGCGAGAGTCATCAATATTTTTTGATCCCAGTCAGGATTTAACCGAAACATCGCCAAACCTTCATGTTGGCACAAAATACTAGGGCGTGTCTGCAAAGTGTTTGGGCGGCTGACCCCTCTCCCCAACCCCTCTCCCACGCAGGCGGGACGAGGGGCTTGACTCCCCTTTCCCCCCGCTTGCGTGGGGGAAAGGGGCCGGGGGATAGAGGGGTTTGCAGACACGCCCTAGCGGGATTCAGCCATAACGATGAGGTGTGTCAACCTTGACCCTAAATTTACCCGTTCGCCCGCCCGTTATTGTGCATCACATGGCCGCCCTTGAAGCCGGCTCCGTACCCAATTCGTTGATGTCGATTCGAACTTGCCTGGACGCCAACGCCAGCGTGATTGAGATTGATGTCACGGCGCTGGCTTCCGAGGATTTTCTGCTCGTTCATGACCCATACCTGGAATCCGAAACCGACTCGTTTGGACCCGTCCGAGCGCTATTCGTCGCTCAGGCGCGCGGGTTACACTGCAAACATCGGGGGAAAGTGACCACCGAGCCAGTGCCCGTGCTCAGCGATGTGGTCAAGCTATTTCAAGATTACTCAACCGCCACGCGCTTGCAGATCGACTGGAAAGACGTGCTTCCATTTCCGATGGCGGAGCCGTATGAGCGGCTGATCAAGCTGATCGAACCGCTCGGCGATCGGGTGATCGTCAGCACGGGTGCCGATTGGCAGCTTCGCACACTGCGACGACTCGCCCCATCGCTCGACTTGGGATTCGACATCGGCAACCATCTGGATTGGCGCGAAATCGGCGAACTGGCCGATCCGCGTATGCCACCCTGGAAATCGGGCGCATATGGTTATGCCGACGATCACCCGCTGGCGGTGATGCGCTTTTTCTCGGTGCAAGATTATTTGTTGGATCGCTGCGAGTTGTTCATGAACAGCGTCGCGGGACTCAGTACCTTTTATATCAGCCATCGCTTGTTGGTTCAGTCGCTGGCGGATGGCTTCAACTGGGCGGAAGTCTTGCATACGCGCGGGATCAAACTGGATGCGTGGACGCTCGATGTGACCCATCCGGTCGCGGTGCAGAACGCCGTCGCGCTGCTTGACGCCGGGGTCGATCTGTTCACGACCAATACGCCCCGCGAACTGGCCGCCCTGTTGGAAAAAGACCAAAGGTAGCCTCAGTAGATCGAAAAAGTGCCCTCACCGCACAACCCTTCTCCCTCTTGGCGAAGGGCTTATCTCCCCTTTCCCACCGCTTGCGTGGGGGAAAGGGGCCGGGGGATAGAGGGGTTTCCCCGCGAAATCGTGATCTACTGAGCCTTCAACCAAGCGAAATTCGCTCGACACAAGAATGGCGGGCAAAGTCTTGAAAACTCGCGCTTTGTCCGCTCGGTTGTAAGGGCTTGATCATTCGTCTTTATAACCCGCCGTGTAATACCAAAGCGCCCCGTATTTCATAGTGGGCATGGATGTTCCATGCGGGGCCGATCGAATATGGGCGCTGGTTGTGGCGTGAATCGGGTGGATGTGGCAGGCCACGTCCCTACAAGCTGCTCTGATCGACGATCTGGTGTGTGATCTTGCCGGACTCATCAAGACGCAGCGCGATGTTGCGACGCTCCCAGGCGGACACCGGATCGGGGAAATCGCGGCGAAAGTGCGCGCCCCGGCTGTCTTCGCGCAGCAGTGCCGCATAGACCACGACCGTCGCCGCTGTCAGCATGTTGCCCAATTCCAGACATTCGACCCAGCGCCGATTAAAGGCCGGACTCGGATCGATCGCGCGCGCCCCCATCTGAAGCTGAGTAATTAGCGTGTCCAGACCTTGCAGTGCCTCGACCAATTCCGACGCGCGGCGCTTGATCCCGACTTTTTCCCACATCAGCTTTTGGAGCGCTTCGTGAGTCACGTCCGGCGGGATCGGCGTCTCGGCGGGCGACTCCAAATAGTGTTCGAGTCGGATCAGTTCGGAGGTCACATCGGCGGGATTGATTTGCGGTGCGGTGAGTCGTTCTGCCGCGAACTTGGCCGCGCTGATCGCCGCCCGCTTACCCATCACCTGACACGAGGCGAGTGCGTTGCCGCCCAGCCGATTGCCACCGTGATCGCCGCCCGTGACCTCACCCGCCGCGAACAAACCCGGCAGGTTGCACGCACCCCATTCGTCGATGCGCACGCCGCCCATCATGTGGTGCATCGACGGGTGAATCTCCATCGGCTGCTTCCGAATATCGACGCCCGCCGACAAAAATTGCTCCAACATCGTCGGCAGCCGCGACTCGATGATCTCGGCGGGCAAATGCGCCACGCTCAGATAGACGCCGCCGTTTTCCGTGCCGCGCCCTTCCTGCACCTCCATGAAGATCGCGCGCGCTACCTCGTCGCGCCCCGCCAGTTCGAGCCGATCCGGGTTGTAGCGCGTCATGAAGCGCTCGCCGCCGCGGTTGAACAGCCGTCCGCCTTCGCCGCGCACGCCTTCGGTGACGAGCTTGCCGCGCATCGCTCGCGGGATGATCATGCCGGTCGGGTGGAACTGGATCATTTCCATATCGACCAATTCGACGCCCAGTCGCAGCGCCAGCGCGTAGCCATCGGCGGTATTGCTGGCCGCATTCGTCGTGACCGAATACATGCGCCCGCCACCGCCCGTACACAGGATCACCGAGCGCGCCCGCACCAGCGTCAGTTCACCGGAATGTTGATCCAGCACCAGCGCGCCCGCAATTTGCCCATCGGTTTTGAACAGCGTCGTGACGAAATGTTCCGTCCAAACCGCGACCCGCAGCCGCCGCGCCTGATCGACGAGCGCCGCCATGATCGCCTGCCCGGTGTAATCGCCGACGAACACGGTATGCGGCTGCGTCTGCTTACCGGAAAAGCGCTGGGTAATCTGACCGTCGGCAGCCCGATCGAAGATCGCGCCGAAGCGTTCCAGATCGTGGACACGATCGGGCGCTTCGTAGGTGACGGCGCGTGCCAATGACAGGCGATTGAGGTATGCGCCGCCTGCCAGTGTATCTTGGAGATGAATTTCAGGGCTGTTGAGCGGATTGACTTCGGTCAGCGCGACGTTGAGGCCACCTTCGGCCATGCAGGTATGCGCCGCGCCGAGCAGTTCCTTGCTGACGACGAGCACGCCGACGCCATGTTCCGCGATCTCGATGCCCGCGCGCAAACCCGCGCCGCCCGCGCCGACGACCAGCACGTCGGTCAGATGTTCTCGTGCGATGGAAAGACTCATGTGAAAGATTTTGCCTTCGCGTGCGCTGATTTCTGAGTACAATGTACCATGTCCGCGTGCGGATTACGATGGCGACGAATCGATAATCCGTAATTATCTGCAGGGATAGGAGCGGCGCGTGATCGATTGTTGCAACACGGCACTGCTGCACCAATGTGGCGGTGTTTTGAACGCGAACAGCGGGATCGAAGGCGCGAATTACGCCAGCAGCGCGCCGATCCCCGCTGTCAATACCGGGAGCATTTGATCGGCCAATGTTTCTGGCGGGAGTCGCTTCGGCTGCCGCGTCTCGTTGGCTTGAAAGCCAAAGCCGAAGATCACCCAACTGGTCACTTTAGCGATCACTTCGGGTGATTCGACGCGCTTATGCGGCGGCAGCGCGCGAATCCAGGCCAGCACGATCTCGTAGATGCACGTTTGAATGTGCATGGCGAAGATAGCTTCGTGGTCGTTCGAGGATGGTGGCCCACTCGGCGCACAGTGCCCCATAAAGCCGCCCAGAAACTCGTAGGCGGTCACGGCCAGCAAGCGCAGATTGGCGAGCGTAAAGCCCGGCGCGCGTTCGATCTTGGCGCTCAATGCGCTCTCGAAACGTTCCTGCGCCATATATTTGAGCAGCGCGTACTTATCCTCGAAGTGGGCGTAAAAGGTCGCGCGGTTGACGGTGGCGCGGTCGGCAATGTCGCCCACGGT
Organism: Aggregatilineales bacterium; assembly: GCA_038230635.1. Taxonomy (GTDB): domain Bacteria; phylum Chloroflexota; class Anaerolineae; order Aggregatilineales; family UBA2796; genus JBBRMW01. Next base: position 6,700 of record JBBRMW010000046.1, on the reverse strand, counting down.
GATGTCCGGGAAGTTCTTTTCGCTCAGCAATTCGGTCAGCGCGTTTTGCAAGAGTCGGCGGGTGCGCGTAATGCGCGGATCACGCTTGGCCTCGGCCTGGATCACGTCTTGCACTTCAGTTTGCAACATCTTCCACCTTTTGTCGTCTAAACAACATTTCGCCGCTTTTGTCGGTTGCTTTCGGCGCGAGCGACATTTACCATTATAAACATCGTTTGTCGTTTAAGCAACATATGACGTGTTGCAATGTCATTCAAGGGGAGATGTTTCGATGGATACTGCACTATGGGTGATTCAAGTTTTGCTGGCGATAGCGTTCTTCATATCGGGGATTTTGAAGGTTACACAGCCGGTCGATAAAATGGCGGTGCGCATGAAGTGGGTTAATGACCTGACGCCGACGCAGATACGCGGGATCGGCGTGCTGGAAGTGCTCGGCGCGATCGGGTTGATCCTGCCCGCGCTAACGCATGTTCTCGTGTTCTTGACGCCGTTGGCGGCTGTTGGGCTGGCACTGACAATGGTAGGCGCGATGCTGCTGCACCTACGTCGTAATGAGCCGGGGCACATGATCCCAAACGTCGTGCTGCTGATTTTGGCGCTCGTGGTGGTGTACGGACGGTTCGTGGCCGTACCGCTGTCGTAGGAAACTCACCTCACCGTTGTGGTGCGGACGCGGCCTGCCGCGTCCGCTGTTCGTCCACCCCAATCAATATACCGATCCCCAAAACGGATGAATATTTGACATATCAGAACAAACGAGCTATCATTTGGGCGGCTCATTTTACGGAAAGGCTGTGTTCAATATGTTGAATCTGAACTCCATCATGATCGGAACGAAACAACCCAAGCTGCTCGTAGACTTCTATGAAAAGGTCATTGGAAAGCCGCCGGATATGGCTGACAGTGAGCACGGTTACTTTGGTTGGCAAGTTGGAAGCCTCAATTTTGCGGTTTTGGAGCACTCCGAAATGGGCGGTAACACCAAAGACCCAGGACGCTTGATGTTCAATTTTGAGACCACCCAGGTCAAAGAAGAGTTCGAGCGCATTAAGGCGGCGGGTGCGACCGTCATACGCGAACCCTCCGATATGGACGGCGGGTGGCTGGCAACCCTGGCCGATCCAGAAGGAAACTTTTTTCAATTAGTCACCCCGATGTAATCGTGAGTCGACCTGTTGATTCGGCGTCAGATTGATTGTTCATGATGGGGGACACGGGCGACCCGATATGATCGCCCGTGTCTTGAAAACGGCGAATTGAGAGCGTGTTTGGAAAGCCCTCACCCCCTGCCCCCTCTCCCGCAGGTAGGGGGGAAAACCGCGCTCGAAAGCCCCTCGCCATAAGGGAGAGGGGGCAGGGGTGAGGGCTGTTTGTCACTTTCAAAAAAAACATTGAGATCAATCCCACGCGTCACAATTCTTTAACAGTCTGCGTTTTATGCACCCCGCCAGGACTCGCCGCGCGCGCTATCCCGCTATAATGAACTATCGATCAGCACGCAACGATACGCAATTTTCGCGGTAGGTCATTCATGTACAAAGAACAACTGCTCGCCCATTTCGATGATCGCACGGCCACCATTGGCATCATCGGCCTCGGCTATGTCGGGCTGCCGCTGGCCGTCGCCTTCGCGGAACAGGGTTTTTCGGTCATCGGCCTCGATGTCAGCGCGGACAAAGTCGCCAGTCTGAATCGCGGCGAAAGCTATGTCCCGGATATTCCGAGTGCGCAGCTTGCGCCGCTGGTCAAATCCGGCAAACTTCACGCTACCACCAATTATGCCGATCTGAGCGCCGCCGATGCGCTCAGCATTTGTGTGCCGACGCCGCTCACCAAGACCAAAGACCCCGACATGTCTTACGTGATCAGCGCCGCCGATTCGCTGGCCGCAATCGCGCACGCCGGGATGCTGATCGTGCTCGAAAGCACGACCTACCCCGGCACGACCGAGGAGATTCTGATCCCGCGTCTGCAAAATCGCGGCCTGACGATTGGCGGCTACATTTTTGTAGCCTTTTCGCCGGAGCGGATCGATCCGGGCAACCAGCGCTACGGTGTCCGCAACACGCCCAAAGTGATCGGCGGCGCGACGGCGGATTGCCGCGACGTGACGTGCGCCTATTACAGCACGATCATCGACACGATCGTCCCGGTGTCTTCGACGGCGACGGCAGAAATGGTGAAACTGCTCGAAAATACGTTTCGCGCGGTGAATATCGGGCTGGTCAACGAAATGGCGCTGATGTGCGATCGACTCAATATCGACGTGTGGGAAGTGATCGGCGCGGCCAAGAGCAAACCGTTCGGGTTCATGCCATTCTATCCAGGTCCGGGGCTAGGCGGTCACTGCATTCCGCTCGATCCGCTGTATCTGAGTTGGAAGCTCAAAACGCTGAATTACACGGCGCGTTTTATCGAACTGGCGAGCCAGATCAACACGGCGATGCCGCTCCATGTGATCGAGATGATCGCCGATGCGCTCAATGACGAGTCCAAATCTGTACGCGGCTCACGGATCGCAGTGCTGGGCGTCGCCTACAAGCGCGATGTCGATGATGTGCGCGAAAGTCCGGCGCTCGACGTGATCCAACTGCTAGAGGAGCGCGGCGGCAAGGTCACATTCAATGATCCGCATATTCCGAGCGTGCGCTTGGAGGGTAATCGGATGATGGAGGGAACGCCACTCAGCGCGAACTGGCTGCACGACGCCGATTGCGTGGTGATCGTGACCGATCACAGCGCCTACGATTGGGAATGGGTGATCGCCAACAGCCGTCTGGTGATCGATACGCGCAACGCGACGGCGAACGTGGCGACGAATGGGACGCGAGTGATCAAACTGTAAGCAGTAGCAGATGTTTCAACGAGCCGGACGCGGCAGGTCGCGTCCCTACAAAAACCACCCTATCTGTAGGGACGAGGCCTGCCTCGTCCGCTAACCAACGCAAAATTAGAGGCAAGCGCCCATTTCCGATTGGCGGTAAATTCGCTATAATCCGCGCCGATCGAGATGGCAACACAAGGGGGACGCGGTGGCGCAACAAATTTTGGTAGCCGAGGACGATGAACTCCTCCGCAATCTGCTGGCGATCGTGCTGGTGCAGGAGGGCTTCGAGGTTAACTCGTGCGCCAATGGCAAGATCGCCATAGATCGCTTGGAAGCGAGCAAAAAAGATGGAAGCCTGCCCGCGATGGTCATTCTCGACCTCACGATGCCGATCGTGGATGGCTGGAAGGTGGCGGCGTGGCTCAATGAGGACCCGGCGCTCAAAGATATTCCGGTGGTGGTAACTTCGGCCAGCGAAGAACATGGCGAGAAGGCGAAAGCGCTGCACGCCGACGCCTATTTGGTGAAACCTTATGACACCGACGAAATTCTGGGAATCGTCGATCTGTTTTTGCTGGCAGGCCGTTCGCATCCGTCGTCCTAGCCAACCCCGACAAATCTAACGGCTCATGGTGAAACCCGATAAAGTCCGCAGCTTCACCTCACCCCCAGATTCTCTCCGCTCTCACGGAGAGGGGAGTCGTGCGCTTTCGCACCCCCTCGCTGTGGTGACGGAGAGGGGGCCGGGGGGGTGAGGTAAAGATAGGGCGGGGGCACAGCGTGCCTATATCACCAATACCACCGGGCGATCGATCCGTTGATCGCCGATCGACACCGTGACTGTCGGCCAACCGTCGATCGCCGTGAGCACCTCGACGCCCGATTCCGTGAGCAGGATCGTGTCTTCGGATTTCGCGCCGCTGACGGACGGATTCCAGGCGAACGCTTGATTGAGGACAATCGGCGTCGGATTGCCGGGCAAGGCGAACGCCTCGCGCGCGCCGTAACCCGCACTGCCGCCCTGGTGATGCTCGTCGATCGCGCTAGGGAAACCTTCCGCCTTGTACGATTCGGCGGCCAGCGTGAACATGTCGCCCATCGTCCGACCCGCGCGCGTACCCCCGATCAGCGCCGCATCGACGCGCGCGACCACATCCAGCCGATGTGCCAAATCCGCCGGAATCGCTCCGAAATGCACCAGCCGCGTGATCGAGGCGATCAGCCCGTCGAGACGCAGACATAAAACCAACATCGCATACTTTTCGACCGCTTTCGCCGTCGGTAGTGGATGCCGAAAGTTAAAAATGCGCTCGTCGCTGGCAATCAGGTTCACGATCGGGCTGCCGCCGCGTTCCCGCCCCGCGCTCGACAGCCGCGCCGCCAATGTGAACTCCGAATCGCCGGGTTGGGTCGCGCGAATCGCCTCGTCCATCGCCTCCGCCGCCAGCTTGCCGACATGCCGGAAACGCTCGCACTCTTCGGGTTCGAGCACGCTGCGCAGGGCGATCAGATCGTCGCGCAGGGTGGTATCGTCGGCCATCCGTTTGCCCGCCACGATCGCGGCAGCCGGATCGGCGGAACTGTGCCAACTCTTCGAGAGGAACTCGAAGCCGCGATCTTCCAACTGCTCCTCGGCGCGCAGCCGCGGCCCCTCGATCGAATCGGTGATGACATAGGCGCGATCGGCGGTGATCAGCACACTCGATGGGCCGCCATCCGCCGCCTCGTTGACAAAGGTGGCCGCGCCCGCCGTGATCCAGGCCGTGTTGGCGGTTAGCGAGAGCCGCACCGCATCGATCGAGCGGGCAGCCATGCGTGCGCGCAGGCGTGCCAATTTGCGTTGAATTTCAGCAGGGTGATTATTGTTTTCTGAACGCATATTTCGATAAATCCTTTTGCCTTGCAAAGGGCGAATGATGCCCGTAAACACCAATAAAAAGCCACATTCTCGCCGTCTGACACCCACTCTCTGTGATTACGGAGAGTGGGGCGGGGGGTGAGGTTCTCCCACCAGCCGATCCGCCGTTATATCGACGATCCGTGTGCAGCCCGCCAAGCCCATCGTCAGATCGAAATCGGCACGGATGTTGCGGATCACGTCCTGGACGCCTGCCGCCCCCGCGATCGCCAACCCATAAGCATAGGGTCGCCCGATCGAAACCGCGCGCGCACCCAGTGCCAGCGCCTTGAATATATCCGCGCCACCGCGAATCCCGCTGTCGAACACCACCGGAATTTTACCCGCGACGGCGGCGACCACCCCTGGCAAAGCGTCCAAAGCGCCGATCGCGCCATCGACCTGCCGCCCACCATGATTGGACACGATCACGCCATCGATCCGATGATCGAGCGCTTTACGGGCATCGTCGGGATGCAAAATCCCTTTGAGCAGGATCGGGAGTTTCGTGTTTTGGCGCAAAAAGGCGAGATCGTCCCAGGTCAGTGACGGGCGCGAATAGGTGGCGACGAAACGTGCGACCGCCCGCAACGGCTCGCCCGATCGCAGGTTGGCGAGCGGATCGCCCGGATAGGCGCGCAGCAGATCGATCAGCACGCCGATCGAGGCGAGGCTGACGGATCGCTTCGCTGCGGGGGCGTCCAGCGGCTGCGCCAATTGTGCGCGAAATACCGGATCACTGGTATATTGCGCGATGCCTTTGCCGCGCAAAAACGGCAGCGAACCCATATCTAAATCGCGCCCGCGCCAACCCAGCAGCGTCGTATCAAGCGTCACGACGATCGCGCTGCACCCACAGGCTTCGGCGCGCTTCACGAAACTGCGCACCAAGTCGTTCGACTCGCTCCAATACAACTGGAACCAACGCGGCGAGTCGCCCATCACGGCACTGACGGCTTCCATCGGCTTCGACGCCTGATTGGAAAATATCATGGGAATATGTTCGGCGGCGGCAGCTTTCCCCACCGCGAGATCGGCGTCAGGGTGCGCCATTTCGAGCACGCCGATCGGCGCGAGCAGCAGCGGCGACGGCAGGCGCATCCCGAACAATTCGATCGACTGATCGCGCTTCGAGACATCGTTCAACATGCGCGGCACGATGCGCCAGCGCTCGAATGCGCGGCGATTCGCGGCCATCGTCGATTCCATGCCTGCGCCGCCCGCGATATAGGCGAACGCTTCCGGCGACATCACACGCTCGGCGTGCCGTTCCAGGCGATCGGGGTCGATGGGGACGAGTGGCTTTTTCCCGGCCAGCCCTTCGAGATAAATTTGGGTCTGCCGCAGCCGACCGTTGGTGTTCATAAAAATCCTTTGTAGAGACGGGGAACTATTCGCGGAGACTCTATCGCGGCTTGGGAAAGTCGCAAAATCCAATGGTGAAACGGGTGGATTCAAGTTTGGGGGCAAGATCATAGAACCCCTCTATCCCCCCACCCCTTTCCCTCACGCAAGCGGTAGGAAAGGGGAGTCACAACCGAGCGCTGACAGACCTCGCCACGTCCTTCAGCCGGCGTCAAACCACACCGCATCCGCCAAAGATCGAGACCGCGTTGAGTCCTGCACCCCTCTCCGTGAGGACGGAGAGGGGCTGGGGGTGAGGTGAATTGGTTTCACCATAATGTGGTGCGCGGCCACGCGGCCTGCCTCGTCCGTCGGTTTCGCCTGACTGTGATATAGTTACTCAAAGTGTGGTGTATTAGCCACTAGCCTTTGAGTCTTAACCTACGCCCGTTAAACGACTTGCGCCGCTAACTAGGCGGGCGGATACACTACGAGTACCCGGATCGCTGAGGCGATCACTCACCATGAGGCCAGAATAAACGGGTTAACGAAACACAGGCATTTCTCAAGCGCGGAACGTCCGGGAGAAATGCTAAGGGCTCGTAAAAGTATAAATTCCCGCGGTTAGT
>JBBRMW010000045.1:0-27888 GCA_038230635.1 Aggregatilineales bacterium | reverse complement strand
GGATGCGCTGCTGTGATCTCCGGCAGCCGATCGAAGCGCCCGAACGGGTCACGATCGTAGATGACTTGCACGGGCAGGGTCAGCTTGCTATAGACCGCCTCGAAAATATCGGGCGAGAACATCGCGCCGCTCACTAAGTACAACGGCGCATGACGCGCACCCGGCTGATGCGAGGTTTTGTAGCTGTAATCGACCAGAGCCTTATCGATTTTGCCCTGGAAGCTGCCCCGCAAGAAATAACGGATGCTCGGTCCCGAAGCAATCAGATCATAAAGCGCCTGTGCCCACAACGGAAAAGCCAGCAGCGCGTGCAAACGTCCACTACGCCGATCGCGGCTGGCAGCCTGCGAACCTTTGGCACGCTTGCGATCCCAGAGTCCGCTCGGCGAAATCAGGGTCAAGCTGTGGAACAATTCGGGATTATCGGCGGCGGCCCGCGCAGCGAACTCGCTGCCCAACGACAGCGCAACCGCATCGACCGCTTCGCCGGGTAGCTGGGTGCGGATAAAATCGCTGATGGCTGCGGTGTACAGCGCCGGGGTATAGGTGCGCCGCCCGCGATCGGAAAAGCCGAAACCCGGCAGATCGAGCGCGTAAACCGGACGCACCCCGCGATAACGCTCGAAGATCGGGCGCATCTCATAGCTCGATCCAGCGGCGTTGATGCTGTGAATCAACACCAGCGGACGGCCTTCACCCGACCGATCTTGATAATAGCTGAGCATCCCGGCGCTCGGACTGATAAACGTGCGGCGTTCGGCCTCGATGGCCGGAGCGAGCGTCGTCTTGTGATTGATGCGCAGCGCACTGTAGCCGATCCAGCCCCCGACGGCGGCCATCATCGCGACTACCATGCCTCCCACGCCCGCCGCACCAACCACCAACGGATCGGGACTTTCGATCAGTTTTTTTTCACGCGGATTCATAGATCGTTCTCGTTATGTGGCCGATTATGCAGAGTCACTTGTTCGCCGTAATGGATTACGTGCCAGACCACGCCAAAGTTTCACACCCGCGCGGCAAAAAAATGAATCGCACACATGATCAATTCTATACCAATCTGTGGGCAGTGGATAGCCTGTATCGAGCAGAACGTAGGTCGCTGGATTGCACCTAATTTTGCGCCAGTTAGCGGACGCGGCAGGTCGCGCCCGAAATTTGCAAAAAAAGTGTGGGTGCTTTCCGATCTACGGGGTTTGTATTTTCTCCATAAATAATCTATGCTCTGTAGCGATTATATCTGCTTGAGCCGCCCCAGGGGAACCGAAATATGCGCCGATACGCCGTCTTGCGCTCGATATTTAAGACCTTTCCGTATCATCAGATTAGCTAAGCATAAGAATTATGCGAATTTTTATCAGCTATAGTAGGCAAAATAGTGACTCTGTCAAAGACCTCTCCGCCGACCTCGGCGAAATGGGGCATGAAGTATGGTTTGACAAAGAAATTGTAGCGGGTCAAGTGTGGTGGAACCATATATTAGATAAGATACGATATTGCGACGTATTTGTGTTTCTTGTATCTCAACATGCTAATGTATCGAAATTCTGCCAAACTGAACTCCAATATGCACACGATCTCCACCGTAGTATAATTCCTGTTTTACTTGATGAACCAAATAGTTTTGAAGTGCGCCCAGCTTGGCTAAATTCGATACAGCGCGCAGATTACCGAAAAAAAGATAAACACGACATTATTGCAATTGTGAGGGCATTTAACTTACTGCCCCCCGCCCAACCACTACCTGATCCCTTGCCACGTTTACCTGAAATACCTGACCCACTTTTGCGCATAAAGGAGTTGGCTGAATCGCGTACACTAACTCAAGATGAGCTGAATCAAATTGTGAAGCTCATTGCAGCGGAGTTGGCAAAAATCCAAATGCCGAAGGAACTTTTGAAGATTTCGGAGGATTTTTCGAATCGAACTGACTTGAAACCTTCAACTAAAGGCACAGTGATCTCGTTAATGTGGAACTGGGTAAATAAGGCAGTCCATGAAATTAGGACTACACCTACCTCCAATGAGAAACAAGATTTTGTAGTTGATGAACTGGAATACCTCCTTAGGTTAGATGAATCACGGTCGAGGGAGCTAATTCTGCAATTAATTGAATCGGCGTATATCAACCCAGATATTCATCGGCGGGTTGATCTGTTGGTTGGTGTCAGATTAGGGGTTTGGATAAATAGACTGAATGATCATCTGGATGAGTCCTCTCAGCGAGCAATTCTAAAAACCTTGAGTGCTGACATGCAACAGTCAGAAAAAGTGCAGGTCACTCTCAACTTGGTATTCCAATTGATGAACCGTGACGATTGCATTGTACGAGAGCAATGTTCGAGACTGTTGGAAGAAAACATAGCGGGCATAATTGAGTTACCGTCCCTTTCAACGACATTCAGTACATTTGTCGTTGACAAAATCTATGATACCTGGACTGTTTTGCCCTACGGTCTCCGCGTCAGAGCAACAATACAGCAGTTGTTGAAGCGGTCTGATACTCCGGAATCCGAAAGACTAAGGATTAACGAGCTTTTATTGTCTCAGATTTCAACCTGGCAGAATTTGCCTTTCTTGGAAGGATTCGGTGGATCTGAGTCGGCATATATTATTAAACTACTGCTCCAAACTAAAGAGAGTCCGCAAGTAGTCGATACCCTTTTAGCCCTTCAACAACGAAATGACTTGGAAAGCCAGTATAAAATTGATCTCCAGCATGAATTTGACACCAGAATTTCAAAATGGTCTCAGTTAACCAATTTGTCAGAGTCATCACAAAAATATATTATTGATGACTATTTCAAGGCTCTTGGTCCTGGTGGGTCCCCTAGTTTGCGCCACAATGATCTGAGTCCACTATTCCGGCTCATGAATGGGAAGGATATTAGCAATACTATACGCGAGAGCGCAAACAGTCTGTTGCAAGCAAACGTGGATAGGTGGTTGGAAATATCCAGCCTAGCTTACGAGGAACAAAAATGGATTTTAAAGCAACTTAGCGCTGATTACCAGCAACCTGAAAAGCAAGCCAAGACAAAAGAGTTATTACTCAAGTTATATAAAAAGCCTCGCCTGAACCGGGACGTAAAATCCACGATAGAGAGTTTTGGTATTGTACAACCAACTACCCCTACAATCCCAGTTAACAAGGCACCTCAACTACCAAAAACCCCCGCTATTTACAGTGTATTACATACATTTAGGGAATATTGTAAGCGTGTTTTGACTACCTTGAATCAAAACATTCCCCAACTTTCGTTCATCGAATCTCGGAAGTATATGCTACTCATAGGAGGGGTGATTTTGGTTAGCTGTATAATGATATTATTCATACTCATTATAACTTTAAGCAGGAATATACCGTAAACCAAAATTGCTTTTAGTTGGTATACCAATTTTAGCGAGCTTACTTGATAAGCCCTCTATAGCATTATAGACATAATCGCTCCGCCAGTATATCTTTCTTACAAATTCAATCTTGGATAAATTATAGTGTGTAGGAGAGTCAGTTTCCAAAAACACACTTACAGGTCATTTGCATGTATTTGGCACGCATCTATGCAGCCCTCACCTTGGCCCTCAGATAGGCTGGGGTGAGAGCTTTTTCAGGTGAGGTTCCCCTACGCCCGCATCACCCCGATGCGCTTGAACGTATGCCCCGGAAACACGCTGGCGACGTTCGTATTCGGCGTGCGCGCCAGCAGCATCTCGCCCAGCACATCCCGGTAATCGGCGGTAATCTGCAAGTCGCCATCGGACAGGAAATCGGGATTCAGCCCCGGCCACTTGGCGATCACGGGTTTGGCGGCGACGTGCCCACCCATGACATACATCACGCCGCCGTGCCCGTGATCCGTGCCGCCCGCGCCGTTTTCCTGGACGCGCCGCCCGAACTCCGACATGGCGACGACCGTCACATGCCCCATATGTTCGAGCAGATCATCGTGAAAGGCGCGCAAGTTATCGGCGAACTCTTTGACCAGTAACGGAAACGCTCCGACGCCGCCATCCGCTGTGACGCCCTGCAAGATGTGCGTATCGAAGTTACCGTGATCGACGCACGCGACTTCCAAGCCCACATCCGCCTTGATCAGCGCCGCCGTCTGCTTGAGGCCGCGCCCTAAATCGGTATCGGCGTAAATCGCACCGTGCGCCGCCTTATAGTGCGCCACATCGATCTGGCTCACCGTGTGCAGGGCATCCAGCGTGGCTGTCGCCGCCGTATCGAGCAAACTGCCCTGATAGAGCGCGCTCAGGGCATTCGTCATTTGGTTGACCTGGGCGGTCTGGCCGTTCAAGTGATAATCGCTGATGCTGCGGAAAGCATTCGCCGAAACGTACCCACGCAAGCTGGTCGGCAAGGTTTCGTCCCAGCCAATGGCGCGTAAGGGCGAATCGTCGGCGTGCGAAGTGGCGAGCAAATGGCGTCCGAGCCAACCGCTGTCCGCGCCCGTTTTGCCTTCGCCTTCGATGCCACGTTCGAGCATATCCATCGCCTCGAAGTGGCTGCGCGAAGCCGATGGTGCGCCCGCCGCATGGATCGCTGTCAAGTGCCCTGCCGTGAACAGTGGCGCTAACGCCTTCATATCCGGGTTGAGGCCGAAAAAATCGTCAAGCGGCAGCAGCCGATTCTTGGCGGCACTGTCTGGTCGAGGCAGCGCCAAGGTGCGCCGCGCCTGATAGTAAGCCGGATCGCCAAAGGGCGCGATCATATTCAGGCAGTCCGCGCCGCCCCTCAGAAAAATGCACACGATCACATCGCCCGCAATGGCGTCGCGGGCGAACGCCAAACGCGGCAACCATTCCGGCCACAATGACTGCGCCGCACCAAAAGCACAGGCCGCCGCACCCGTTTCGAGCATTTCGCGCCGTGATAATTTCGACATCGTTCACACTCCTATCGCTATTCATCGCCAAACCGAATATGTCTCGACTCCCCCTCTCCGTGAGGACGGAGAGGGGGCTGGGGGGTGAGGTTCCTATGCGGGCTGGGGGGCAAGGTTCCTCACCGCAACTGAAACGCCGGCCCCGCGATCAGCAGCGCCAAACTATCGCGCAAACCGTCAACTGCACCTGTTGCGCTTGCAATTCCCCACAGCACCTTTTCTTCGGCGGCGTTCAAATCACGATTGAGGAACGAGCGTCCGAAAAAGCGCAGCGCCGTCAGCGGATCGCCTACCGAGTCGCCACGTTTTGCCAATCCCGCCAGATCGAGGCTGACGCCCGGCAACTGACTCGCCAGTGCCGCGCTGCAAAAGTTCCAGCGATCGAGCAAGTTGCCTTGCCACTGCGCCATCGTGTCGGCATAGCCATCCGGTCGCGGCCATGCAAACGGGCGTTGTCCCAGCTTACTGAGCACCTCGACAAAGTGTGGATTGCCGTCATAATTTGCGTCGCTCGCGCGCAAAAACGAGACCACCAGATCGAACGGACGCTTGAACTTTGGCGGCGCGCTCTCGAATTCGGCGTGATTGAGTAGCGTCCGCATGATCGCCCGCAGATCGCCGCCCGTGACTTCCCAGGTATGCACGCAGTCCGTGATGAGTCCGGCGGATGGCGTATCAGCCACGAAATGGCGCGCCAGCTTGGTACACACGAATTGGCGCGTCGCCGGGTGATCGATCAGGATGTTCAGGACGCGCTCACCATCGTCTTGCCCGCCGCCCGCCGCGATCGTCTGTCCGAGCACCGTTTTCGCGGCTGTATCGTGCCACTCCGCGCGAAATTGGAAGGTGTCGCGGCCATCGACCGTCCAGCCCGTTAGACAGCGCGCCACTTCTTTCACATCCGTCTCGGTATAGCCACCGTCCACGCCCAACGTATGCAATTCCATGATCTCGCGGGCATAGTTTTCGTTCGGATGGCTTTTCTCGTTGAGCGTGTTATCAAGATAGCGCAGCATGGCCGGGCTGTGTGCCGACGCGCGCAGCAGATCGCCGAAAGTGCCGAGCGCGTGACGCCGAATCACGTTGCGGTCATCGACCGTTTTCAGGAAGATCACCTCGTCTTTGAAAGCGTAGATATTGAAATGATCCGACCAGAATTCGACCATCCGCTCATACAACTGCCGCTCGGAATAGGTCGCGCGGGTGAGCATCATTGCGCCCAGTTCGCCTGCGATATACGACTTATCCCAACCGAAGCCGTGCATATCCACCGCGTCGAGGCCCAGCGTATCGTAGCGGCGTAAGCGCAAATTCACCCCATTATCGGGAATGCTTTCATAGGCAAGCTGCGCGTCGATCCAATGCGCGCGCCCGATTTGCCGCACCGCTTCGATCTGCCCCGGTCGTGCGCCGAAAGCCGCCCGATTCAGCAGATGCGCGATCGGATCGCGCCCCGTGCCGCCCGATGGTTGCAGTTTCGCGGGGATGCCCGGCTGCGTCAGGTGATCAATCGCAGGTGTGCAGCCTGCGACGCCCAACGCCGCCAGTCCGAGCATCTGCGCCATGAAAACCCGGCGAGAGACTGTACTCGGCGTAGTCACGAGTCAATCCCCCGTCGCAGATGCGGGCACGAACGATGGGCGACTCACGTTGACGCGGCGGTTGATCAGCCCCAGCACGATCGCGCCGCCGCCGACCAACGCACTGACGGGCAGAACCAGGAACCAGCCCACCAGCGGAAACGCAATCGCAAACGCCAGCACAAATGCGCCGAGCAGCGTTTCGCTCAGGGCGTTCTCGGCGCGACCACCCAGACGACTCAGCTTCAGCCCGATCAACCGCGCGACGACGCCCAACCCGGTGAACAGCCACGCCAACAGCAGCAGCATCGTCACCGTCCCGATTGCCTGAAAAATGCTGCCGACGGCCATCAAGCTGAGTCCGACCCAGCCGATCACGATCAACGGGATCAAGCCTGCGAAAAACGCCGTCTTCGCGCCGATCGTCAGATGGGCGACGGCGCGCTCGGTGGTGCGGCTGAACAGCATGTTCAAGAAGATCATTAAACCCGGCAGCGCGACCATCAGCCCCGCCAGACAACTTACCAATGTGATCGAATCGCCAATGCTCATGTGGGTATCTCCTCTTTTTCTGTTTATTTGTTCGACGGACGAGGTAGGCGGACGAGGCAGGCCTCGTCCCTACAATAGATCGTTTTTGGTAGGGACACGGCACGCCGTGTCTACTATTTACCCGGTGCCTCCAGCATTTCCAATCCCCAGCATACGACTCGACGCGCCCAAAACCTAGTCAGCCGACTCCTGATCAGCCGTGCGGCGGCTCACGACTTGAGGTGATCGGGATCATGCGCGATCGTGATCGCGGTCAGTGCAGCCGAGTGCGCCGCCGTGTTAGAATGACGGAATGCGAGAACCTCACATCGAACCGGGACTGCTGCAAGCCTTTCGCTTTTTGACGGGCGTCCGGCTGCTGCTTACGCTGCTGACTTTTTGCGGCCAGTCCTCGGATCGCGCGTTGAGTGCGCCGCTCAACTATCCGATCTTCAATGTGATCGAGGCGGGCGTACTGATGATCTACCTCGCCATTCCCTGGCTGCGCCGCTTGCTCGGACGCTTTTACCTGCCCGGCGCACTGTTCATGGCGACGGTCGGCCCGCTGCTGGCGCTGACACTCACCGTTTGGGCGCGCATGGAACATGGCTACGATGCCGCGCACGCATTCGTCGATCCCGGCGGCGTACTCGTGTATCTGTTCATCCCGCTGATTTTGTTGAGCACACAGTACGGTTTCCGAACGTTGGTCGCCTATTGTCTGGGCACGGGTATTCTGCAAATCGTGCTGGCGATCCCGGCGGCGAATCGTGGCGGCCCCGCCCTCAAACTGATCAGCGATTCGGCGGTTATTTTCATCATTATCTATATGTTGGTTGGCTACGTGATCGTGCGCCTGATGAGCGCGCAGCGCGCACAACGCCGCGAACTGGCGCAAACCAACGTCAAGCTGGCCGAGTATGCCAACACGCTCGAACAGCTTGCCATCAGCCGCGAGCGCAACCGCATGGCGCGCGATCTGCACGATACGCTCGCGCATACGCTAAGCGCCGTCGCCATCCAACTCGAAGCACTCGATGCCCTGTGGGACGGCGATCCGGCGGCGGCGCGCAAAACGTTATCGCTCTCGCGCGATCTGACGCGGAGCGGACTGGTCGAAACGCGCAAAGCGCTGCAAGCCCTGCGCACAAATCCACTGGAAGACCTCGGCTTAGCGCTGGCGATCCGTCATTTGGCCGAAACGACCGCCGCCCGCGCGGGCTTACAAGTCGCGCTCGATGTACCGTCCGCCGTCGATCGTCTTTCGCCCGTCGCCGAACAGAGTATCTACCGGATCGCCGAAGAAGCGCTCAACAATACCGCGCGCCACGCCAATGCTCGCCACCTGACCGTCGCGCTCCGTCAGGATATGAAACAAACCATGCTCGTCTTGGCGGACGACGGCCTCGGCTTCGATCCGGCGGGGCAGCCGCAAAACGGACACTATGGCTTGGTCGGAATGCGCGAACGGGCGACTTTGTGCGACGGTATCTTGCAAGTCAAGAGTGCGCCGGGCAAAGGCACACAAATTCGCTTACTGTTGGAGGCCAAACAATGATCCGACTGCTGATCGTGGATGATCAGGTGCTGGTCTGCGAGGGCTTGCGCGCAATTCTGAGCACCGTCCCAGAGATCGAGGTGATCGGCGTGGCGCACGACGGCGCGGCGGCGATCGAAAAAGTGGCGGCGCTGCATCCCGATCTGGTGATGATGGACTTGAAAATGCCCGGCATGAACGGCATCCATGCCACCCGCGCGATTCGGGAGCGTTGGCCGGCGATTTATGTGCTCGTGCTGACCACCTACGACGCCGACGAATGGGTATTCGACGCGATCCGGGCGGGCGCGGCGGGCTATCTGCTCAAGGATTCGGGGCGCGAGGAGATCACGGCGGCCATCAAGGGCACGGTCGCTGGGGGCACACATATCAACACGAACGTCGCTGGCAAATTGTTTGCCCATGTGCGGAGCGGCTCATCGCAGCCCGATTCATCGATCATCGAAGGACTGAGCGAACGCGAGATCGCCGTATTGCGACTGTTGGCGCAGGGTCATTCCAACGCGATCATCGCCGAACGGCTGTTTCTGGCCGAAGGCACCGTGCGCAACTACGTCAGCACGATTTTCAGCAAATTGGGCGTCACCGATCGGACTCAAGCCGCTGCCCTAGCGTGGCGTCATGGCTTGGTCGGCCAGGACGGGTAATCCCTCCGCAAAACTCGAAACAACGATAATGAGTAAGCATAAGTTTTGAAGGGATTTCGTTATGCCAACTTACGACTGGAAACCGTTTTTAGAGCAGTGGAGTCGTGAGCTGATTGCCGCAGATCACGCTGATCTGCGGCGGCTGCCTGCCGAGGTGGTTGCGTCTGGATGGGTGGGCTACCCTGGTGCGACGGAACACCAGATCGCGGCGCTCGAGGCGCGTTTGGAGATGGCACTCCCGCCGTCGTACCGTCAGTTTTTGGCGGTCACGAATGGCTGGCGCGTGGACGGGTTCGGGCTTGATCTGGCGCTGTGGGGGACGGAACAGGTCGATTGGTTCCGCACACTCGACCCGATTTGGTTTGCACAGTTGGAAGCCTCCGAAACGTACATGAACCAGCTGATGGGAGGCTATCGACACCCCAGCGATTACCTGCCAGACGTTCTTGATGGATTTCAAATTGCGCCCCAAATTGGCGCTGGTCCGCAAGAACGTGTTTATCTATTCGACTCGCGCGAGGTGATCGACGGCGAATGGCAAGCCTGGACGATCAATAAGATGCAAACCGCCGTACAACAGGCACTGCGCCCGGAAAGCCTTGAATTGTACGATTCGTTCTGGGCGCTGATGCAGGCGCTATACGAACGCTTCAATACCGAATCCGCACTGATCACGCACAGCAAAGCGTGGCAGCCATCTGCCGCCTTTGTGCCGATGCAGTACGACTGGCGGCCATTTTTGGAGCAGTACAGCCGCGACTTGATCGCCTACAAACACCCGTATGGTGCCGACCAATGGCCGGACGAGGTGATCGTGTCCGGTTGGGCGGGCTACGCAGGCGCGACAGAAGACCAGATCGTGGCGCTTGAGGCACGCATTGGTGCGCTGCTGCCACCATCGTACCGGCAGTTTTTGGCGGTGACAAACGGATGGCGCGACACGGGCGCATTTATTTACAAATTGTGGTCCGCCGAGGAAGTCGATTGGTTCCGGGTGCGCAACAAGGAGTGGATTGATATTTGGAACAGTTCGGGAGATGATGAATTCGACCCTGATCACCTGCGGCAGCAGATGAAAACGGCGTTGGAGATCAGTGATACGGGCGACTCAGCGATTATGTTGCTCAATCCGCAGGTGATCACGCCTGAGGGTGAATGGGAAGCCTGGTTTTTTTCCAATTGGGGTGCTGGCGCAGATCGTTACCCTTCGTTTTGGGATTTGATGCACGCCCAGTACAAGCATGTGACCCGCATGATCGCCGATGAGGGCAAACGCCTCTCCGCTAGGAATGATCTGATGCAACTGCCCGCTAAACTGCCCGGCTTGGTAACCGAACTGCGCGCGAAAGCAGCCGTATGGGCTTCAGTGGCATCAGGCTTCGCCCCTGAACACAATGAGGGCCAGGCGCAGGCGCTCAATACTGTAGCCGACGAGGTGCAGGCGCTGATTGATGAGCCACGCGCACCCGCCGAAACGTTGGCTGCGTTGCGCACTATCGCGGACCACGCTGAGCGTGAGCAATCCGTCGCTGAGACATCGGGACAAACGCAGATCGAGTCAGCTTTGGGCGATCTAAGCAGTCGAAAAATCGATCCTGCACAGACTATGAGCCGGCTCGTCAAATTAATGGGTCAGGTGAACTTTGGCGAAGCGACAAAGGGCATAGCGGCCAAAGGACGTGCGCAGGGAATGGGTAGTGCCGCCGCCATTATACGCTGGTTTATCAACGACTATCCAGTATAACCCCCTCGCGTGGAGGTCGGAAAATTAGAACCTGCTATGAGCTATCGTGAAACCGGGTTCCGGCTCGGACGCGCACTTTGCAGGGAGGCAGGGGGTGAGGTGAATCCCGCATAGTAAAGCGCTTTAGCGAGCGAGCAGCGCACCAATCAGCGGGGCGAGCCGTTCGAGCAGCGGTGGCAGCATCACCAGCGCACCGATGATCACGGCGGCCACCGCAGCCAGCAACGTCGTCGCGGCGGCCACATCTTTGGCGACGCGCGCCATCGGGTGAATGCCCGGACTCGCCACGTTGACGGCGGCTTCGATCGCGGCGTTGGTGAATTCTGCCATCCAATTGATCGTGATGATCAGCACCAGAATCGCCCACGAGATTGGTGGCAGCGCCAACCACAAACCGAGCGCGAAAACCAGGATCGTTGCCACCGTCTGGATACGGATATTTTTCTGGTAGCGCAGCATGTACAGCCAGCCCGCCAGCGCATAGCGCAAACTGGCGATACGGCTCTTGCTGGTGATCGGGCTGTAGGCGTCGGGATCGGTGGCAAGCGTCGCCTGCATATCGGGATGCAGCGCCAGCCAACTCGCCGTTTTGCCGTTCACTTTACCGTTGGGGGCGGACATATCGGGTTGCGGCTTAGCCATTGGAATCGGATGTGTCCTCGAAGGTGTAGCGCGGAACCACTATCGAAACACCAGCGCGCGCCAGCACTTCCGCCTGCTCCGCCCACATCTCGTCTTGATGTTCCGGCGTATCGTGATCGAAGCCGAGCAAATGCAGCGTGCCGTGTACGACCAGCAGCACCAACTCATCGGCCAACGCATGACCGAGTTCTTCGGCCTGATGCTTGGTATACGGATAAGCGATGATCAGATCGCCGAGGTAGTCCGGTTCAACTTCCGTCGGATCGAGCGCTTCGGGCGGCGGATCAGCGGGGAACGACAGCACATCGGTCGCCGCATCGACGCCCCGGAACTGCTTATTGAGCGCGCGCACATGCGCATCGTCCGTGATCACGACGGTCACGCCCGATTCGGGATCGATCTCCTCGAAGCCGTCGAGCACGTCGCAGATCGCAGCCGTCATCCGCTCGACGGGGATTTCCGCGCCTTCGTATTCGGTCTGAAAGTCAATGCTGTACACGCGCGTGGCTACTTTTTGAGCATCGCGCCGACGACTTCGTTTACCAGCTTGCCATCGGCTTTGCCCTTTACACGCGGCATCAGCACCTTCATCACCGCGCCCATATCCTTCGGGCCACTCGCGCCGGCTTCCGCGATGGCCGCGCTCACCTCTTTTTCAATCTGCTCGCGGCTCATTTGCTCCGGCAGGTACGACTCGATCAGTTCGAGTTCCATCTGTTCTTTGGCCGCTTCGTCGGGACGCCCGACTTTCGTGTATTCGACGATGCTGTCACGGCGCTTCTTGGCCTCGTTCGCCAGGATGCCGAAAATTTGATCGTCAGTGAGCACCTGCCGGGTATCGATCTCGACCTGCTTAATCGCGGCCTGGATGAAGCGGATCGCGTCTTTTTTCGCGCCGTTGCCCGCTTTCATCGCGGCTTTCAAATCTTCGCTGATGCGTTCTTTGGGACCTGTCATGATTGTTCTCTCTCGTTCTTGGAATAGGGATTATAGAGGCTTACAAGACTTCGATCACAGCGAACATTTCGTTCAGGCTGAGTTTGAGGCTGGGCAGCACATCGCCGCCGTCGAGTTCGCCGTCCTTGCTGACGAGGAAGCGCTGCCCGTCGGCCTGATATACGGTCACGGTGAACGCCTCATAATCGACGATCCAGACCAGCCGCGCGCCCGCGTCCAGATATAACACGGCCAATTTGTGCATCTCTATCTTGCTGTTGGAAGGCGATTTGATCTCGACAGCGAGATCGGGCGCAAATGGATAGAACACCGTATCTGATGGGAGTGTCGCCGTTCGCGCGGCGGAGGTGTAGGCTGCATCGGGTACGCGCGTATCGTGGTCGGTTAGCTTGTACGTGCCATCCGCGCCGGTTACATCACCACCCAGCTTTTTTGCAAGTACCCAAGTCAGAATGATATGAGCTATCCAGACGCCCAGTTTTGTATGTTTGCGACTCGATGTTCCCACCTCGACAATCTCCCCGTTGTGCAGTTCGTAGCGCTTGCCATCGTCTGGCAGCGCGATGAGATCGTCTACGGTGTGAAGTCGTTCCAGCGGTTGAATCGACATGTTGATGTGCCCTCCCGCAATCTCGCTATCCGAATCAGCCCGGCGGCCAAGCCAGTTTGCGCCCGCCCAAAAAGTGCATGTGCAGATGATTCACGCTCTGACCGCCATCCGAACCGTTGTTGATGACCAGCCGGAAACCCGTCACGTCGCTTTTGGTATCGACGGCGATCTGTTTGGCGACGAGCGTCATTTTGCCGAGCAGCGGCGCGGTCGTCTCGTCGATGCCATTCGCATTTTCGATGTGGATGCGCGGCACGATCAAGATGTGGGTGGGCGCGGCGGGATTGATATCCCGAAAGGCTACCACGTCGCTATCCTGGTAAACGATATTCGCCGACATGTCGCCGCTGATGATCCGACAAAAAAAGCAGCTTGGTACAGATAACATGGTTACACAAAACCCTTCACTGCGAGGCCATCACGCTCTGATCCGCCCAACGTCACCGCCGTGATCGTGTTGGTCAGCACGCGCGGCCCCGTCCAATAGACACGTACATAGTACCCCGTCAGCCCGGTATTCACCCAACCCACCTCGCTCGCACCGACGACACTCTCCCACAGCACCTCCGCCGTGCGTCCGATCAGTGTCTCACGGAAGCGCCGATCGCCGGCCTCGGAGAGCGCCCGCAGCCGTTCGCCGCGCAGCTTGCGACTTGCCGCATCGACACCGCCGCGCATCCGACTCGCCGCCGTGCCCGGACGTGGCGAATATGGGAAAACATGCAGCTTCATGAAGTCCATCTCGGCGATGAAGGCTTCGCTGACGGCGAATTCGTCGTCGGTTTCGCCGGGGAAGCCCACGATCACATCGGTGCTCAGCGCTAAATCGGGGATCGCCGTGCGCGCCATCTCCACCAGCGCCCGATAGCTGGCTTGATCGGTGCGGCGCAGCATCCGACGCAGGGTCGCATCACAGCCGCTCTGCAATGGCAAATGCAGATGCGGGCACAGGCGCGGGTTCTCCCACAGCCGGAAGAATGCCTCGTCCAAATCCCAGGGTTCAAGCGACGACAGGCGCACGCGCGGCATATCGGTATCGGTCAGCACTGCCTGGATCAGCTCACGCAGACCGCCCGCTCGCTCGCCATATGAGCCAAGCTGCACGCCCGTGAGCACCGCCTCGTGATAGCCCGCGCGCGCCATCGCCGCGATCTCTGCAACGACCTCCGCGATCGGACGGCTGCGACCAGCCCCGCGCGCGATCGTCGTGACGCAAAATGTGCAGCGGTTGTCGCAGCCATCTTGCACTTTGACGAAGGCGCGCGTGTGGCCGTGTGCGCCGGGCACATAATCGAGCGTAAGCGGTTCGGCATCCATCGGCTCGGCCATTGCAATCGAGTCGGCGAGCACGATAGGCACCAGTCGATCTTTGTGCTGATTAGCGACGATGCGCGTCACGCCGGGCAGCGCGCCCACTTCCGCAGCAGCCAACTCCGAATAGCAGCCCGTGACGACGATCTGCGCATCGGGCTTGGCGCGGTTGATCTGTCGGATGCGCTGACGGCTGGCGCGCGTTGCATCACTTGTGACGGCGCAGGTGTTGATCACGCACATATCCGCCTCGCCGGCCTGATCAACGATCTGCGCACCCGATCCGGCGAACTGGCGGGTCATCGCCTCGATCTCGGCCTCGTTCAGACGGCAGCCCAACGTCTCCAGGTAGACTTTCATGGTCGCGCCCTAAAGCCTGTTAAGTACTTCGCAGGAAGGTGGCAATGACGCGGACGCGCAGAAGCACGTCCCTACGTTCGTACCGATTGTCTTGGTGTAGGGATGCCATTCTTGGCGTCCGTTTTTGAAAGTGCATAACAGCCTCTAGCCCGCTGGACGCATCAGCAAAAAGTTCGAGAAGGCGACCTGGATCGCGGACGCATCCTCATAAACTCCGAGCGCCAGCTTGCCTTCTGGGAACGTCGAGTCGATCAATTCCTGGCTAGTTTGCTTATTGTTGCTCAGGCATTGATCGCCGTTCCAGGTCGAGAACTTGTCCGTACCCTTTGGGCAGAGTGTCAGCAGTTGGCCGTTGATGTAGAACTGGAAGTGATCGCCCTTGCCGACGACGCGCAAATCGTTGATGTGCGTCAGCCCGACCGCGATCTCCGGCGCAAAATGCGGCGCGCTCAAATCTTCCTGCTTGCCCTTGATATTCCGCGTGATGTGGTACGAGCCGTCCGCGCGCACCTTGAACATGTAGAAATTATCCCGATCCTGGTAGCGAAACAGGATACCGTATTCGTTGTACGGATCGTCGCCCGCGACTTGCCGCGCCACGACCTGCGCATCAAAATCGCGGAAGATGTAGTTCAGGTCGGAATACGTGCCGCTTTTGGCCGTATCGGCGCTGATCACCATTGTGCCACCTGTGATTTGCGTTGAGAGAGCACCTTGATACTGATACCACTCGGTGTCAGCGGGATTATCGAACACTGTGGCGTATAGCACATCGCCCGTATTCGCCACGCCCGGCTTGAAAATCGCCTTGAGGCCGAGCACTGCCAGATACACGACGCCGACCACCACCGCGATCGCCAGCAGCACACCCAGACAGCCGAAGCGACGGCGCTTTTTGGTCCCCGACTTAGCAACAATCGGCTCATTCGCAGCCGGGACTCTCATGGCAAATCGCTCACCACGAAATTTTGGAACGCGACACTGATTCCGCCCGTCGCGCCGCTCTGCGCAAAGACGCCAAATTGCCCCGCCTTGAACTTGCTGAGCTTGAAATTTTGCGCGGTCTGATCATTGACGGTGATGGTCAGGCGATGATCGGCGCTCAAAACGAGATGCAGAGTCACCGCGACCGATGGATCGAGTGTCAATTTGATCGACGGCGCGAGATCGCTCAACACGCCGAAATAGAATGCACTCGCGCGCACCGTGCCATCGCGTGCGATGCTGACAACGGTCATATCCGTATCGCTCTGGTAATCGAGCACGACGCCGAACAGCGCCGAATCGTCGCCTGTCGTCCAGGTGCCTTGCACGCTGAGCGCAAATTGTGTAGGTTTCAAGTCGCTGTCGGGGATTGACCATAGCGCGTAATTGGCGGGTTTGGCGGTCAGCCGGAGCGCAGCAGGATCATAGCTGATGCTGGCCTTGCTCAGGTCGATCAGCCGCCAACGATCGGCGCGCGCCGTGAAATCATCGTGGAACAAGACGACAGGAGGCGTCGGCGTCGTGTCGTCGGCACGGGCCGGAATCGCCGCGCCATTCAAACCGATCATCGTGATAAAAATGAGGGCCAAAACACGTACTAAACCCGGAATCCGTCGTCGATACACCATTACATCGCACCCATCGATCATTGACGCATAAGGTCACCATTGTACTACTGCTGCCATATCTGCGCATAGGATCGGTTTGCTCAGGGTGCATTCAAGGTTGGGGGCGAGATTCGGGAATGGACAAACCCCTCTATCCCCAGCCCTTTCCCCCACGCAGGCGGTGGGAAAGGGAGCCGAAACGCCGGCGCTCGCTGGGGCGCACCCAGCGGCTGAGGGCCGCCTGGCAATCTCGGTCAGCGGTCGGCTGTGACTCCCCTTTCCCCCCGCCTGCGTGGGGGATAGAGGGGTTCTATGATCCGCCCCTACCGTTGAATGCACCCGTTTGCTCAGGGCAGGGCACTTGCAAAGTCGTGGGAAAGCCCTCACCCCCGCATTACCCACAAATTCACCTCACCCCCAACCCCCTCTCCGTCACCACAGCGAAGGGGCGTCAAACCACACCGCATCCACCAAAGATCGAGACCGAGTCGAGTCCTGCACCCCTCTCCGTGCGGACGGAGAGGGGCGGGGGTGAGGTAAATCCATGTGGGTAATGTTATAGCCCGCAGGGCGAGGGGAGTCCCGGCGCGTCTTCTCCCCTTCCACCTGAAGGGGCTGAGGGGGTAAGATGAATCGGTGTGCTATCCCGAAGTAAATACCTTGATTTGCTTGCCTGTTGCGACGTCCCACTGCGGTGTTGTGCTGCTGAATCCCGCCGTAAATACGGTTTTATCGTCCGGCGCAAATTTGATCCACGTCGCTATCTCAAATTGGCCGATCAGCTCGATTTTTTCGGTGCCGGTCGCCAAGTCCCAAATGCGCGTGATCTGATCGGCATGGATAGCCGCGACCGATTTGCTATCGTGTGAGATACTCAGTGTGTTGGTGGCGGTCGGCGGGCTGGTCAAAGCGAATTGACGGATGACCTGCCCGCTGGCCGCATCCCAAACCTTGATCGTCCGGTCGAGCGAACCGGTCACGATCGTTTTACCATCGGGCGACCAATCCAGCCCACAGATATAATCTGTATGGTTAGCGAGGCGGCGTACCTTGGCTCCCGTTTGGGTGTCCCAGATAGTCGCCGCGAAATCGCTGCCCGCCGTCACGATTTGCTGACCATCCCGCGAGAACGCAATCCCGGCGCGAGTCGTGCGCGGCGCTTCGGTGAATGTCTGGAGCGGCTTGCCTGTGCTGCTGTCGTACAGGTGCGCGATGCCATTCACATTATCCGTGACGAGGCGCGTTCCATCGGGCGAATAGGCGATCTGAAAGACCTGAAACTGCAAGTTCTGCGGTGCGGGTTCATCGAACTTCAGCAGCGCGACGTGTGTCCGAATATTCCAGATCGTAACCCGACCGTATCGGCCCTCTGTCACGAGGTCGGTGCCATTGGGAGCAAATGCGACCAGCGCGGTTTGCTCAGTGCTTGGCAACCCCCAAATGAGTGTGCCGCTTTGGATATCCCAGACCCGCAACTCGCCCCTGATCAACGTTCCCGCTAACAGCGTCCCGTCTTTGGAGATGGCGATGTCATAGAAGCCGTTGTGCAAGCGAACTGGTACGGAGGGCGTCGGGGTGACCAACGATGTCGGCAAAATCCGCGCATAGGCTGGAAAGCCGATTGGAAAGACATAGTAACCACGCGTCGAATCACCTTCGGCCAGCCAACCGGTCACGCCCTGATCGACTTTTACCTTCCACCACAAGTAGCCACCAAAGCATACTGGACCATCAATTACGGTGAACGATGTTTTTTCCGGCAGGTTCAAGAGGATTTTGCCGTCGGTGGTCGCCGTATCGCGGATCCGCGCCACATTCGGCGTTGTGCCGGGTCGGGCGGGGCGTACCTGTCCGCGCGCACCCACTACGAAGCGGGTGGGTGGTACATCCGCACAATGGGTGACGATACTGGGGATTGGGTCGATGAAATAGTTTTGCGCTGAGCCTTCGGCGACCCAACCTTGGGCACCATTATCGAGTTGCACCTGCCACCACAAATAGCTGTCCTGACAGACGGGTCCACTCAGGACGATCATTTGCGCGCCGCTTTGCAACTCGCTCAGAATTCGGCCTTTCAGTCCGGCATCGCTGCGCAGACGTACCGCGACGACTGGCAAGCCTTCAGAGACCGGCAGCACCGCCGCTCGCACACCGACCGATAGCTGAGTGGGCGGCGCACCTTTGCAATCCGATGTTTGTGCCTGGGTTGGCGTAATACTGGCACCGCCGATGCCTGTCAAAACGGTGCTCAAAATGACCAAAACAGTGCTCACTCCGACCAAAATCTTCCGCATACTTCCTCCTCAAAAACCGAACACATGACAGCCGTGTGGCTGACCGATTTCATTGTATGCGTCTTTCGCTGATTATCAGGCAGGCGCAGTGCAGCCGTTATCGAACGTCAGGCTCGGATACACCTTCCTCAAAGTCCTTCAATTTTATGGTCAAACCAATCAAAGGCCACGTATGTCTAGGTTTGCCTTCCGACTCCCCCTCTCCGTGATGACGGAGAGGGGGCCGGGGGGTGAGGTGAATGCGCGAAGTTTGATTGGTTTCAATTTTAGATGCAATCGCCCTGTGTGAGGCGGATATTTTACGAGCGGGAGTCAGCCAAAAAAACTACATCAGGGTAAATGAGGCTCACGTGCGCCGTCGTTCTCCGGCAGCGGCAGCGCATCATGCGTGCCGACGAAACGCGCGTTGGCGTTCCGCTGGACGCCGAATGTATCGGCGACGATATACAGCGGTCGTCCGCGTACTTCATCGTAGATACGCGCCACATACTGGCCGATCACGAAGAAGAAGAAGAACATGAACGACGCCACCAACAGCACGATCACGATGGCCGTGGCCTGTCCCTCGAACCACTGATGATTGGTCGCCAGCCGCAAAAAGGTGACGATCGGAATGCCTAAAACGGCCAAAACGCCAAAAAATAAACTGGCGTAGATCGCAATTTGCAACGGGAAATACGAGAAGCCCGTGATGGCATCCCAAGCCAGCTTGATCATTTTTCGCAGGGGATAGCTCGTCTTACCCGCCGTGCGCGCCGCCCGTTTGTAGCCGACGCCCGTCTGTCGGAAGCCGACCCAACTGGTCATGCCCCGGATGAAGCGGTTGTGTTCGCGCATGTGGCTGACCGCATCGACCACGCGCCGATCCATCAGCCGGAAATCGCCCGTATCGAGCGGGATATTCACATCGGTGATGCGGTAAATGATCCGATAAAACAGCTTGGACGTGAGCAGCTTGAACGCCGATTCGCCCTGCCGCTCGGTGCGCACGGCGTAAACGACTTCATAGCCTTCTTTCCAGCGCGCGATCAGATCGAGGATGACCGCAGGTGGGTCTTGCAGATCGGCATCGATTACAACCACCGCATCGCCCTGGGTGAAGTCCATGCCCGCCGTCACCGCGATCTGGTGGCCGAAATTACGCGCAAAATCGATCACTTTGATGCGCGGATCGCGGGCGCTCAAATCGCGCAACAACGCGAGCGAGTTGTCACGGCTGCCGTCGTTAATCGTGATCAGTTCCCAGGGTTCGCCCGTCGAATCCATCACCTCACTGATTTGCGCATACAGGGCAGGAATATTCCCGCTCTCGTTGAAAATCGGCGCAACGATCGAATATACGGGCTTGGCTGCGACTTGGCTCATGAAACAGTCCTGCTTACGATTGGTGACGGGCGGAGGTGGCATTTGGTATGATCCCCTGCTATTTTAACATAAATCGGGCGCAAATTGGGTAACGGTTGGCGGACGCAGGGCGCACCACCTTCAAACGGACGCGGCAGGCCGCGTCCCTACAGGACTGGCGGATTTTGTAGGGACGACGGCTTGCCGCGTCCGTCTGAACTCCCCGCAGCGTTTATCCATATACACGCACAAATCCCGATTCGCGTAGGGGAATCACGCGCCCTGATCAGGCCGGATGTGGTAGCATATCCGCAATATGGCAGGTGATCTCCGGCAAAAGGACAAGTTCGATGCCCAATGTGACTCCTTACGAACCGTATGCCGCGCTGGCGAGTGTGTATGCGTCGGCGGGATTTGCGAATTACGGCGCGACGATGGCTCCCCGCCTGCTCGATCTGGCGTTTGCTCAGGATTGGGTGGGACGCAGTGTGATCGATCTGGGCAGCGGCAGCGGTGAGGTGGCGTGCTGGCTGGCAGGACATGGTTATCGCGTGATCGCGGTCGATCAATCGGCAGGGATGATGGCGGTGGCGCAAGCGTTAGCCGCTAAAAGCAACCTGATCATTGAGTGGCTGCCCGTCGATATTCGCAGTTTTGCCCCAGATTCGCGGGCGGACCTGATTTTTTGTATTGGCAGCACACTCAACCTGTTGACGACTCTCGGCGATCTGGAAAGCGTCTTCAAGGCGGTCAGTGCAGCACTCGATCCCGACAAGCTGTTCATTTTCGACCTGCGCACGATTCATGGCTTGGCGGCGGCGGGTGCGGGCGATCGAATCGCGTTCGACGGCGAGAATGCGCTGCTCGTCACAAGCTCGTCGTTCAATTACGAGACGCTCTCGCTGACCACGCACTATGACATCGTGCGCTATGACGGGAGCGGCTGGCGGCGCGGCCAGGAAATGCACCTCGCGCGCGGCTTTCCCGTGCAAGCGGTGGTACGCGCGTTGGGTAAATATGGCTTTCGGCTGCTCAAGACGCTCAACACCGCCCTCGAACCCGCCGATCCCAACATAAGCGATCAACTGATCTTCATCGCGCAGAAAGTGGCGGGAGGATCACCGTGAGCCTGGATTGGGGCGCGCTCGCCGACGGTTTCGCGGGTCAAGCGAGTTATCGCAAGGGATATTCGCCGCTGTATGAGGCGATATTCGACTATTTCACCGAGATCGCGCGCGCCGAGGCTTCCGGCGATTTGCTCGATTTTGACGCGCGGGCATTCATCAATCTGATCGAATCCGAGTGGGCGGATCGAGATATTCAGATCGGCGTGGAAAGTTCACTCGTGATCAGCGCCGCGATCCATGCCGCGATCCTGGCTGATGAGCCGGAAGCCGCCGGATTGAGCCGTTTCTATTCGACCGTCGGCGGCAGTTACGAACCCGAATATGACCGCGATGTGCTGCGGCAGGTGTTGGGCGGACTATTTCTACGACCCGCGCCCACACTGCGTCGCTTTTTGCGCGAAGGGCGCGTGCAAACCAATGAGGTCAGCCGAGGCGCATTATGGCTGTTGGCCGCATCCGCGATCAGCACCCGCACGCCCGATGTACCGATCACATTGGTCGATTTGGGCTGTTCCGCCGGATTGAACTTGGCCGCCGATTCGCAACCGTGGCGCTGGACGGCACACGGCGGCGATCTCTGGATCGGTGACGACCCTGATCCGCTGCTCATCCAGTCGCTCGATTTTGGGCGTGAAGGCGTCGCCAACAGCCACGCCCTGCCGCCGGGAGCTTTGACGCAGCCGAATATTCTGGCCCGCCTCGGCTTCGATCGCAATCCGCTGCACCTGGACGATCCCGACGCCGTGTTATTGCTGCGCGCGTGCATCTGGGGCGATCAACCCGCACGGCTGGCACGCCTCGATCGGGCAATGGCCGCCTATCGAGCACTGACGCCGCCGCCCGCGATCGAGGCCGCCGACATGATCGACGTCGCGCATACCCTTCCCGATCGGATTGCGCCAGGGACGCGGCTGCTATTGGTCTACAACACGATCGTCACGCTGTATCTCGCCGACGCCGAATATGCTGCCCTGCGTGCCAACATCGCCGATGCGTTCCGGCGGCTGCCCGACGGCGTGCGCGGCATCTGGTTGGAGCATGAGATGCCGCGTTCAGGTGAGCCAGCCGTGCCGCCGAACCTGTGCGCGCTCAAGCTGCATCGCCTGATCGATGGCGTGCTGACGATGCGCTATCTGGCCTACACCGACGCGCACCCGCAAACGATCTTGCTGCTGCCCGCGTTTGCAGCGCTTGTGGATGACGGCGCGGCCAAGTCAACGAACCTTCCCTGAATTTTTGTTCGTGGGTTCGGAAGCCCTGTTCAAATTTAGTGGTCAATCGAAACCAATAACGTGGTCAAGGACTCAGCGCAAGTGCCACAGCCGTGTCCATCGAGAACGTGCGCCCCGCTGTCCATAGCGTGTTAAAGGTTTCCTCGCCCAGTGCCGTTCGTAGTGCGCCAATTTCCTGCTCGAATTCCACCTGTTCCCAGGGTGCGCGGACCGAGGCGCTCGCCGCGCGCAGCACCGCCGCCGCACTGAGCAACTTCACAGAGCGCTCTGGCTGGCCTTCAACATGGGCGATGAACGCGAAACACTCCAACTGGTGAGCGATGGCGTCTCGATTGCCCCTATCGGCAAAGATCGGCAGCGTGCGCTGGTAGATAGCTTTGGCTTCTGCCATCTCACCCATAATCCGGGAAAGGTGCCCCAGTTCGCTTTCGATCATCACCGGGAAGAAGGTATTGCGCACCGCGTTGAGAGCGTTGAGGGCAAGTTGAAAATGATGGCGGGCATCTCCAAAATTGCCCATATTGCGTGCTGAGATACCCATACCAAACATCGCGTAACCCGTCATCGGATGGTTAAATTCGATCACTAGCTGCTTAGCCTCATCACGACGTGCTTGCTGTGCTACCGGGTCGCCCAACAGGCCCTCGGCCATTCCTAGCTGGTACAAGGCAACTGCTAATCCCCAGTTTTCACCCGTCTCACGGAAGAAAGCGACACTTTCCTGAGCAGCGGCTTTGATCCCAACATAATCGTTGATAAATGACAATACCACCGACCACATGATCAAGGCGTAAGCTTGGACTGACTTGTCGCCAATCAGGCGTGCGGCAGCAACTGCTTCGGAAAAAGCCGCCCGTGCTGGCGGAAAATCACTTTGCTGAAGTGCCAGCGTGCCCAAGGCCAGCAGTCCCTTAGGTCTAACCGTTTCTCTTCGCCGGCTGTTGGCTTCACTATCCGCTGGTCTTGCATTGAGTTGGTCAAATATCCCCTGCAGACGGGCGTAAACTTTATCATGGCTACGATTTGACCAAAAGCCATTAAGATTGCCAACCAGCAGCAGCGTGTCCTCCAGGCGATTCTCCGCACCCCACTCAAGCGCCGCCAGAATGTTGTCGTAGTCATGCTCAATGCGCTCAATCCAGGTAAAAAATTCGGCGGTGCTTAGCTTTGACCCAACCTCCTCCGTAAAATGGAGAAAGTAGTCGAGATGGCGATCCCACGCCGCCGGGCTATCACCCGACTCGAACAGCCGGTCGCGCGCATACTGGCGGATCGTTTCAAGCAGTCGGTAACGGGCCACACCATCCTGCTCATCGACAATGACCAGCGACTTATTGACCAGTTGCGTCAACAACTCCAGCACGTCTAACTCGTCAGTCATCGCTTCTGCCGCCTCGAACGTCCAACCGCCGACAAAAACGGACAGGCGTTGCAACAGCGCGCGTTCTGGCGGCGTCAGCAGATCGTAGCTCCAATCGATCATCGCCCGCAGCGTCTGTTGGCGGGGCAGCGCAGTACGACTGCCGCCCGTCAGCAGCCGAAAGCGATCACCGAGCCGGGCGGCGATTTGCTCAGCGGAAAACATCGTCACGCGCGCGGCGGCCAGTTCAAGCGCCAGTGGAATACCATCTAACCGATGGCAAATCTGGGCGAGGGCGGGCGCATTGCGCGTTGTGAGCATGAAGCGAGCGGACGTCGCTGCTGCGCGGGCCATGAACAATTGGGCGGCTTCCGAACTCAGAATGTCGTTCACGTCGGGTTCATCCGTATCCGGCAAAGATAGCGAGGGGATACGGTAAACCGTTTCGCCCGCAATGCCCAGCCCCTCCCGGCTGCTCGCCAGAATTTTGAGGTGCGGGCAGCTATGCAGCAGCGTATCGGCCAATGTCGCGCAGGCTTCGAGCAAATGCTCACAGTTATCCAGCATCAACAGCAGGTGTCGGGCGCGCAAGTAATCGATCACCGCGCTTTCCAGCGGGACACCCGGCAGCGGGCGCACATCAAAGGTCGTCGCAATACTTGGCAGCACGAGCGCCGGATCGGTCAGCGCGGCCAGTTCTACGAGCCACGCCCCATCGCGGAAATCGGGCAGCACTTCGGCGGCGACCTGCATCGACAGACGACTCTTGCCTGTGCCACCAGAACCCGTAAACGTCAGCAGTCGCTCGGTCGATAGCAGATTTTTCGCCTCGGCAATTTCGCGCTCGCGTCCGATGAAGCTGGTCAGTTGAATGGGCAGATTATTCGGAAAGCTATCCAGTGATTGGAGCGTCGGAAAGCTATCCAACGAATCGATCAGCGTGAGCTGGTACACATGCTCTGGCCGCACCATATCCTTGAGCCGATGCTCACCCAGATCGTCGAGTCGGGCGCGGGCGGGCACATTATCGCGTACCAGTTCGGTGGTCGCGCGCGATAGCAATGTCTGACTGCCATGCGCCAGGGAACGCAGCCGGGCGCAGCGATTGACCGCCGATCCATAGTAATCGCCGTCGCGTAAATCGGCCTCGCCCGTATGCAAGGCCATCCGCACCCGCAACGGATGCGGCGTCGGCCAGGTTTCAGCACTCAGTGCTTCTTGAATAGCGCCAGCCGTCGCCACCGCGCTGCTGGCCTGCGCGAACACCGCGAAACGGCTGTCGCCTTCGCCACGAGGTCGGACGAGCGTGCCTTGATTCGCCTCCGTCAGGTTTTCGATCAGCGCATCATGCCGAACGAGTGCTTCGCGCATAGTTGCTGGCGACTGCTCCCACAAACGGGTACTGCCCTCGACATCGGTAAATAAAAATGTGACCACCCCAACTGGCAACTCACGCATGGGTCTTCCCTTTACCAGATAACAGGACAGTACACACGCTTATCATACTTGAATATCAATGTTCGTGCGCGGCTTCGGATACGAAGTTCTCATTTATAATGGAGTTCATGATCTCAAAACGCCTCGCCTCACTGCTCAAAATACGCCCTGACGAAATGCGGCTGGTGCTGCTGATCGCTGGCCTGTTCGCCGTCGTCGAGCTTGGCCGAGGGATTGGCGGGAGCGCCGCCGATGCGCTGTTCTTTTTGCGGTTTGGCGTCGCGTATCTGCCCTGGATGTACATCGTCCTGGGACTCAGTAATTTCGTAACGATGCTGGGTTATGCCGCGTTACTGGGACGCTTTCGGAAAGGTCGTTTTTTTACGGCCATTCTGCTGGTGCTGGCCGTCGTTCTGATCGTTGAGCGCGCGGCCATCCTGCTACACATTCGGGCGCTCTATCCGGTTTTGTGGCTGTCGGTGAATATCGTCGGCGCGCTGCTGGGGACGCTGGTCTGGAATACCGCCGGGGAAGTCTGCGACGCCCGGCAGGCCAAGCGTCTGTTTCCGTTATTCGTCAGCGCGGGGATTTTGGGTGCTTTGCTCGGCAGTATCGTAACGGGTTCGGCAGCGGCCTTGTTCGGCACGGAAAACCTGATTGTAATTTACGCCGTTTTGCTGGTTACCTGCGTATTTTTCGTGCGTGTCATTGCGCGGCGCTACTTTCGCCCCATCACCAAACCCGAAACCAGTACAAGTTTTCGGGTCGATGTCCGTGCGGGGTTCGATGTGGTGCGCCGTTCGCCCATGGTCCAACTGTTGGCGGTGTCGGCCATATTATTTTCCGTCCTCTATTTCTCGGTCAGTTTTCCGTTCGGGCGCGCCGTATCTGCCGCATTTTCCAGCGAGGCAGAAGTCGCTGGCTTTCTCGGCGCTTTTTCGGGTATTTCAAGCGCCATCACCTTCGTCGCCGCGCTGCTGATCGCCAATCGGCTCTATGCACGGATCGGCGTGGTCAATGCGCTGCTCATTCTGCCGCTGACGTATCTGCTGGGTTTCGTGCTGTTTGCGGTTAACTTTTCGCTGAGTACGGCGGTGATCGTGCGGCTGTCGCAGCTTGTCGTCCTGAGCGGAATCGGTGATGGCGCGTACAGTGCGTTTTTTAACGTGGTGCCACCCGGTCGGCGCGCGCAAGTACGCGCTTTTGATGCAGGCGTGCCGTCTCAAATCGGGATTATTGTGTCGGGCGTGCTGCTGCTGCTCGGTGAAAGCCTGTTGACGACGACGCAAATTTTTATCATGGGCATGATGGTCGCGCTGGCCTGCGCCGCCGTGATCTGGCGGATGCGGCGCAGCTATAGCGATGCGCTGCTCCGGGCATTGCAGGCCGGGCGGGTGGAGGTCTTCACGCAGGGCGAACGCGCTTTCGTGGGCTTTCGGGGTGATGCAGAAGCGATTCACCTTGCGACAACGACTCTTCAGGACCCAAAACCAGAACGGCGACGATTGGCTGCCGAAATGCTGATGCGAATGGACGCCTCGGCAGCCGTGCCAGCCTTGCTGAACCAGCTTGATGATAGCGATCCGTCGGTGCGGGTTGCGGTGCTGCGGGCGCTTTCTACCCTTGTGCCGATTGGAACAGAAAAACGCTTCACCCAGATCGCGCCGCTGCGTGACGATCGAGAGGCGATAGTTCGCGCGCAGGCGGCCATCACCGTCGCTCGGTGGGAAGGTCTGGATGCGGCGCTGCCAGCCTTGACCGCGCTTCTCCAAGCGAGTGACTCGACCCTGCGCGTCATCGGAATGAACGCGATGGCAGAGATTTTCGAGGCGCAAAATAGGGGAGATGCACATACAACTACCATCCTCGATTTTGCAGTGAGGGCGATCCATGATGATTCGTCCAAAGTGCGGGTTGCAGCCTGTCGCGCGCTGAGCCATATCGGACGGCCAGCCAGCGTGGAAACTCTTATAACTTTCCTCTCCGACTCGGATCAGGGGGTTCGATCCGCCGCTGCGCAGTCCTTGCGGCAGTTGGGGGGCGCCGCCACCGCGAACATTCTGGCACTCATGCGGGCAAGCTCTGGCGACCAAGCGGTGCTGGCAGCGGCGTTGGCAGCGTTGACGCCTGGTGACAACACGGCGCGACCCGTCCTGCGTGACTTGGCCCAACATGAGATTGCCCAATTACGGGAATGGCAGCGACTTCGCGCGGCGCTGCCGATGTCGGGGCGGGCTACGCGCTTACTGCATGACGTTTTAGGCCGCAATGTCGCCCAGAGCGAACAACAGCTCGTAACGATGCTGGGGCTGCTGCACAAACCGGACGCCATGGAGGTCGTCGGGCGGGCGCTCACCAACCATGATAAGGACGCGCGCGCGGCTGCCATCGAAGCACTGGATACGCTCGGCGATAAGTCGCTAACCAGGGAGCTTATTCCATTGCTGGAAAATCCGCCTGTAACATTCGACAAGGCTCCAACAGGGATCACACCTGACGCTGACCAAGTTATCGATACCTTGCTACGTAGAGAGACAGGCTGGTTACGCGCGCTTACTATTTGTGCAATGGGTGAATTAGGACTGAAACGTTATGCTTTGGAATGGCATTCCCTGATGACCCATTCTGAGAATCTTATGGGTGCTGCCGCCCGTTACGCGCTTAACCAGTTAG
>JBBRMW010000044.1:0-27905 GCA_038230635.1 Aggregatilineales bacterium | reverse complement strand
GGGCCGGCAAGCGACAGCTTCGCCGCCAAGCGTCGCATTTGAGGCGACATCCACTCGGCGGTTCGGCTACCATCACCCGCCGTGCCGTCAGCCGTCGCCCTAATTATCATACACAGGCAAGCCAAGTGACCCACTAGTACCTCAACTTGGTGAAGATGAGGGGTAATAGTTAGCAAAAACACGATGAGCATCTTGAATGGTAAATGACCAATGAATTTGACGATGCGAAGTGTTGGCGGCATTTTCCCAAGCAATAACTTCAAGATTGAGCGTCCATTCGTCAGGGATGCGACGTTTGAGGCATTGTTTGGTCAAAACACTCAACTCGATTTCTGCCATATTGAGCCATGAACCATGGGTTGGCGTGAAATGAAAACACAGTTGGGCGGCAATGCGGTCAGCCTCGGTTTTGCCAAACGTTTCGACCAGCGCGTGATACGTATGGGTGTTGAGGTTATCCAACACGACATCAACGCACTCCGCATGAGGGTACAGAACATCGACCAGATAGCGCATGGCATAGGCGAAATCACGTTTGGTGCGCTGACGAGTGATGAGCGTATAGCGTTTGCCCGCTTTGGGTTCAGCAAACATGAACAGGTTTCGGGTGCTATTACGCTTATATTCGTGGTCTTCTCGGCGTGGATGCCCCGGACAAACGGGAATAGGGACACGGGTCTGCTGGAGCAATTGGAGGCTCTGCTCATCGAAACAAATCATCGGGCGCAGCGGGTCATAGGGTTGATGATACAAGCTCAACACACTTTCCATTTTCGCCAAGAATACAGGCGTTATGTGGCCAATACACCAGCTTTTGACCTGCCAAGGTTTAACTTGTTTTTTTTCAGGATAAGCCGCACCGTTTCTGCCGCGATGGTGTCAATTACCCCCTCATCCACCAGCCGTTGGGCCAGTAATTCAAGTGTCCAGCGAGCGCGCCCATCCGGTGGTTCCGTACATGCCAGCGCCGTCAGGTGGGCTTCTTGGCCTTCGTCCAGTTTGGCACTGCCACCCCGTCCGGGCTTGTCGGTTAAGGCACTGTCTAGCCCTTCTTCACAAAACCGGAGTCGGCTGCGCCGCACCGTTTCCTCATCAATGTATAACTGGTCACAAATTTCTCGGTCTGTTTTGCCTTCATCACTTTTTAGCAAAATGTGCGCTCGCCGTATCACAATCGCTTGGTTACGCCCTTTGCTGACGATTGCCAACAGTTTTTGTCGTTCTTTGGCGGTGAGTTTGATTTCGTGTTTTAGCATCCTTTCAGCTTATCCTTACCCCTCATCTTTAGCAAGTTGAGGTACTAGTCACCGCCTCATCAATCGGCTATTACGGCTTCCAAGTGACAGGAGACGCACCCCAGGATGAGAATACGCCTGTGGGAACAAATTTTATGGCTGTTTTAAACCGGGATTGGAAAGTGGAAGCCGCGCGAGCCGAAACCTTTGGAACCCGTGTAGCCCCGCTCCGTCACATGGCATCGCGTTGACGTAATAATAAGTAAGCATCTTCCAATGTGGCGCAAAGTGATATGCCATCCGATAATGGCTTCAGACTAATCACGCGCAAAATGGCCTGATTGCCCCGCTCGTGTATGCGCGCAACGGTATAGTTTGTGGCAATCAGCGGTATTTTGTCGTGGGTTACCCGCAACTCATAGACGCAGCCTTCGGCACGCGCGATTAGTGAAGCAATGTCGCCTGCAAACAACACCGTTCCGCGATTCAGAACAATGATGCGCTGCGCGAACTGCTCGACCTCTGCCGGGACTTGCGAACTGAACAAAATGAGGGTGCGTTGGGCTTGTTGACGCAGCACCGACAAAACACGTTCACGCTCATGGATATCGAGGCCTCGTAAGCACTCGTCCAGAAGTAATAAGCGCGGTTCACCTATAAGCGCCTGTGCGATACCCACCAATCGTACCTGTCCGCCGGATAACGACTCGATTGGCTTGTTCGCCAGCGCCGTCAGTCCAAACGAATCGAGTAGCCCGTGAATGGTGGCGCGTTCATGGAATCCTTTCATCCGCGCCAAGTAATGCAACACCTTGAACGGGGTCATGCGTTCCGGCAGATCGAGTGCTTGTGGCAGATAACCGATCAACTGGCGCAATGGCCGTAAATCACCCTGATAGGCAAGCTCCCCAAAGCTAATCCACCCACTGTCGGGTGGCATGGCGGTTGCCAACACCCGCAGAAGCGTCGATTTACCAGAACCGTTCGCGCCGAGCAGGGCGGTAATCCCGTTGTTGGTTGCGATACTCAGATTGATATTCATCAGCGCGGATTGCGCGCCGTAGGCTTTGTTCAATCCGCGAATGATGAGGGTCACCGCTCAGTCACCCTTTGCCTGAGCAAACAGGCGCTGTGTTTCCCAAGACAGGATCAGGCCGCCAATAAGGAGCAGTCCGGAACCCACTAACACCCAATTGGAGTTATTTGCCTGC
The DNA here is from genome assembly GCA_038230635.1 of Aggregatilineales bacterium. Lineage (GTDB taxonomy): Bacteria > Chloroflexota > Anaerolineae > Aggregatilineales > UBA2796 > JBBRMW01. The sequence continues at coordinate 25,459 of JBBRMW010000044.1, read as the reverse complement.
ATCCACCACCAGCGCGCACCTTCTGTTAAATCGAATGTGCCAGCACTTCTCCTGGCGGCTTGCTGCCAGCCGAACAGGACGAACGCGACCCACAGTACCAATGGCACGGCCACGCCTGCGATATTCCCCCACCGGATTGCACTGTATAAGGCTAAAGCCGTCAATCCGAGCAGCGGACCGATCCATGCCAAGAGTAAGCGCCATAAGGTTATGTCCGGTGTTCGAGTTGAGACAAGCGTAAGCAGCACGAGCGTGATTATGCCGTCGCAAATCAGGATCGGGATCATTCGGCTGTACAACAATTCAAGTGGCCGAATTGGGCTGATTCGCTCTAGTTCGCGTAAGCCTTCCGTCGCAGGCCGAAAGGCATACGTCACCCCGGCAGCCCCCAGCAGTGGTGCGAAACAGGTGAAGAGGGTGGGTAGCGTTCCAACGTCGCTATACAACCCGACCACTACGCCTATCCCAAGCACAAGCAGGCTAGCGATCCAGAAGGAGGATTCAAAGATCATGCCTTGCGTTCGGATTAGAGTCAGCCATCGCGTATGCCATGTTGTTGTTAGCCGTGCCCGTTGGCGGGTGGACTGCCGTGCTTTCACGAGCGGCGTTAACCGTGCGATCAATGCCTGTGTGTCGGGCGCGGGTGGCATGTCGTAGTTTTGCAATGCATCGGCCAAGCCCGCCCATTGCGCCGCCGAATCATCTAAATCGGAACCCTCTGGCATCATTTTCTGGTTCTCTATATTAGTCATTCCAACGCTCCAACCCTGACCAACAATCCTCTTAGTCGTTTGAGTGCATACGATAGGCGACTTTTCACTGTACCCGGCGGCACGCCGCTAATCGTTGCGATCTCGTCTATGGGTAAATCCTGGTAAAAGCGCAGGATGAGCGCTTCGCGGTGGTCGGGCGTCAACTGTTGCAAGGCGTGTTCGACCTGAGCGCGGCTATCAGCCATGGCCAGACGATCATCTAGTTCATGCACACTGGTCGCGCTTACGGACTGTTCTAAACTTTCATCTTCGATAAGTTCGACCTCATGACGATGGGGCGCGGATCGGAAGTGATCGCGCACGAGGTTACTGGCGAGTGTATACGCCCACGCCCGAAAGCAATCAGGCGGTTGCCCCTGATACACAATCAAGCGGATAAACGTCTCTTGCAACAAATCCTCAGCCAGCGGATAGTTCGCAGTTTGCCGATACAGAAATCGGAACAGCGGCGGGTTGTACCGAGTCACCAATTGTACGAATGCCGCCGTATCGCCGCTCAGGACGCGACGGTACAGCGCCTCATCGGTTTCATTGTCCAACCGTCGTGAGCCTTTTCAACGTGAACCGCAATCCACGCCGCCGTATTATGCTGACCACCACGTTCAGTGCGATAAAGAGCGCCGCAAAGCCGATCAAGAGCCAGCGATTGAGAGCGTATGAAACAGTGGGCAATCGAAAGGTGTTATCGAACAGGAAAAGGTGTTGGGTGATCCTACCTCGCTGCTGATATTCCATAAACCAGTAGCCGAGCAGCAAAGCCACAGTGAGCCAGTTCGATTGCGTGACATTACCGACCAGCAGCACCAGCCCGATCAAGTATAAGGCGGGTGGCAGCGCAGGCGCAATCGCCGTCCAAAAGTCCGTCAGGCCATAGAGGATAGCGAAACTGCTAATCCCCAACAGGACAGAGAGCACCAGCAGCCACAGTGTACCCAACGTCCGCACGACGGGAACGCACCAGGAGGGCTCCGGGTAGCTGTTGCGCAGCGCATCGAAAGCTTCCTCGCGTTCAATCGTCATCAAATGCGTGGCGGATAACCCGGCGGCTAACGGGAGGATAACCTCGAAGGCTTGAACGAATTGATCGATGCTCGGTTGGTCCACTTGGCGAGATAAGCTGGTGATTACAGCAAAGACCGGGATCACCAACGTGGGCAAGAGCGCTGTTGCTCCAAACACGACGCGCGCTTCATAATATACGAGCGACTTAGGAAACACGGGCGGCGGCCTGTAACCATGCGTCCACTTTTTCCGGTGGCAGCGCGACCAGTTCGGTCTGATGGAAACGGATTTGATGCAAAACGCGGATGATAGCCGTCTCACCATCGGCAGCATAAATCTCGACGAGGGTTTGCAATATGGCTGTTTTGAAAGTCAGCGCTGGGCTTGCCGAAAGCGGATTCGGTCCCATGAGCGATTCATCGAAGGCTTTGACGCTGATGATGGCCTGTTTTATCGAGGCCGCGTCGCCACCAAGCTGTTTATGCAATTCGATAAACTGGGAAATTCCATCCATGAGACCGGAGTTTGCGCCGTAACCGAGGGTCGTCCCATTGCCACCGGGTATCGCGCTGATGACCGGCTCTGTGGATTCTGGGAAGAAAGGTTCGAGCAAATAGCTGATTAAGTAGCCACGTTGGTTGCCTGACTGCGATGCGGCTGATTCCGGTGCGATGAACCACGCTGTTTGTCGGTCGGTCGGGATGATCAGCCATCCATCGATCAGCGTGCTGGCCGCAGGCAACGGCGCACTTTCCATGCCGAACACAATCAATCCTTTGACCGGAATATCTGGAAAAAATCGCAAGATGTACGCCAAAGTGGGCGTGTAGTAGCTTTCTACGAAAGCGGCCAGTGTGGGTTGGTCAAATTGGGCGGTGTAAAGTGTCGCACTGCCCACCAGTGACTTGACCAGGCGCGGCGATCCGACTAACGTTGCCCAGGCCGCCGCTTGTGCGCTAAACGTCCGTTCGCCCGCAGTGGGCAGATTCGAGGCAAACATCATATTGGGTGCACCTTTGACAGTCAAATTGAACTGCGCCGCGCCTCCCATCAGTAGGGATGGCTCAAAAAAGCTGCCAGGAATCACCCAGCCAGAAATGGGATACCAGCAAGCCTCAAAGGGCAATCGGATGCCCTCCGCGTTAATGAACGCGTTAGCGACAGGTACGCCACCAATCAGGTCGGTGTACCAGGGCGCACCAACGTATGTCAGGGTTATCGATAAGTTCGAAGCAGGCGCAAGCGGCGCGGCAGGTGTGATAGTCAAGAAGTCACCGTCACGGTCGAGTTTCTCCGAGGACTCGGTGATCGTCAAACCGTGATGCAGAGTCAGATGAAGGCTGGCGAGCGGGGTTGTTCCACGATTGTTCAGCGTGAGGTGTGCCGTAAAGCGCGGGGCGGCCAGATCGGTCAGGTCAACGGCGAGATCATAACGCGTGATAACTTCCGGCGCTTTGCCTGGAAAAACGAGGTCGGCATTGCGGCGCGTGTACACATCGCTTGAATACGCTTCTTGCGCCTGGGCAGCCAGGATATTGGTGCTGTAGCCAGTTCCGGCAGCCAGTGCTATGATCAGTGTTGCACTGCCGAGTAACAAAACCGCGCGCGTAACGTGATGCAGCCGTTGTGCTTGCAGTCGAGATGCGATACTAGCCAACAATACGCACAAGATCGCCAAATAAAACAGATGAAACCAGACCGGATTCGTGCCTTGTGGTAGGGTGCCGAATAACTCGGTATAGGTGAGCGGGCTGCCATTTCCGGTCAGATTGAACAGCGACGTGAAGGGAAGCCGCGATTGTTGCAAGAAAGTGGACCCCACCACGAGTCCCACCCAGGCGGCGGCCAAGATCAAAAAGACCCAGCGGCGTGACCCAAGCAAGCTGATCACCAACCACGACAATGCCGTTGCGAACCCCAGAATGATAATGGCCTTGACGGTAAACGGAATCAGTCCGGCCACGAACGAGGCCAATGGCCCCTGCATGAAGGCCATCATCGATGGTTCAATGATGAAGACTATGGCGGCAAGGGTGCAGGCCAACCACCGTCCGAACCAGACTTCGAGTCCGGTTGGTAATGTATCATCTATGGCCTTGAATCGAATGCGGCTGCTCCGTGCGAAGCTGTTGGCCGCCATAAATATTGTCACGCCGCTGATAAGCGTCCGCACGACATAAATCATGCCAGTCTCGAACGTCCATTGCGCGCTGCCCCAGTTGCGCCCGAAAATGGTGCTGTACAATACGAATGCCCATAAGCCATGCAGCAGTACATATGACCAGTGCAAACCGATCTGGCGCAACTCCAATCGAAAGGCCGCGCTGAACCGCGCGAAGATGAGATTACGCATGGACCAACTCCTGGCTAGTCATGCTGGTTTTCAGCGCAGTCATATAGCCATCTTCCAGACCCGATTCGATCGGGACACCTTGTCCAAGGGGGTTTTCATCGGCAATGATACGCAGTTGCAAGCCGCTCGCAATCGTGCGGCTGGAGATGACGCGGAACTGTTGCTCGATCCGTTCCCAATCGGCGGCGCGGATTTCCAGTTGCCAAACCTTACCGTGCGCCTGATCCACCAGCGCATCCGGTGTACCACTGAAGACGAGTCGGCCACGATTGATAACCGCGACCTGTTCGCAACTTGCCTCAATGTCGGCCACGATATGTGTTGAAAGCAGCACAGTGCGCTGGCCCGACAGCCGGGTGAGCAGATTTCGGAAGCGAATACGCTCTTCGGGGTCAAGTCCGGCGGTCGGTTCGTCCACAATGAGCAGCGACGGATTACCCAGCAATGCCTGCGCGATCCCAAGCCGCTGTTTCATGCCGCCGGAATAACCACCCACCTTGCGGCGGGCATCGCGCGTGAGGTTGACTTGTTCAAGCAGAGACTCGACCTGACGTTTGCGTTCGACGCGCGGAATGTTCTTCATCGTGCCGATATAATCCAGCATATCGACCGCATTCAAGCCGCGGAAGAAGCCGAACTCTTGTGGGATATAACCTAGCCGCTGGCGTATTTCGTCGGGCTGCCGCATGAGGTCGTAGCCATCTATTTTGACATCGCCCGACGTGAGCGGCAGCAGCGTTGCCAGAATACGCATCAGCGTACTTTTGCCCGCCCTATTCGGGCCGAGCAAGCCGAACATGCCGCTGCCAATGCGCAGCGTTATATCGTCTAACGCGCGAAGTTTGCCATAATCTTTCGTGAGATGTGAAATTTGAACGTCCATCATTGCCTCGTGTATCGCTCTATTTATCAGGACGAGACAGTCGCCGAAAACGTTCAAAGTTCGTGGGGGAACGGGGGATGTTATTCTATACTCTCAACTGGCAACAATATACTGGCTTCATAAAACCATGGCGAACACAACCTCAGCGTGAATTGCGGCCTTGTCCATTCCATAAAACACGTTCCGCAATGTGTGGTTTACAGAACGCCTGTGCGAGTATAATTGTGTGTAGATTGCGAACGTCGAGGATGCTTCCTACACCCTCGACGTTCTGATCGCTGAACTATGGTGAGTAGCACAGCGACTGCCGACAAACTTTAACTGGCTCGGTGGTTTTGTGCTACCTATTTGCCAGAAGGAGTTTGTCATGAGTCCCAAGTTATCCGCTAAATTCCCCAAACGCACTATCGCGCTCTGTTACATCCGTCAATCAATGACGATGAGCGACAGCGACGAGCCAGAGCAGCCCGACACGAATCAGGATGTCCCGCTTTCCAAGAAGAAACGAGGCCCAGATAACGACAGCCCCGAACGCCAGCGTGCCAACATTCAAGCGCTATGCGACCGTAAAGGCTGGATTCCTAAATGGTTCATCGATGCCGAAGGTCACAAATCTGGCCGTCAAGAGAAGAATCGTCCTGGTTGGTTAGCGCTTAAAACCCATCTCGACGATCTTGACGTGGTTGCCATCGTTGCCAATGACCTGTCGCGGCTGCATCGCAAAGGTTGGAGAGTTGGGCAACTGATCGAGTGGATTGAGGAACATCACCTTTTCCTGGCATTGGCCGCACCAGGGCGGGAACTTGACCTATCTGACCCGCGCGACCGTCTGAACGCCAGCTTCATTGCCATGATGGACGAATATTACGCCGCCGACATCGCCCAACGGATGCGTGACAGTGTTGCCCACCGGCGCAGCGAAGGAAAGACGATGGGCTTACCGCCATTCGGGACGATCCGCGATGATGATGGCTATTTGAAAGTCAGTCCCTTTGGTGCGTGGCGATTGCCCGACGGCAGCGCTCTGGCTGGAATAGCAGGCGATACTCAACCATGTGCCGGTGCCATCTGGAAGGGCTACCATGATTGTGCAAAACACATTCTGGAACTGTATAGCGCGAATCAGCATGGATTGAACGTGATTGCCCAGCAAGTCGTTAAAGAGGGCTGGGCATTTCGATCTCGTAACGGTAAACCGAGGCGTATCACCCGCGATGATGTTCGACGTGTGATTGCTAACTGGCGGGCTTATGCCGGACTTTCCATAGCGGGCCGTAGCCGCGATATGGCCGCGAACCTGATTGAAAACGCGCCTGGCGTGCTGTATGACACGGGGCGAAGTGTCTTCGATTTAGAGTTGATCCGCGCTGTCGCCGAGATCCAAACCACGCGCAGCTTCTCGACACGGCCTTTTGGCTCAGTACAGGCTGCCTATTGTTATCCATTGACGGGCATCCTCTATTGCGCCCGCTGCGAATACCGGGCTAGAGTAGAGAAAAACCCAGCCTTGCGTGCCAAAATTGGGGGCACCAACAAATCCAACACCCTCCACTACCGCCATTATCAGGGCATCCCCTGCACGTGTCATCGTCGATCTGTCCGAACGGATGAGTTGGAAACGCACTTCCTGCGCCTTGTTGAGCTGCTCGCCGCGTCCCCAGAACAAGTCTCCGTGCTGGTCAAGCAGGGGCGGACTGATGCCTCAAGCGTTGCCGTAGCGTCAACTGTTTCAACCTTCGAGGGCGATGCGACGAACACCCTCGCCAAGACTCGACGACGGTTAGAAGCAGCTCGCTACTTGTTCGAAGATGGCGACCTCAGCCGCGAGGAGTACATCAAACGCAAAGAACTACTTGAGCGCGAGGTTGCCCACCTGGAAGCCCAGGTAAGCAAACTAGCCGCGCCAGATCACGAACTCATTTCGTATGCCGAGTCATTCCAGCACATTGCAGAATCATGGCCCGTTGCGACACCAGAAGATAGGCAGATCATGATTCGCGGGTTATTCGAGTCGGTATACGTTGACATGGACACACGACGTATCATCGACTTCCAACTGAAGCCGGATGCGGACCGCTACCTGATTGCGCGCTACGAACTCTATGTAGATGAAGGGAAACTGACTGATTGTTCTGCCCCCAACTTCCAAGAATCCGCACCAGACACCCATTTCTTCGGTTGGAGCGTTTTATGCCTTGAAGGGGCTTCGGGGCCATATCTGGTACATCACCGAAAATCGCAGCACAGCGCCTTCTTCGCATTCTCTATCCAATCCCAATGCCGAAAGACCCTCAAAAGAAGGACCAGCTTATACGCGAAATGCGCGATCAAGATATTGTTGAGCGCTATCGAGCCGGTGAGCGGGTCGTTGACTTAGCTGAAGAGTACATGCTGACCATACAGGCGATATACCGTATTCTTCGCCTTCATGGATTTTAGCGACTACCCAAAGCTTTGCTGGCTGCGTGAAGCTGTTTTTTGATATGTGAATGCCGGCCGGATGAGAGTTTTTACCCTGCGGGTAGCCACTGTCCGATTTCAAGCGCCAGAACAGTTTGAACCCTGGCTTATGCCAGCGCAGGAGCGTGTCTGGTTTGACAAGCAACAGTGCGTTCTTCCACTGGCGGACTCGACTAGCAAGCAATACCAACAAGCCGACGATCCATACATGTCAGTTTAGGACGAGTTGCTGTCTCAAAAACGCATTTTCAGCAATCAGCGTCGGTTTACTTTTCATTAGGTCGTTGACTGTGCCTACCTCCAGACTCTCAGATACCGGTTTGGCCCACTCTTTCAGCTTGTGTTCAACCCGATCAACGATAGGTTGAACAATCTTCGAGACCTGTTTCCAAGATACTCGGCAGAAGTATCTGATTTTCTCCCCACGACATCATCTTTACCGTTCTTGCTGATGATACCGATTTTGAGTAGAAAATTAGGCCAGAATATTTAAGTGACCCCACAACCGTGCATAATTACCTGAGCATGAACTTCAGCAAACAGGGCGTGACCGATCGGACGCAAGCTGCCGCGCTGGCTTGGCGGCATGGCCTCATCGCCCACGGCGACCCGTGAGGCCGAGGGGAACACACATAAGCAGGACTAGCCTATGGTTGTGGTAGCTGCTTTCACGTCTAGCCAGTTAGCATCAAGCGCTACGGCTCCAAAACAAGGTTTTTGACCACCAGTAGCAAATCGTGCTACATTTCACGACTGAATATCTTGATGAGTTTGGCCGCATCGATATTGCCACCCGAAATGATGCACACCACTTTGCCAGCGCCAGCTTTGCCCGCCAACGCGACCGCTGCCGAACTCGCCCCTGCCCCCTCCGCAATGATTCGATTGCGCTCCGCCAACAACCGGATCGAATCGGAAACCTGAGCCAGTGAAGCGACTAGTGAGCCATCTAGCATCGCTCGGACGCGCGGCCACATATCGGCTAGGACGCTGGAACTCCCGATGCCATCAACGAAGGTCGGCTTATAGTCGATCGTTCGAATCTTGCCTGCCGCCAGCGCCGCTGCTAACGCCGCCGAAGTCTCGACCTCGCTGGCATAAATGCGTGTCGCGGGTTTGAGCGCGCGCACGGCAGACGCGATGCCTGTGCTCAGCCCACCGCCGCCATATGGGATCACGACAGCATCCAGATCGGGCAAATCTTCCAGGATTTCTAGACCGATTGTGCCATTGCCCGCCATCACCGCTGGATCGCTCACCGGATGGACAAATAAACCCGTCATGCCTGCGAACTCGTGCGTCACGATGACCTGCCACCAAGCGTCATGCGGGATTTTGATGATCCGCGCGCCCAATCGGGTGATCGCGCTGAGCTTAGTCTCAGGCGCATCGTCTGGCACTATCACGGTACAAGGGATGCCGAGCCGTCGCGCGTGCCAGGCGACGCCCTGTGCCATATTCCCGGCGCTGGCCGTATACACGCCCGCCTTGAGTTGCTCGGGCGTGGCGAGGGCGATCGCGTTGCCTGCACCTCGTAGCTTGAAAGAACCGATGGGTTGCAGGTTTTCGAGTTTCAAATAGATTTCGGCAGAGGCATCGTCCACATTGAGCCGGACGAGCGGCGATCGAATGACACTTCCCTTGATTCGTTCGCGCGCCGCCTGTATTTCGGCCAATGGAATCGGAGCCGTATTTTCAGTGATTGCTACCATGTCGTCCTCCGCCCAATTCCACCCAGGCTCCACGTTTCTCGGCAACCGCCCGTTGATAAATATGATAGGCCGCAGCCACATCCTCGACGGCCAACCCCAACGACTTGAACAACGTGATCTCCGTCGGCGAGTTGCGCCCCGCGACTTTACTGAGCAGCAGTTCACCGATCTCGCCCTGGATGTGATCTTCGCTGATAGCCCCTTCGCGTTGTGGGAACAAGTAGTCGCCCGCCTCGTGGATCGTCGATTCGCGTCGATCCACGAACAACCGCGACTTGACGACGGCAGCCGTATCCAGTTCGCGGGTGAAGGGCACGCTCGATCCAACTGCGTTGATGTGCGTCCCAGTCGCGAGCCACTGACCAAACAGAATCGGATCCGGCGCAGCAGTCGTCGTGCAGATCAGACTCGCGCCCTCCACCGCCCCCCGTGCCGACTCGATAGCTTCGATCGGGATGCCTCGTCGCGTTGATTCGTCGTCGGCCAGCGTTTTTGCGTGCTCATGATTGCGGCTCCAGATGCGGACCCGCTCGATCGGGCGCACGGCCAACATTGCCGCGAGGTGCGAGCGCGCTTGGACGCCTGCGCCCATAATGCACAAATCGGATGCATCCGCACGCGCCAGCAGATCGGTGGCGACACCGCTCACGCCCGCCGTGCGGATGGCCGTGATCTCGCTGGCATCGACGAGGGCCAACGGGCGACCATGTTGCGTCTCGAACAACATCACCGCGCCCATGTGCGAGTCGTATTCAGTGCCATGATTGCCTGGAAAGACACTGACCACTTTCAGTCCCATTATGGCATTTCCACCGATATAGGCGGGCATCATGCCGAGCGCGCCGACTTTTTCGGGCAGCCACATGATCGGTCGCAGCGGCAAGATCACGTCGCCCTCGGTCAGCCGCTCGAGTGCGTCGCGCATCACCGCGATGCACTCGGTCATCGGGAGAAGTTCGATGACCTCCGTTTGGTTAATGATCAGAATTTCCATAGATATTATTGCCCTCTTTTTTTCGTGACGCGTCAGACCGGCAGCAATGCCGCAATCTCCGCCCATTCATCCGCCATCAAATGGACTTGGAGCGCCTCTCGCACTGGCTCGAAGTGTTCGAGTTTGCGCGGTCCGAGCAGCGGTGCGGACACGAATGGGTTGTTCATCACCCACGCGAGCGCCAACCCCGCCGGACTCAGTCCGCGTGCTTCGGCAGCCGTTTTGAAGCGTGCCAGTCCCTCGAAAACCCCTGGATTCCAAAAGCGGAGGTAGGGCTCAGGGCGCAGCGTCATGCGCGAGCCTGCCGGATAATTTCGATCAAGGAGGTATTTCCCCGTCAGGAGACCGCCCGCCAACGGGCTGAACGGTGTGTATCCCAATCGCTGATCAGCGCATAGCGGGAACATCTCATGTTCGTCTGTTCGCTCCAATAAGTTGTAAGCGTTCTGAACCCAATCGAAACGGTGCAGGTGATACTTGTCGCTGATCCAAAGTGCTTTGGTCAGCAGCCAAGCGGGCATTTGTGAAGCGCCAATATAGCGCAGTTTGCCCAGATGGATCAGATCATCGAGCACGCTCAATGTCTCTTCCAATGGTGTCTCTGGGTCAGGTTCGTGGATCAGATACATATCCAGGTGATCGACGCCCAGCCGCGATAAACTCGCATCAACTTGCCGCAGGATATGGTGGCGCGATAATCCCCGCTCGTTCGGCCCATCGCCGATAGGGTTGAATACCTTGGAACTCAGGATGACCTGATCTTTGACGCGCGCGCCCTTCGTTTGCAGCCAGTTCCCGATGTACGTTTCGCTGCGACCACCGCCATACGCATCGGCGGTATCGAAGAAATTGATCCCCATCTCCCAGGCGGCATCCATCAGTATAATAGCCTCTTTTTCGGTTTCGCCTTTGCCAAAGAAGGCAGGCGCGCTCCCGATCCCGCCGAAGTTGCCACAGCCTAGCCCAACCACCGAAATTTTGAGACCGGTTCTGCCGAGGTTTTTATAATGCACGCTGTTTAAGTGTCCGCACGTCTTGAGAAAGCCATTCTCGCCTCAGTGTAAACCAAAGTCCGAAGGCAAACAAATTCAGCACAGACAAACAGTCGTGAGTAGGGGCGAACCCCGTGTGGTCGCTCGCCATTGCGGCTAAATTTCCAGGCAGGCTGTTGCGATCGCTTCAAGTTCCAGTGGAAGCGTTGCTTGTTCCAGAATCGTCGCGGTGCGATCTTCGGCCAGGTGCGCATCTTTGAACCCCGCGCCGCTTAGAATGCAGACGATACGCTGATCAGCGCGGATGCCGCCTGCCGCGAACAATTGCGGCAGCGCCGTGATCGCCGCCGCGCCCGCTGGCTCGACCCAGATTCCCTCTTCGAGCGCCAGTCGCGCCTGCATCGCCAGTACATCTGCATCGCGCACGCGAATCGCCGCGCCCCCGGATTCATGAACGGCGGCCAGCGCATGATCGCCTGTGAATGAAACGTTGATGCCCGATATGCGCGACCGGGCATAGGGCAGCGTCGCCACCGAGTCGGCCTGTGCATCGAAGGCGGTCACTAGCGGCGCCGCCTCGCTCGACTGCACACCGATCATATATGGGGGGCGCTCGATGACACCCGCGCGCACGAGTTCCCGATAGCCGCGCCACTGCGCCGCGAACATATCGCCACCGCCGACCGGCCCAACGACGACATCCGGGGCACCCGGCAGTTGACCCACAATCTCATACGAAATTGTCTTGATTCCCTCCAAAATGTACGGATTTACGGGTGCCCAGACAAAGCCCAGGTACGCCCGAATGCGTGCCGCCAGCGCGATCAACAGATCGCCGAGGACATCCGGCCCATGCGCGAATACCCCCTTGATCAATAGCACCGAAGCACCCGTCGCCACGGTTTGGCGGAGCTTGGCAGCGGGATTACCGGGTTCCATCAGGATGATACACCGGAGACCCGCCGCCGCGCAGTACGCTGCAATCGCGGAACTGGCATTGCCGGAAGAGGCTGTGATGACTTGATCCGCGCCCGCCTCCAAAGCTAAGGCGGCGGCCAGCGCACCTGCCCGATCTTTGAACGCGCCGCTCGGATTCAGCCCCTCGTGCTTGAAATATAAGTTCGACAGCCCAATGCTCTCGCCCAGCCGCCGTGATCGGATCAACGGTGTATCACCCTCACCCAGGTAGGGAATCGGGATGGTGACAGGCAGCACCGCTCGGTAGCGATCGATGCCGCGCCCCGGCGAAATCGTCGCCAGCGCTCGCACAGCTTCGTTAGAATAAACGGGGGTCAGAATGCCCCGACAGATCGCGCAGCGGCCGAGCGTCCCAACCGCGAATTCTTTACCACACCGGGCACACACAAGGTTCATTTCAATCGCGGCGGCCACCGCCTCCTAAAATTTTATCGATATTGAGCTGAGGTTCGCGGATCATTTGCCAATTCTACAGCAGCGCGATACAGTTGCGCACCAACCTCTAAAGATACGAAAAAAGATTTTAGTGATCATTACGTACATAGAAGTTTCGAGGCTGCCATGCCCGTTTCAATGACCAATTCCAAGCTGATTTACGAAGCGCTCAAAGCCTGCGATGTCAAAATCATGTCGGCGCTGCCCGAAACTTGGCTCGTCCATTTGATTCGACTGGCCGACGACGACCCGGACACGATCTTGGTGCGCATCGCCAAGGAGGAAGAAGCCATTGGAATTTCGGCAGGTGCATACTTGGCAGGCGTCAACTCCGCGCTGCTGATGCAGAATCATGGCTTTTTGGCCGCCATCAATCCGATCGTTTCGCTGGCGCTGCTCTACAAAATTCCCCTGCTAATGCTGATCAGCTATCGTGGTCACATGGGCGAAAAAGACCCCTGGCAAACGCAAGGCGGCCTGACGACCGAACCGATTTTGCGCGCGATGAATATCCCGATCTGGCATCTGACGAACCCAGCGGATATTCGGCGACGTATCAAAGACGCGCAAACACTGGCCGCTGCTGCCCTGCATCCGGTGGCCGTCCTCTTGTCGCGCGAATTGATGTGGGAGGAACCATTGCCATGATGCTGCGTAACGACGCCTTGCAAGCGATTTATCCCGAACTGGAAAAGCACATTGTGGTGACGATCATGGGTGCGGTGGCCGCCGAACTCTATATGATCGGCCATCGCCATAACTTTTTTTATCTGGAACATGCGATGGGGTTGGCATCCTCGATGGGATTGGGCATCGCACTGTGTATGCCTGAACACAAAGTCATCGTGATCGATGGCGATGGCTCGCTCCTCATGAATCTGGGCACGCTCAGCACGATGGCACGATACAAGCCGGGCAATTTGCTCCATATTGTTTTCGATAACGAGAGTTTGCTTTCGGTAGGTGGCTTCCCCACCGCGACGGCGACGGGCACTGACCTAGCGGGCATCGCCAAAGCGTCCGGCATCCCGATCGTTGTTGAAGCGGATACTTCGGAGCGGCTGAGTCAGGCGGTCACAGCGGCCTTGAACGGTGATCAATTGACAACCATCGTTTCCAAGGTTGAGGCCATCGGGCCGAAGAGTTTTCATATGGATTTGCCGCTTCTTGAAAATCGATTTCAATTCAAGCGCAGCCTCGAAGCGCTGCGTCAAGGCATGAGAGGAGTTTCGATCGATGGATAATTCGCAGCTGAATATTCTGGCTCAACTGTTGGAAGCGCTCGCCGCTGGCCGCCTCAAGATTGTCGATCTGACCACGCCGCTCGCTCCGGACACGCCCGTGATCGATCTGCCGCCGATGTTTGCACCGTCACCGGGGTTGACCTTGACCGAGATTTCGCGCTATGACAGCAATGGGCCGGGTTGGTACTGGAATATCCTGAACCTGGGCGAACACACCGGTACGCACTTCGACGCGCCCATCCATTGGGTCACCGGAAAAGACCTACCCAACAATGCGACTGACACCATTCAGCCGCACAAATTCATCGGCCCCGCCTGCGTGATCGATGTGACTGCCGAGGTGCGTCAATATCCAGATTTCTTGCTGACGACGGAGTATGTCGAAGCCTGGGAAGGCACGCACGGGCGGATTCCGGCGGGGGCGTGGGTGCTGCTGCGGACGGGCTGGAGCAAGCGCACCGATCGCGCGGCATTTCTAGGCGTGGGTGCGGATGGCGCACACTCGCCGGGCTTCCAGGCTTCGTGCTCGCAGTTCCTGGCGATACAGCGCGACATTCTGGGTGTCGGCGTGGAGACGGTAGGCACGGATGCGGGTCAAGCGGGTGGCTTCGATCCACCCTTCCCCAATCACACTTTCATGCACGGAGCAGGTAAGTTCGGCATCACAAGCCTCATCAATTTGGATCAACTGCCCACCACGGGTGCTATCGTTATTGCCGCACCGCTCAAAATCGTCAATGGGTCGGGCAGTCCCCTGCGTGTTCTGGCGATTGCGCCCGCCTGAATCACCGTGTACCATCGGGCAGCTTCCCCTAGTTTCAAGAGGAGTCGTCACCAACCTTAGCACAATGTGCCGCTCATCCGTTGAAACCAATCGTAAACTCAAACCATCTGGAGAATATTGTTCATGTCCAAACATAGTGTTTCGGTAATCGTAAAACTGGGTTCAATAACGCTCGTCACAGTCATGCTGTTGGCTGGCTACAGCCATCAGGCAGCCGCCGCGACCACCGTCAAAATAGCGATCATGGGGCCGTTCACGGGTAATGCTGCTTCGGTCGGTCAGGAACAGCTCAACTTCGCTAAATTGGCCGTCGCCGATTTCAATAAAGCATCGGGCATGAGTGTGCAGCTCATCGAAGTCGATACCCAACTCGACGCCGCCAAAGCAGTGACGGGTGCTCAGAGCATCGTCTCCAACAATGATGTGGTGGGTGTCGTTGGTCCGGCAGGTAGCCAGGAAGTCGAAGCTGTCTCGCCCATTTTTGCACCCCTCAATATCGCGTTCATCTCGCCCTCAGCGACGCGCCCCTCCCTCACTGAAAAAGGCGTCAAAACGTTTTTCCGCGTCGTACCGCGCGATGACGTGCAAGGGCCAACAGATGCGATGTACATGGCAAATATCCTGAAAGCCAAGAATGTGTATGTGATCGATGACCAGACTTCATACAGTTCGGGGCTGGCCGATGAGGTCGAGAAGACGCTCAAGGGTCTGAACATTCCCACCGAGCGCGACTCGATCACGCAAAAGGACAGCGACTTCTCGGCGCTCGTGACACGCATGAAGGGTGCTACACCGGATGTCGTCTTTGTGCCGTTCCAACTGGCGAATCAGGCTGCGCAGATCGCCAAGCAAATGGCCGAGCAGAATGTCAAGGCCACCCTGTTCGGCGCCGATGGTGACTTCTCGCCCGACGATTTCATCAAGTCGGCGGCGGGTGCCACGGAGGGTGCCTTCGTCTCGTTCTTCGCGCCGGATATTCACGGTGTGGCGGGCGCGAAGGACGTGGTAGCGGCTTATGAGAAGCAGTATGGCACGTTCGGCTCGTTTGGCGGCCCGTCGTATGCGGCCACCACAGTGCTGCTCGAAGCCATCCAGCGCGCCGCCAAAGCCGGTGCCCCGACCCGCGCCTCGGTTCTGGCTGAAGTCGCCAAGACGGACGATGCCAGCAGCATTCTGGGTATTCCGGTCAAGTTCGACGCCAAAGGTGACATCGTAGGTGCGTCGTTCTTCATCTTCCAGGTGCAAAAAGGTGCGTTCGTTCTCGTGCCGACCCCGGCATCGCCCACCGCGAGCGCCACCATGTCGGCAACGATGGCTGCCACGCCCGCTGCGACCGCCGCCAACTAAGCACACAGTTTGCCTATGCGGACACGGGCGCACCGTGTCCGCTCGGTTTAACCCATGCAAGCATTCCTGTCTCAAGTCCCTCAACAACTCGTGAATGGCTTGACGCTCGGCGCGGTCTACGCACTGATCGCGCTGGGTTATTCGATGGTCTATGGCATTTTGGGGCTGCTCAATTTTGCACATGGCGATGTGTTCATGGTGGGCGCGTTCATCGGCTATGGCGTGCTGAATGCGCTCGTGCCCGATCAGACACCGTTGGTTCCCGCCGCTTTGGTCATCTTTTGTATGCTTGTCGTGACGATGCTCGGCACGGGGATCATCGGGGTGGCGATCGAGCGGGTCGCCTATCGCCCGCTGCGTAGTGCGCCACGTATCGCCCCCTTGATCAGTGCCCTGGGGGTGTCGTTTTTTCTGCAAAACGCGATTTTGCTGACGCAATCAGCGCGCTATCGGAACTATCGAACCGAGCTGCTCATTGGGCCGCGCTTGGGTCTCGACATTGGCTCGGCGCACCTCTCGCTGACGCGCGCGCTGGTTATCGTCATCGCGGTGCTGTTGATGATCGCGCTGACCTATTTTGCCCAGCGCACCCGGTTGGGACGCGCGATGCGTGCCGTCTCGATCGATCGGGAAGCCGCCGCCATGATGGGTGTCGATGTCGATCGTGTCATTTTGGCGACGTTCTTCATCGGTTCCGCACTGGCCGGCGCGGCGGGCGTATTATTTGGATTGGTCTTTAACCAGATTTATCACTTCATGGGCTTCGCTGCCGGGCTGAAAGGCTTCACCGCAGCGGTCATGGGCGGGATCGGCAATATTCCCGGCGCAATGCTGGGCGGCCTTCTGCTCGGACTCATCGAAACCTTTGCGATCGGCTTCATTTCGCCGACCTATAAAGATGTGATCGCGTTCGGCGTGCTCATTTTGATCCTGTTGATCCGGCCCAGTGGGCTACTCGGCGTGCGCGCGCCGCAGAAGGTGTGAGCATGAGTTTGGACAAGCTCGGCCAGGATGAGTGGGTGGCCCAGCACGAAAAGCGCCGACGTGGGCAAAATCCGCTGTTCGCCGGGATCAGCGAACGCTGGGCGAGCCTGCCACGTCTCGCACAAATTGTGCTGCTGGCTGCCGTGCCCTTGCTGCTCCCGCTGCTCGTGCAGAATGACTATATCTTGCGCGTCGGTGGGTTGGTCTGGCTGTACGCGATATTGGCGCTCGGACTGAACGTGGTGGTCGGATTGACCGGGCTGCTCGACCTGGGCTATGTGGCTTTTTTCGGCGTCGGCGGCTATGGCTATGCGCTGCTGTCGTCTGCGCAGTTCAATATTCACTTGCCAACGTGGGTCAGTTTGCCGCTGGTGACGCTGCTGACGATCGGCGTGGGGTTCGTTCTGGGATTGCCCTCGCTGCGGCTGCAAGGCGACTATCTGGCGATCGTGACGCTGGGCTTCGGGCAAATTTTCGTGCAACTCATGACTTCCATGAACCGCGTCGGGCTGCCCGGCTCCGCGACGCCGATCAACCTGACGGGCGGCCCGAATGGCATCACGGCGCTCGATCCACTCCATGTAAGCGGATTATCGGCGCAGTCAGTGACCGCCTATTATTATTTGCTGCTGCTCACACTCGCATTGGTGTTAGCGGCTATCCTTGTCCTGAATCGATCGCGGATCGGGCGCGCCTGGCGGGCGATCCGCGAGGACGCGCTGGCCGCCGAAGCAATGGGCATCCCCACCAATCGGATGCGGCTGCTGGCGTTTGCGGTCGGCGCGGGGATCGCGGGCTTTGCGGGCTGTTTGTTCGCGGCGTGGCAGGGGTCGGTGTTTCCGGGCAATTTCGATTTGCCACTGCTCATCACCCTGTACGCGATGGTGGTACTCGGCGGGACGGGCAGCTTGTGGGGCATGATCGCGGGCGCGTTCGTGATCACCTTCGTACCAGAGGTCCTGCGGCCTGGGACGCAGATTGTGGGTATCGAATTGCAACAAATCGTCTTTTTCGGCGGGATTTTGGCGCTGCTGGCGCTCTTATTACGCCCCCGCTGGCGATTCCTGCTTGTTCTCAGCGCGCTGATCATGGGTGGGATCGTGATTCGTTTGATCGCGGGCGCGGTGCTGCCTGCCGAGTCACTGAGCATTGCCAGCAACCCGATCGAGGCTTGGTTGGTCATCCCGGCCAGCGCGCGGACGGCCACCGATGTGGGCAATCTGCTGTTTTTCGTGGTCGTCGGATTGTTCGTGCTGCTGACTCAGATCCGCGAGCGCTACCGTGATCCGATATTGGTGGTGGGGCTATATTTGCTGGCTTTCGTGTGGGAGACGCGGCTTTCGCAGGAACCCAGCACGACGGTTTTGCTGCTGACGGGTGTGGCTTTGATTGTGCTGATGAATTATCGTCCGCAGGGTCTCATGGGGCAGCGCCGCGTGGAGATCGCCTGAGCATGGCACTTCTGGCACTCGAATCGGTTAGCAAGCACTTCGGCGGATTGCAGGCCGTCAATGGGTTATCGTTCGCGGTTGACCCGGGCGAGATCGTCAGCTTGATAGGGCCGAATGGCGCGGGCAAGACGACCGTCCTCAACCTGATCACGGGTTTATACCCCCCCGACACGGGACGTATCCTTTTTGAAGGCCAAAATCTGATGGGGCTGGCTCCCAGTGCGGTCACCGGGCGCGGCATTGCCCGGACGTTTCAATCGCTGCGGCTGTTCCTCAATATGTCGGTGATCGAGAATGTGATGGCTGCCGCCTATCCACGCACGCACGCGCGGTTTTGGCAGATCGTGCTGCGCCGACCCTTTTTCCGGGCGGAGGAAGCCCGTATCCGTCAGTCGGCGGAAGAAAAGCTGGCCTTTTTTGGCGAGCGGCTGGCGGGCTATCGCTACGATCAACCCGCCTACAGCCTATCCTATGCTAACCGCCGCCGTCTCGAGATTGCCCGCGCAATGGCGACCGAGCCGAAGCTGCTGCTGCTGGATGAACCTGCCGCTGGCATGAATCCACATGAGACAGAAGAAATAACGCATCTGATCGGTGACCTACAGGTGCGTGGCGGCTATACGATACTGATCATCGAGCATGATATGAAGGTGATCGAGGGCGTTTCGGATCGCGTCATCGTGCTGGATTACGGCGAAAAGATCGCCGAGGGAACGTACCGCGAGGTGGTGAGCAACGAACGAGTCATCGAAGCCTATCTCGGACGGAAGCATGGAAACACCAAGTAAGCCACTGCTCGCGCTTGAGAATGTGAACACCTATTATGGGCCGATTCATATTCTGCAAGATGTGAATCTGGTGGTCTACCCCGGTGAGATGGTCTGCTTGTTGGGCGGCAATGCGTGTGGCAAATCAACGACGCTCAAAACGATCCTAGGTATTGTGCGGCCAGAGAGCGGCACGGTTATTTTCGATGGCGAACTGATCAACGATAAGCCGACGGGGTATCGCATTCAGCGTGGGATAGCGGTCGTGCCGGAGAACCGCCGCATCTTCGGCATGATGAGCGTCCTCGAAAACCTGGAAATGGGTCACTATCTACGCAGCGACCGGGCCGCCATCCGCGACGATCTGGATCGCGTGCTGGGTACTTTTCCGCGTCTCAAAGAGCGCCTCAAGCAGCGCGGTGGTACACTCAGCGGCGGCGAACAACAGATGCTCGCGGTGGCACGTGCGTTGATGTCCCGCCCACGTTTGCTGCTGATGGACGAGCCAAGTATGGGTTTGTCGCCGTTGCTGGTCGAAAGTACATTCGCGTTCATCCAGACCATTCATGAGCAAGGCATGACGCTCTTGCTGGTCGAACAGAATGCAAACATGGCGCTGGCCGCCGCCGACCGGGGTTATGTTCTGCAAACGGGGCGTGTCGTGCTGGCCGACAAAGCTGAGAATTTATTGAACAACGAACAAATGCGAACGGCCTATTTGGGCGGTTGAGGTGAAAGATGCGGCGGATTGATGTCGAAGCGATACGCGAACGCTTTCCGATTTTCCAAAAACAAGTGTATATCAACAGTTGTTCGCAAGGCGCGCTCTCCAGTGATGTACGCGGCGCTTACGAACAGTATCTATGTGATTGGGATGAGCAAGGCGCGCCCTGGAACTACTGGGTTGAGCGTGCAGAGGCGATGCGCAGCAGCATCGCCAACCTGATCCACGCGACACCCGATGAAGTGGCTGTGATGACTTCGGTGTCAGCAGGAGTCAGTGCGCTCGCCAGTGCGCTCTCATTCACGGGGAAACGCAACAAAGTCGTCAGTACGGCTTTTGAATTCCCGACAGTGGGGCAGGTCTGGCACGCACAAGAAGGACGTGGCGCGAAGGTCATTCATGCGCCCGCCTCGGGCAACACAATCCCGTTGGAAACTTTCGAGCGCCTGATTGATGACCAGACCCTCATCGTCTCGCTGACCCATGTGTGTTTCCGAAATGGGGCGAAGCTCGATATTCCGGCCATCGTGCATTTGGCGCATCGTCGAGGGGCACTCGTCGTGGCGGATGTGTACCAATCGGTTGGCACGACTCCGCTCGATGTTCGGCAGCTTGGCGTCGATTTCATGGTGGGCGGCACGCTCAAATATCTGCTCGCGTCGGCTGGCCTGGCTTTTCTGTATATCCGCGAGGATTTGATCGCGGGGCTGCATCCAACGGCGATTGGCTGGTTCTCGCAGCAGAATATTTTTGCGATGGATCCAACAGCCAATACCCCCTCGCCAAGCGCGCGCCGCTTCGAGTCCGGCACGCCACCGATCCCCAACATTTACGCCGGGTTAGCCGGCGTGAATCTGGTTCAGACACTTGGCGTTGACGCGATCGAGACTCATATCGGGATGCTCACCGAAGCGCTGATTGAGGGTGCCATGCGCGCGGGCTTCAACGTTGTAACGCCCGTGACGCCCCGGCAACACGGCGCGCTCATCACGATAAAGTCGAACGATGTGGGGCAACTGGTGAATCGGCTGGCGGCTGGTGGTGTCATTACGTCCAGTCGGGACAATAACCTGCGCATCTCACCCCACTTTTACAATACAATGGGCGACATTGAGGCGACACTGGCTGCCCTCAAGAAGAACCGCGACTTGCTGGTTTAGAGCCTGTTATTAACTATAAGGCAAAGGCGACGAGGCGGGTGAAGCGGTTGAGTATGAGCATGATAAAGGCCAAGAAATGCAGACCAGCCAGGGTCTGCGGAAGCCCATAGGGTAAAAAAACCTCATCTGGGATTATAACGCCAGGCGGCACGGTCGTAATCCTGAATGGCGGCTGATTAAGCTATCCGTTCCACATTGGCACACCAATTATTCCTGTAAGTCATTGTGGGCGCCCAAGTCACTTTTGTACTCAGCATACGACAAAACAGGCAAATGGTCAGCATTCTATGCTTATCATCAAACCTGACCCCCACAACAGCCGTAAATACTTACGGAGACAATTTGGTGGTGTACCAGATATGGCCTCGGAGGGCTTCCAGGTCATATCTGGTACATCGCCGAAAACAGCAGCACAACGCCTTCTTCGCATTCTTTATCCAATCCCAATGCCGCAAGATCCTCAAAAAAAGAACCAGTTCATACGCGAAATGCGCGACCAGGATATTGTTGAGCGCTACAAGGTTGGTGAGCGAGTCGTTTATTTGGCCGAAGAATATGGACTGACCATTCAAGCCATATATCGTATTCTGCGTCAACATGGCTATCACACAGATTCCGGGAAAAGCCTCAGTGCTTAAACACTAATCCGAGTCTTTGCATTTTTCAGCTCTCAAAGAATCTCCCGACCTCCAAAATTCTGCGTGGATAAGATATTCGGCCAGTACCGTAGGGTTTTGCAAGAGTACATCACATTTTGCAACCAGGCACGACCGCATCAAGGGATTGGACAGCGGATCCCAGTTCTGCCTGAAGGTCGACTATTGACTCAGCCGGCACATCAAAAAGTTGTCTCACACCCAGTTCTGGGAGGACTTCATCACGACTACCAGTATGCCGCGTAAGCCCCAAACTACGCTCGGATCCGTTATCTGACCCCCCACAGGCAACTTGCAGAATTTCCGCTCCTGGCATGATCGATCAGGCGTGGGCAACCAGCCACTTTAGAATGCTGGCCTGCGCCTCTTCGTCCAGATGCGCGTCGGGTGCGTTATAACCAGCCACCCCCTCGGTTGGCACAAGTTCGGCTCGACTTTTCGGCTCATATTTCTGGACATGATTGGCGTTCTCAGGGAAGATGAAGGTCACATCTTTCTTTTCTGCCGCCGCACGCTGTAACGGTTCGCCGTCGGCCTGCCAATCAACTTGAAGGTCCTTCTTGCCGATGACGATCAGCACGGGAACCTGTATCTGTTTGAGCAGGGTAGCCGCGTCCGCTATCCATAACTCACGAGCAAAGGGCAGATTCGCCGGACTGGTAAGCACTTGAAGAAGCATCTGGGCAACCTGCGCCAGTGCTGGATCGGGCGTGAAGGGTTCTACTGCGATGAAGTTGGCAATTGCCGCATCGTAGGCGGTCATCATCGCCTCGCCATTCGGAATGCCAGCCACCTGTGCCGCTATCTGGGAGCGCCCGACAGCGCCGACCGTCCGTCCGGGAGGGGACGTCAGCACGAGGCCCGCAAACGGAATCGCTGGGTTGCTGACCTGATAGTTCAGGGCATGAAGTGCGCCCTCGCTGTTAGTGAGCGCGAATATCTTGTCCTTACTAATGTAGTCGTAACTGGCAATCGTGCTCACGGCTCCGGCAAGCTCGTCCAGATGGCTTTGCATACTAATCTTGCCGATAAGGGACTGCATGTTTTCGTGTATATGCGGGCCAGAAGCACGCTTGTCATAGCGCAGGGAAGCGATCCCGGCCTGGGTCAGTGCCTCCGCCAGCAGCCGGGCGCTGCCATTGGTACCCGGTAGGAGCGGCGTATTCCAATCGCGATCAGTTGGGTCGCTGCCCGCCACCATCACCACGGCGGGAAAGGGGACGGGGCCAGATGGCCTGAACAGCGTGCCATAAACGGTTGTCTAATCGAGCGACCAGGAGACTTCAGTGCTTTTACCGGATGAAATTTGATTTGTCATGAGTCACGTCCGTTAAGAATCTTATTGAGGATAAAGGTAGCGAAGTTGCAAGGAAGCAAAATGGATATGTCCGTTCTTAATCACGTGGCCTGATCCACATCGCGGACAATTGGGCATTGCTTTCACTTCCTCGTCGACTTCCGTTGACCCATTATGCCTGTGCTACTTACCCCTGCATCACCACCCTCATTTACGTCATAATCCGCAAACTAAAATGGCAAGAGTAATGCCAGGGTTTTCGCCTTCAGCCGATCAAACTGAGGAGTCCGGATGCGATCGTGACAGTAGATCCGTAAATCCCATATTGATCCCCCCTTTTTATTTGGTTTTTATGTTCCTATACCCGATCCTATATCCAGTTTTAGAACTCGATGACGGTATTCTACCTGCATAACGTGTGTTATTTACCATTGGCCGATGATATACGTTGGCACCCTGCATTCACGATTGCACCTATTTCGATATGAATCTGGAGGAAACCATGAAATATAAGCTATTCCATCTTTTAATGATCGCGGCTGTAACCGCGACACTGTTCGGCTACAGCCTCATGGGAGTTCAGACCAAGTGGGCGAGCGCCGATGCCGCTACAACCACTGCGACGCCCATAAATGCTATGCCTGCTGCCGAAGCGAGTATAGTACCGTGTATCATGGCAACCCAGGTTGCCACAACTCCTGCCTTGAGCACCGCAAACCCTATTCCAGTAATCGAATACACATTACCCAGCGAAGCGCCGCACAAATTTGTTTATGCCGGTGTCAAATTCACCATTACGAAAGCGATAATCAGCAATCACGACAAGACCGGAGTGACTTCAGCAAACGGCAGCTTTATTGATCTCGCATTCTCTGCGACAAATTCAGCACCGTACTCGGCTCGCTTAGACAACGCCATAATACAGATTCAACTGCGTGATTGTCAAACGTTCCAACTGCCGCTCGGGAGTATTCCAAGTAACGACACAGCGATTGTAAAACTCAACACGCCTGTCGAGCACTTGATCAACTGGAGCGATGCATCACTAAGTGTGCTTGAGACGGATAAAGAACCCCTCGCGCTTTCGCTTAATGCAGGACCGGGCCTCTCTCCGTATCCGATAACGCTCACGCCGGGGAATGCCGCAGACGGCACAAACAATAACGGGGCGAGCTTCACTTTCAAGGTCAAGCAGGCATCGCTCGATGTCGATGGTGCAACCGCCAGCGCAGAAGTACGCGCTGATCTTAACATGCGGTTTATCAAACTGACGGTAAACATTGCGTATGTAGCGGGCGGCGCTTCGGCGTTGGTTAGCGCAGACGATTTCAGACTGTATGCCGATGATACCCCCTACAACAGGGTTTTTGAGACTGATGCAACAGCGCTAGACGTTAAATCAAATTACGATTTAACGCTCTGGTACCTTGTCCCTGTCGGATCTAAGATGCTGATATTGAATGCTTTACTCGATGGCACACAACCCGTCAAGATTACCTTGACACAGCCATAAAATCGGGTTAATAGCGTGACTGCCTGTAAGTGAACTGGCCATGTCAACTGAAAGACCAGCCATCCAGCGGGCGCATACGGTGCTTGCGGCTAACAGGCAGATGCCCAGTTTTATTGCCAATGCCTTGTGCATACGAACCAAAAGGAGAAATGATGTGTTAACTGCGAATATCCCTACACTATCCCTGCAAACCCAATGGGGGTAACCACTCCAACCATTCGTACCTCGGAAACTTCCCGTGTTTCGGCGGTATTGGCACGAAGAATTCGGCTTTCGTGTACTTCGAACTGGAAGTGGGCAGTGAAGTCGGCACACACACCGACAGCGCTGAGGAAATCGTGCTCGTTTTGGAGGGTGAGGTTGAGGCGACTTTGGGTGATGAGCGGGGCCAGCTTTCCAGCAGCGGTATGCCACTCGTACCGGAAATGGTGCCGCACAATGTTCGTAACGTGGGCACCGTCACTGCCAAGCTCATCGGTTTCTTTGCATGCGCCAAGGTCGTCAGCACCTTCGGGGAAGCCTTCCAGCCACATGGAATGCGCATCTTCGATACCGCAAAGATTCCGGTGGTCTAATTCTCTTGGTCAGGGGAGAGGGTGACGTTTCTCCTCCTCCTCACTTCCTACACTTAACCTATGAAGAGAACCGCTCGATTGGCCCGATTCGCCGCAATTCTACACCGCTTCTACCGTTGAATAGTCGTCGTGTGCGGGTTTTCGATAGCGAACGCAATTCGTTCAAAACAGAGAAAGGTCTACTCATGCGACAAATCCGATATATTCCCTTGGCATTCGCCTTGAGTGCAATATTGTTGCTCGTGACGCTGGCAAGCGCTGGGCCTGGACGTACCTATGCACAAGGTGCCACCGGCGCACCGGCTCGCATCCTGAGCGGGCACACGGATGATGTGTACAGCGTTGCGTGGTCGCCTGATGGCAAGACTCTCGCCT
>JBBRMW010000043.1:0-28256 GCA_038230635.1 Aggregatilineales bacterium | reverse complement strand
TCTACCTCGCCCTCGCCGCGCCGGGCCGCGAACTCGATTTCTCTGACCCGCGCGACCGCCTGACGGCAACGTTCATTGCCATGCTGGACGAGTATTATGCCGCCGACATTGGGACGCGTGTGAAAGACAGCATTGTCTACCGCAAGAGCAAAGGCGTGACAGTCGGGAGGCCGCCGTTTGGCACCGTGCGTGACGCGGATGGCTATCTCATGCCTTCGCCATTTGGGGCATGGCGGTTGCCGGATGGGACGTTCATCACGGGAAAGGTGGGTGAGGCGGTGCCCGTCGAAGAGGCTGAATGGAAAAGCTATTACACGTGCGCGCAGACCATTCTTGAAAAGTACCGCGAAGGCAAGCAAGGCGTGGATGGTCTGGCGTATACCTTGAATGATGCGGGGTGGGCATTCCGTACCGGGCTGGGCACGCCGCGCCGCCTCACCGGAGACGACATCCGGCGCGTGACCAGCAATTGGCGCGAATACGCTGGACTCGTCGGCAGTGGGCGAGCTAAGGACAAGAATGCAAGCATGATTGAGGCTGCGCCGGAAGTTCCGCGTGAAACAGGGCGCAGCGTATTCGACCTCGATTTATTGCGTGACGTGGCACACATGCAGACCCAGCGCAGCATCACGAAACGGCCACCGGGCAAAAAACAGATCGCCCATTTTTACGCGCTGACGGGTCTCCTGACCTGTACCCATTGCGAGCTGCAGGCGACCCAAAAACGCGACCCGTCCTTGCGCGCTCGCATTGCTGGCACAAAAAAGGGTGAGGTATTCTTTTACCGCCATGCGTCATCACAACGCTGCACCGGCCAAGCGCGGTCAGTGCCAATGGAGGGGGTCGAGGCGGATTTCGCCCGGCTGCTCGGTTTGCTCGCATTGAAAGCGGAAGCGTTCCCGTCCATGCTCCAGTTGTCGTTGTCGCTCAACGGCAGCGTGTCGCGGCAAGACGATGACGCGCTTCTGAAAGAGAAGGATGAGGCTATCGTCCGTTGTCGGCGCAAGATCGAGGCCGCCCGCTTTCTGTACGAGGACGGCGACCTGACGCGCGACGAGTACCTGCGTCGTAAGGAGCAGAATGAGGCCGAGATTGCCCACTGGGAGGCGCGGACCTCGGACACCGAACAAGCTGCCCAGGAACTTATGTTATGTGTAGAAGCCCTCGACAAGTTAACGAAGCTGTGGGCGTATGCCGACCCCGAAGACCGTCAGGGGTTGGCGCGCAGCCTCTTTGAGAGCATCACCTACGATCTCGACAAACGGCGGATTACTGATTTTCGGTTGAAGCCGTGGGCCGACAAATATTTGGTCTAGCGGGATGCCTTGTACGACATGGAAGGAGCGGACACGGGCAACGGCGGCGGAGCGATACCGAGCATGGGTGAGCAGGATGGCAACGAAAAGGCCATTCACATGAATGCGATTGGCCTTGAAAGTCGAACGGAGCCGATAACAGCGCCGTTTTTAAGGGTTGGAGCGATTAGTGCCCCTATCGGGATTCGAACCCGAGTTTCAGCCTTGAAAGGGCCACGTCCTAGGCCTCTAGACGATAGGGACTATTCGACTATAATCATACTAAACTCAGAAAAATATGTCAATCCGCGAATTGCTTGCCAGGAATATATTTTCCAACTGGCTGAGTCGTTCAGTGACCCTTTTTGAGTTCATATACAGTTGGCGCGTGCGTACTTAGTAGAAAAGGTGCTTTTTCCATGAACGAATACACCACCGAACAGATCAGAAATGTTGCCCTCGCCGGCCACCAAGGTGCCGGAAAAACGAGCCTAGTGGAGGCGCTCCTGCTCACCACAGGCGCGATCTCCCGTATGGGGCATGTAGCCGATGGATCGACCAGTTCCGATTATGACGACGATGAACGACATCGCCATCTCTCCATCAATACCACGCTCGTTCCCCTCGAATTCAACGGCTGCAAAATCAATTTAATGGACGCCCCCGGTTATCCCGATTTTCAAGGCGAGGTCAAAAACGCAATTCGTGTCTCCGATTGTGTGCTAATCGCGGTCGATGCGGTTTCCGGCCCGGAAGTGGGCACGGAACTGGCTTGGCAGTTCGCCGATGAATTCAATCAGCCGATCATCATAGTGATCAATAAGATCAACCGTGAGAACGCTAGCTTCGAGCGCACATTGGAGGCGCTCCAGGTACGCTTTCCGGGCTATAAGTTTGTGCCTTCGATGCTTCCGATCGGCCAGGGGCCAGCTTTTAAGGGTGTGGTCAATGTGTTGACCGAAAAGGCCTATTACGGCGCGGGAGCGGATCGTTCCGAACCGCCGCCAGATATGCTGGATCAGATTCACGCCGCGCACCTCGCGCTAATCGAGGCCGCTGCCGAGGCCTCCGACGAATTGATCAACAAATATTTTGAAACTCAGGAACTCAGTTTCGAGGAAGTCCGCGACGGAATGCGCATGGCGGCGCGCGATGCGAACCTCAAAACTGTGCCCGTGTTTGTGGCGGCGGGCGATGCCAACATCGGCACGGTACCCCTGTTAGAGGCGATGACGGTCTACGTGTCGCCACCTTCCAACCGCCGAGTCGCGCTCGCCAATGACGCGGGTGAAGACGTGCAGTTTTTGCAGCCGCCGCAAACGGATGACGGCCCATTGGCGGCCTTTGTCTTCAAGACCACGACTGATCGCTATGTCGGCACGCTGAGCTATTTCCGCATTTTCAGCGGTCACCTGAAAAGCGGCGGCACATATTCTAACGCGGCGAGTGGTCAGGATGAGCGTTTCAGCCAACTACTCGTGATGCGCGGCAAGGATCAGCAGCCCGTCGCGGAACTGCACGCGGGCGATATTGGCGCGGTCGCCAAGCTCACACACACGCACACGGGCGATACCATTTGCACCAAAGATCATCCGTTGCAATTGCGCCGCCCGGTTTACCCGGCAGCCGTGTATTCGGTCGCCCTGGATACACGCAGCCAAGCCGACGGGACGAAAATGGGCAACGTCTTGACGCAGCTCGCCCAAGCCGATCCGACATTGCATTGGCGACAAGACCCCGAGACCCGTCAGACCGTGTTGGACGGTATGGGCGATATTCAGATCGCCATCGCCTTGAGTCGTGCGGAACGGATGGGCTGCGGCTTGATCGCGTCACTGCCGCGAGTACCATACCGTGAGGCGATCAGCAAAACGGCTTCCGCTCAGTATCGTCACCGAAAGCAGTCGGGCGGCGCGGGACAGTTTGGCGAGGTTCACTTGCGCATCGAGCCGCGTGCTTCGGGTGCGGGCTTCGAGTTCGCCAACGAGGTCGTCGGCGGCACGATCGCCGGCTCGTTCATTCCGTCGATCGAAAAAGGTGTGCGCTCGGTGATGGAGCAGGGTGTGATCGCAGGCTATCCGATCTATGATATTCGGGTTGCTGTATATGACGGCAAAATGCACCCTGTGGACTCGAAAGATATTGCGTTTCAGGTGGCGGGCCGCGAAGCATTCAAACTGGCGTTCGCCGACGCAGGACCAGTTCTAATCGAGCCAATCATGGATGTGCGCGTGATCGTGCCGGAGGACAACATGGGCGATATTCTCGGCGATTTCAATATCCGGCGCGGACGGGTTCAGGGCATGGACACCGAGAATGGGCGCAGCGTGGTGACGGCACAAATTCCATTGGCCGAAATGCAGCGTTACAGCAACGATCTGCGCTCCATGACGGGGGGGCGCGGCGTCTATACGATGACTTTCAGCCACTATGAAAATGTGCCCACACACGCCGCGCAGCCGATTATCGCCGCACACCGCGCCATCGAAACGAGCGTCGAGTCCTGAACAGCGCATCGAAGCCCAACGCGGAATCAGACGGACGCGGCAGGCCGTCGTCCCTACAAAGATGACGGCCTGCCGCGTCCGCTAAGTATCACAAAATCAAGTGCTGTTTCCCTGGGCCGAAAAAGTTCTTGACATGTTCTTAAACTTTGATAAAATGGACTCGTTTAAGTACATCTTTGAAAAACGAACAAGCAATCCTTGTGAGGCCGCCATGATCTTGACGCCCCCGCTAACTGAATTTCACCGTCCGCGCCGCGATCGATTTGATCAAGGTGTGACTGATGATTTAGACCTTTTGGATTTGAATTCCAAAAGGTCTTTTTTTTACCCTCCCGCTGCCCAGCCTGAAACGACCTTGCGTAATCGATCGATCCTGGGCATGGCCGATCTGAGTCGCGCTGACATCGATCTGGTATTGGCGGAAGCGGAAATATACCGGGCACGCCTTGCCGCCGGGGAGCGCCTCCGCACCCTGGACGGCCAAATTCTGGCGACGCTCTTCTACGAGCCGAGCACCCGCACCCGTCTCTCGTTCGAGGCTGCCATGCAGCGACTGGGCGGCAGCGTCATCAGCACGCCGGATGGTCGCAACACGTCCAGCGCCGTCAAAGGCGAAAGCATCGCGGACACGATCCGCACCGTGTGTGCCTATGCGGATGTGATTGTGCAGCGCCACCCGGCGGTCGGCTCTGCAGATGAAGCCGCCGAGGCCGCGAATGATTACGCCATCCCCGTAATCAATGCCGGTGATGGTGTGGGCGAACATCCCTCGCAAGCCCTACTCGATTTGTTCACAATTCGCGCCGAACGTGGCACGCTGGATGGGTTGCACATTGTGCTGGCGGGTGATCTGAAACACGGACGCACCGTCCATTCGCTGATCCAAGCACTCCGTCATTGGGATGTGCGGATTACGCTGGCAGCGCCCACCCCACTTGCCATGCCGCGCGACATGATCGACTTATTGAGGGGTTGCGTTTCAGTGCAGGAGACCAACGATCTGTGGGCGGCCACCGAAGCGGCGGATGTGCTCTATATGACGCGCGTGCAAAAAGAGCGTTTCGCCTCAGAAACTGAGTATGAATCGCTCAAAGGGCAGTTCCGGGTGGACGCGGATTTTATGGCCGCGCGCCCCCATATGACTTTGCTCCATCCGCTGCCGCGCGTCGATGAGATTGCGCCCGAAGTGGACAAACTGCCCAATGCCGCCTATTTCCGCCAGACGCGCAACGGCTTATTCGTGAGGATGGCTTTGCTGGCGCTCGTCAAAGGGCGGCGCGCCGAGGCGGAGATAAAGCTCGGAAATTGATGCGATTGATTATTTCAGCGGATCAATTATCGTTCGGAGACGCAATCGGTGCGTCTGGCTGGAAAAGCGATCACACAAAGCGCGTATCATAGAACATGCACTCTGTAAAAAATGAGATCAATCTACCGACGGTAAATAGCGCTTCAATAGATCGGGCAGGGTTGCCCTGTCGGTCTTAGCCACCTGGAGATCGTGCAGTTCGGCGAGCGGCGTCAGTGCCGACGGATCGGCATAGGCAAAAACGCGCACGGGCACGCCAAAATCCAGTTCGCGCACCAAATATTGTCCGCGCGTCCCATCGAGCATGAGACCCACCGCATCGGCACGCGCGTGGACTTGAAAATGCGCTTGCAGGTAGTCCCACGCCTCACGTCCGACCAGCGCACCGCCGCGTTCGCCGACCAACAATCCCGGCACAATAGCGATTGACGGCGGGACGATCAGCGGAATCGCATAGCGGACTGCGAAAGTCCCGCGAGCGAACGGATCGGATTCGCCGCCGCCCGGTATCACGAGTCGCACACCTTCCGGCGTTTTGACGATCGCGCCCGTGACTGTCTCGGTGATATATTCGGGATCGGGAATTTTGGCTGATCGGGTGGGTGACATCAAGTCTCGATTGTGATTTTGCTCACATTGATTCTGCCTGCATTGCAAATAATTGCAAGGCCACTATCGGAATCGGTGGGCGGCTATAATTTCAATCCAATCGCAGGTAATGATGCAAGGCAGGTAAACAATGGCGTATACCCATCCCGAATTGTTGGTCACAGTCGAATGGCTGGTCGCCCATCGCACCGATCCAGACTTGGTGATAGTGGATATGCGGCCCGCTGAGGATTACGCAGGCGGCCACATTCCCGGCGCGATCAACCTCGAACTGGGCGAAATTCTCACGGAAATCGATGGCGTGCGCGCCCAGCTCATTCCACTGGAAATGCTTGCCGTTGTGCTGGGATCGCGCGGTATCACGGCCCAAACCACGATCATTGCCTACGATGGCATCAATGGCATGTATGCCGGGCGCTTGTTCTGGACGCTTGAATATTATTGCCATGCTGATGTGCGCCTGCTGGACGGGCACCTGGAGGCCTGGATCGCGGCAGGACACGCTTCCAGCACGGAGACACCAGCGGTACAACCCGTCACATATGTCGTGGGTGGGACGCAGCCAGCGATTCGTGTCGGTGGCGAATATGTGCTCAAGCGCCTGAACGACTCAACCATGCACTTGCTCGATGTGCGCACGCTCAACGAATTTACGGGCGTCAGCTTCCAAGAGGATCACGGCGGGCGCATCCCTGGCGCAGTTCACATTTTTTGGAAACTCAATCATCAGTCCGATGGACTTCTCAAACCGCAGCCGGATTTGGAAGCGCTGTATCAGCCATTTCAGGCGGCGGATGCCCATATCGTGTTATACTGCCAAGTTGGATACCGTGCCGCTTTCGTCTACTTTGTGATGCGCTTGATCGGCCTCGAAAACATGACCGTCTATGATGGTTCATGGGCAGAATGGGGCAACCGCACGGATTGGCCGTATCTTATGGGAGCACCCAGACCACCGGAAACCTGAAGGAGTCTCGCGTGAACGATTCGCCCGATAATCCGCTAAAACTGCCATATCCAGCAGATACGCTTCAACAGATTCACGAGTTCGCGCGCGATCTGGCGTACCTGTTTGTGCAGCGCGAATTGCAACCCACGATCACGTTGGGCGGGCGCTTCTCCTGGTCAGATAACCCGTTTATCGAGCGTGATGGTGATGGCCCGAACCGGATCGATTTTCGGCGCAAATGGGGCGGCGACGATCATCCCACGCCAGATTTCAATTTACTGGTGACATTCGGTTACCTGAATGCAAGCGCGCCGCGTCAGGTGCAGGGTCAAACCGGAACGCTGGTCGACTACATCATTACGCCGACGGCCTTGCGTTTGTTGGAAAAACCAGTGGGCGCGCCAAGCGTATTTATCTCGTATCGGCGCAAGGATAGCAGCGCTTTTGGTTTGCTCATCGAGGCGCGGCTGCGACTGGCGGGTGTGGCGAATGTTTTCATCGATAAAGCTATCACGGCGGGCGAAGACTGGAATCGGCTGATCGAAGACACGATCCGCGATTGCAAATATTTCGTGTGCCTGATCGGGCCAACAACGCTGGAATCGACGGTCGTCCGGCGCGAAATCGATCTAGCGACCACGACGGGCTGCCGCCTCATTTCGATTTGGCATGGCGGGGCAACGATGACCGCCGATGGGCCTGACGCGCTCAAAAAGCTGCACGCGATCACCGTCACGGGTGAGAGCGCCCGCGAGTATGAGACCGCCATCAGCCAACTGCTCAACAGCCTCGGCTATCGAACCTATTGAGTTCAGCCCAACTGCCGAAAAATCAACCACAATACTATTCTCCTTTACTTTGCAACCGCATCACGGTGGGTGCATTCAGAATTAGGGGCGAGGGATGCGCTTTGGCTGAAAGCCAGCACCTGGCGGACGAGGCAGACCTCGTCCCTACCCCAAGGCGCCGTTCCTGTAGGGACGAGGCAGGCCTCGTCCGTCTCGAAAGGGCATCGCCAGGGGCAAACCGTTCGGAACGACGCGCCCTCATCCCTGAATGCACCCGTCACGTCCGTCGGGTACATGCTGGGCAAGGAAAATGCTAAGCTCTGTCATGAGACAGTAACAGGAAGGGGCAATTGATGGTCGCAGAAACACATTATGACGCGCTCGTGATCGGCGCGGGCCAAGCAGGCGGACCGCTTTCGACGGCACTGGCCGGGGCTGGCTATAAAACGGCTTTGATCGAACGTGAACATATTGGCGGGACGTGCATCAACGAAGGCTGTACGCCAACCAAAACAATGGTTGCCAGCGCACGGGTCGCGTATTTGGCACGACGTGGCGCAGATTATGGCGTGCATACGGGGCCGATCAGCATCGATTTGGCGATCGTGCGGGAACGCAAGCGCGCCATCGTGGATAGCTTTCGCAATGGCAGTCAGCACCAGATCGAATCAACCAAAGGACTCGATCTGCTGTTTGGCGAAGCAAAATTCACAGCGCCCAAGACGGTCGAAGTGCGCCTGAAGGACGGGGAGACGCACACGCTGAGCGCCGATCGGATTTTTATCAATGTTGGGATGCGTCCGGCCAAACCAACGCTGGAAGGGATCGAGGGTGTACCGAGTCTCGACTCGACTTCGATCATGGAACTTGAGGCCGTGCCCGATCACCTTCTGATCATCGGCGGCGGATATATCAGCTTGGAATTTGCGCAGATGTTTCGGCGCTTCGGGGCGGCGGTCACGATTGTGCAGCGCGGCAGCCACCTTTTGGCACGCGAAGATGACGACGTATCCGAGGAAGTCGCTAATATTTTGCGCACGGATAGTATCGAGGTTTTGCTTGATACGAGCACAGTACGTGTTGCCACGTCAGCTTCAGGGACGATCGCGCTGACCGTCAAAACAAGCGGGGTTGAACGCACCCTGCATGGTTCGCATCTGCTGCTGGCAACCGGACGTACCTCCAACGCCGATCAATTGAATGCCGCCGTCGCCGGGATCGCGTTGGATGCGCACGGCGCGATCAAAGTGAACGATAAACTCGAAACCAACGTTTCTGGAATTTACGCGCTGGGCGATGTCAAGGGCGGGCCAGCGTTCACGCATATCTCGTATGACGATTTTCGGATTATCCGCACCAACTTGATCGAGGGTGGCGATGCTTCGATTAAAGATCGGCTGGTGCCCTACACGGTATTCATTGATCCGCAGTTGGGACGGGTCGGCTTGACGGAGGCAGAGGCACATCAGCAGGGGCGCAAAGTGCGCGTCGCCAAGCTGCCCATGACGCATGTGGCACGCGCCATAGAAATGGATGAGACGCGCGGCTTCATGAAAGTCATCGTGGATGCCGAGACGGGCATGATCCTGGGCGCGGCGGTCTTGGGCATCGAAGGCGGCGAGGTTTGCAGCATCTTACAAGTCGCTATGATGGGCAATCTGCATTATAAAACGCTCCAGGAAGCCGTGTTCGCGCACCCGACGCTGGCCGAATCGCTCAACAATTTATTCATGGCAATGGACAAATAGCGCCATTCTTGTAGGGACGCGGCAAGCCGCGTCCATCTGTTTCTGGGTTGCCCATCGCGTGCCAACATCATCAAAAATCAAAAAAACAACAAGCCACTCTTGATACTTTTCACTGCGTGCGACGTATGGGACAATATTCTAAACGCCGATTTTCTTTTGGAGGTTTTTCATGACCGCCTCGAAACCCGAACGCCGCCCGATCCTCGGTGCAGATGGCGAGATTCAAGACCTCGACAGCCTGCTCCAGGTCTCCGAGCAAGACCCTGAGCCAGTTTTTTGTGTTCGCTGCGGCACGGCCAATGCGCCCGATTCGAATTATTGCCGCAAGTGTGGCACGCCGATGGAGCAAAGCCAAACAGAAGGCGGTGGGCGCAAACGCAAAATGGAGGAACTGAGCGAACCGCGACCAAGCCTCGCCCCAGAATCGGCGCGCGCATCGGGCATGAGCATATTCGCGGCCATCTCGCAGTTAGCCACCTTCCTTTTTATTGCAGGGATCGCTATTTCGGCGATAACGATTCATGGCGCAAACAACGCCTGGATCGCCGTGCCCACCATGATTTCTTTGTTTCTGGTGGAGGCGGTTCGTTCGGGTAAGCGTCACCGCGCCAATGCGGCCTCGATGATCACCGAAATCGGCACGTTGATTTTTGTCAGTGGCATGGCTATCACAGCCCTCGCCGTCGGCGGAGGCGGTAACAGTTGGATGGTCGTGCCGATCCTGATCTTCTGGTTTTTGATCGAGGCTGTGCGCAGCGGCGGTTAAGCGGGCTTATCAGGCGCGAAGAATGCCCGTGCGGGCGCGCGATTGACGTACCAAAGCGTATAGGCGAGGATAAACAACCGTAAGGGGGCCAAACACAGCAGCGCCTGCTGGAAGGCATTGCCCAGGGTGCCGCCGCTAATCCCTTGTGTTTGTGTAAACGTCAACTGCGAGGGTCGGATCGCTTCGTAGACGTTACTGAAGGTCGCCAACGTCACAATCAGCAGAAAGATGCCACGAATCCACGTCGGACGACCAAACCAAGCGAAGATCGACAGGACGATCAGGATGACGCCAAACAGCGGTGGCAGCCAGAACGCACCCTCAGTAGGAATCAGCGGATGGCCTTCGAGGCTGAGCAAAATCACAAACAGGGTTGGGATCAGTGAAAAGAAGCCATCCGCAAAAAACGGGGCAAGGATCGCCAGCGATAATCCCAGTGGACGAAAACGTCGTTGCATAGATGCTTCTTAAAACACTTTCGGATTCATGGTTTGAAGACGATATTTTCATAAAGACGGGCGACCACGCCGGGTTCGCCCGTCCCATTGAATATGCCCCCTCGCTCAGTGGCTGTTGTAAAAGAAGTTGAACCCGTAATAACCAGTGGTGTGGCCCTTGACCAGCACCGAGAATGCCCCGCCCGCAAGCGGCGCACCATTGACGGTGGTCGGGATCGTAAAGTCGTAGTTCACGGTGCCGCTGGCGCTCGTCGTCGTCTGGGCGACGGTCACATACGGAAAATTCGTGTATAGCGGCGTGATAAGCACATCGGCAACCTCATTGGTTGGGAAGTTAATGCCCGTGATCGTGATCACTTCGCCAGGAGCCGCGCTGCGCGCGCTAAAGTCGATGCTGGGGAACACACCCGGCGGCGGCAATACGATCCCGCTGACAGGGACGGGCGGCACGATAGGCGTTGCGGGTGCCGTTGCGACGGGCGGCACGATCGGCGGAACAATACTACCGGGCAAGCAGAGCACTTCACCGACATAGATCAAATTGGCATTGGGAATGTGGTTGAGCTGCATCAAATACGGCCACGTCGTGCCTGCCGCCAGGGCAATACGATATAAATTTTCGCCCGGTTGCACAACATGACTCGGCGAACAGGTGGCCTGTGCCTGTGCTGGTCGCACTGCCTGCGCACCCGTCAACATCAACGTGATTGTGAGGGCGCACAACAGAAGCACATGCAGGGAGCGTGACAAAATCGATGGACGCGACATAATGAGTTATCCTTTCGCAGCGCCAAATAGCGCAGCTTAGTGAACCGCAATATTGATACCTGCGCACATTGTACGCGAACACAATTTTTCGCGCTAACGACAAGAGTCGAGACATGTGGGCGACCACGCTGGGTTTGCTCGATACGTTTTGGAATAGACAATGGGGAACCGTAATTTGAATTTGCAGCGATCGTCGCTGATCGATAAAATTTCGCACCTGCTGATCAGCATAGTTTTGATCAGCGCGCCGTTGATGGCGACGTTCGCGTCGATCTCACCCGTTCATGCCCAGACCACGTTTGATTCTTTTGGGGTGCGGCGCGCCACCGTGCAGGTGACACAAGTTTCGCACGCGGCCAATGGTCAACCCGTGATCGCCTGCGTCGGATCGGGGACGTTGGTCAGCGTGGATGGCCTTATATTGACCAACGCGCACCTCGCCCGCAGCAGTTCCTTGTGCAAATCGGATGCGCTCCTAATCAGCCTCACCGTGCAAACCGATCCGTCCTCATCGGCACAAGGTCAGCCGCCCATCGCCACATACTACGCCGATGTCGTCGAGATGAATCTGGGCTGGGATTTGGCGGTATTGCGGATCGCGCGCACTTTGGATGGGCGTGCTGTCAATCGCGGGACGCTGGTGCTGCCGTATGTGGCACTGGGTGACTCGGAAACGCTGGTGCTCGATCAAACGATCCAGATCGCAGGCTATCCGCTTGGCGATGACAAAACGAATGGCGCAGTCAGTGTGCGCCCCGCCACTATCAGCAATTTTACGGATGAAGCGCGCGTGGGCAGCCAT
Organism: Aggregatilineales bacterium; assembly: GCA_038230635.1. Lineage (GTDB taxonomy): Bacteria > Chloroflexota > Anaerolineae > Aggregatilineales > UBA2796 > JBBRMW01. The sequence goes on along the minus strand of JBBRMW010000043.1, from coordinate 16,257 downwards.
GCCTGGATCAAAACGAATGCGTCGATCGCCGGGGGTATGAGCGGCGGCGGCGCATATAACAGTGCGGGCAATTTGATCGGTATCCCAACAATCGAGCCATCGCCGGGCACAGCGGAGGCCTGTCGCCTGATCCAGGACACCAATGGCGATGGTCGCGTTGATGGGCAGGATACGTGTGTGCCGACTGGCGGTTTCATTAATGCGTTGCGTCCAGCACGACTGGCGCGCGGTTTGGTGCTGGCCGCACAACTGGGGCTTCGATCGGGTGGGGCAGGTGCGCTGCCGCCATCCGTCTCATCAAACCCGACAGCCCATATTTTTGATCGACTGCTGACAGCGCCCGGTGTCACCACCGCCGGGATGCCGACGACATTGGCCGACACTTTTCCAGGCGGCACCAAATCGCTCTACCTGTTTTTCGACTATCACAGTATGCAAGATGGCTTGATATATGAACTGCGCACGACCATCGACGGCATTCCGAATGCGACGTTCAGCCTTGCCCCCGCTTTATGGAGCGGCGGCAGCGATGGGCTGTGGTATATCGGTGGGCATGAGCAGGTGTGGCCGAACGGCGCATATACTTTCACGTTGTTGATCGAGGGCGTGCGAAGCGCCAGCAAACAGATCACGATTGGGGGTGTGGCGAGCACGGTGCCAACGTTCTCGGATATTCTGTTCGGTATTACGGATCCAACTGCCCCCCTCGGCGCATCCGACGCCCCCCAAACCCTGCTCGTGACGGGTAATGTACTACCAACGGGCGATACCATCTACGCCGATTTTGTCTATAACAATGTGTCGCCGACCACGGTTTGGGGGCAGCGTTGGTACTATGAAGGGCAGCCGATCGCGTCGCCGACCAAACAATCATGGAATGGCGACGCCAACGGCAAACGTCAGATCAGCGCCAAATCGACCAAAACGAATGCGCTGCAACCCGGACGGTATCGGATCGAACTCATCATTGACGATCGTCTGGCCGCCACCGCCGATTTTGTGATGGCAGGTGGCGAGGTGCGCAGTAAACCGGATATTTTCAGCCTCCCAACTTTCGCCTCCGATATAACCACCAACAAAGTGATCACCAGTTCCTCGTTTCCGAAGACCATTCCGCACTTATACGCCCTGTTCAATTGGCACGATCTCGCGCCGGGCACACCCTGGACGTGGCGCTGGACGGTGGATGGCAACCCACTCTTCGAGGATACGACGCTATGGCCGGGCGCGATTACGGGTACTGGCTCGACGTTGGTCATCGATAGTGACGGGCAGTTCGTGGACGGCTCCTATACCCTGGAACTCTTGGTCGAGGGCGTGTCGATGGGCAAGGCGTCGGTCAAAGTCGGCTTGGGCCAGCTTCCGGCTACGACCTTTGCAAAGGCAACGGGCGTCCTTGTTCAGGGGCAAATCGTGAACACTGAAACGAAAAAAGGCATTGCGGGCGCGAGTTTCATCGTGCTCGTCGATACCGTCTCGACCAAAGATTTCAATGGCAGCGCCGCCGACATTGCCCAAATGGTAATCACCGATTCGGAAGGGCGCTTTCAACTCACCAAGCTGCTCACGCGCGGCACGGCCTACAGCGTCCTCGTCATCGCGCATGGTTATCTGACGCTCAGTACCGACTCGTTGACGATCGACGACAAAACAAAAAATCCGTTGGTGCTCTCGTTTGAGATGAATAAAGATTAGAGATTAAAGGCTTGGCGAACGTGAATGCTGCTTCTTTAGAATATGATGTGATCGTGGGCGGCCACTTGTGTCTGGATATTTTGCCCAATATGGCGCGTATCCCCTCGTTGGCTGCCATTCAGCCCGGTGGTCTGGTCGAAGTCGGTGCGGCAAGCGTTGCGACGGGCGGTCCTGTCTCGAATACGGGGCTGGCGCTGCACCGCCTGAGTACGCGCGTGGCACTGATGGCGACCGTCGGCGATGACTTGCTCGGCCAGTTGATTTTGCTGTATTTGCGCGGTATCGATCCAGCTTTGACGCGGTTTATTCGCGTAATAGCGGGGCAAGCCAGTTCCTATTCGGTCGTGCTTGCACCGGGTGAGGCGGATCGCGCCTTTTTGCATTGTACGGGGACAAACGCCATTTTTGGCCTCGAACACATCGACTTCGCCGAACTCAGCCATGCACGGATATTCCACTTTGGCTATCCGCCGCTGCTGCCGAGCCTAATCGTCGATTCGGGAGCGCCACTGCGCAGTCTGTTCGAGCGTGCCAAAGCGAGCGGCGTAGTCACGTCGCTTGAAACGTCGCTGCCCGATCCGCAATCAATGGCCGGACACGCCGATTGGTGGGCGATCCTGAACGCGACGCTGCCGTTCGTGGATATTTTCGTGCCCAGCATCGAGGAGATTATGTTCATGCTGCGCCGCGCCGATTTCGACGCCTGGGGTGGCGACCTGTTCGCCCGTCTGACGCGCCGCTATTTGTCAGGGCTGGCCGCCGAACTGCTCGGCATGGGCGTCGGAATTGCGGGTTTCAAATTGGGCGCGCACGGTTTGTATTTGCGGGCGGCAGATGCCGATCGACTAGCAAAGTTGGCGCGGCTTCCGATCGAACCAGCGCAATGGGCGAACTTCGAGGGCTATGTGCCCGCCTATCAAGTCACCGTGAGCGGCACGACGGGCGCGGGCGATGCGGCCTACGCGGGTTTGCTGGCCGCACTTTTGCATGGTTTTGTGCCCGATGATGCGATGCGCTGGGCGTGCGCGGTGGGCGCGTGCTGCGTGGAAACGATCGATGCGGTCAGCGGAGTGCAGTCGTGGGCGGAGACGGCAACCCGTCTGGCGGGTGATTGGCCGCTGCGGATGGAACACCTGATTGAGTAAGGGCGCTTGAATCTGGTTTGTGAATGGTACGAATATGTATGATTGACGAAATGAAGCGACGAGCGTATTCTAAAATATACTTAATGTTCCCTTTTTGACCGAAGTTAGGGGTGTCGTTAATGCGCACAATCCGTTTGATTATGATGGCTCTCGTCGTTTTAATTATGGTTTTTGCTCTCCTTTTGCCACACGGCATCGGTATGGGCACTGCGCGTGCTGCACCACCCGCCGACTGCACAGGCGTCACCGAAATTTCGGGTGCCGAATGCAGTGCTCTGTTGGCGCTATACAACGGCACAGACGGCCCCAATTGGACGACCACGACGGGCTGGAACACCATGACGCCCTGCACCTCGCCCTGGTTTGGCGTCACCTGTGATGTCACGAATACCACCGTCACGGGCCTGAATTTGAACTCAAACAATCTATCGGGGCCGCTCCCCAGCACCTTGAGCGCTCTGAGCAATTTGACCGATCTCGATCTGCATGGCAATACACTGACTGGCTCGATCCCGACGCTGCCTGCCGCTTTGAGCACGCTCAACCTTGACAATAATCAATTGAGCGGCGCGTTTCCGAGTTTTCCGAGCACCCTCACTTTGCTCGATATTGGCAACAACAATCTGGGCGGACCCTTTCCAACCCTGCCTAGCAACTTATATCTCGTAAACCTCAATGGTGATGGTGTGACGGGTAGCATTCCGACTCTGCCAACGGGTTTGCAATATCTGTTGGTGAGCGGCAACCAACTCACCGGGTCGATCCCAACGCTGCCCACCGGGATGGTGACGCTCGTCGTCAGCTTCAACCAATTGACGGGTGCGATCCCGACGCTGCCCAGTACACTGACCAGCATCACGGTGAACTTCAACCAGTTATCGGGTTCGATCCCGACTTTGCCCGCCAACCTCGTCACCGCGCATCTGTCGGACAACAACTTGAGCGGCACAATCCCGGCGCTGCCGAACACGTTGGATTCGCTCGATGTGACCGGCAACCAACTGACGGGCAGCATCCCTGCGCTCCCGGCGAATCTGACCGAATTCATCGCGGGCGGCAATCAATTGAGCGGCACGATTCCGACGACATTGCCTGCTTCATTGACCAGTTTATTTGTCGATACGAACAACCTGACGGGCGTCATTCCGGTCTCGATCACGAGCACGGCCATCGCGGCGGGAAATGTGGCGGTCTGCGGCGGTAACAACAATCTGACCCCTGCCAACGGCGCGGTCGACAGCTGGCTCACTGCCCGTATCGCTGGCTGGACAGGAAGCTGCGTCGGTTACACGCCAACGCCTACCAATACCGCAACAGTGACCGACACGCCGGGCGCGACGACCACGCCGACGCGCACTACGACCGCCACGCGCACCGCCACCGTCACGCAATCCCCGACCAATACCGCCACGCGGACAGCTACCGTGACCCGAACGGCCACCGTCACCCACAGTCCAACGCCCACGCCCACGACAGGCGCGACCGCGACATCGAGTGCCACATCCAGTGTCACACCGAGTGCGACGACGACCGACACCGCTGTGCCCACCCGCACATCCACGACAACGGTCACGCCGACGGCAACGGCAACCACCCGACCAGCCACACACAAAGACACGATCGGCATCTTCCGACCCAGCCTCGGCAAGTTCTTCCTGCGCAATACCAACACGACGGGCTTCGCTGATCTGACCGTAGCCTACACGCTCGGTACCAAGCCCTATCCAGTCGTGGGTGATTGGATCGGCCAGGGCATTGATACGATCGGCATTTTCGATCAAAATAACGGCAACTTCTATTTGCGCGACAGCAACACGCCCGGCGCGCCTGATCACGTCCTCACGTTGGGACGGTTGGGTGATTTACCGCTGTCAGGCCGCTGGGTAGCAAGCGCGACACATGATGGAGTCGGCGTGTTCCGACCGACGAACGGTTTGATCTACCTCAAAAATGTACTGACGACGGGGTTTGCTGATTTCGTGATGATCTTGGGTCGTCCGGGCGACATCGGGATCGCGGGCGATTGGAACGGCAAAGGCTATGACAGCCCAGGCGTGTTCCGCCCGCAAAACTTCACCTTCTACCTCTCGAATAAGACGAGCGGCACGGTTTTTGGAGACTACACCATCGTGTTGGGGACGACGATCGATGTGCCGTTGGCGGGTGATTGGGTGGCGCAAGGACACGATGGGGTGGGCGTGTTCCGCCCCACCAACGGGGTCATCTACCTGAAGAATCAACTGACGCCGGGTTTCGCCAACATCAACATCACATTCGGCACTGCCAAAGACATCCCGATCGCCGGACATTGGACGAACAGCGGAAACTCGCCGTTCAATGTCCCGGTGCTTGTGCCCAACACCGCCGTGCCCAGCACAGCAGGCGCACCATCGAGTTTTGACGGGTAAAGACGGGTAGAGATAGACAAACCCAGGAATGTCATGACAGGCGGCAACACTCCTGCTAGAATGAACGCTGATCGCTTTTGGAGTTGTGCCATGATTTTGGTCATGTAGTCGAGTCGCACCTTTCGCTACTTTTGCCAGACTCGTCTCCCTCGTGGGGATGAGTATTTTGTGCTGCATTGCGACTGTCTACCAAGCCTTTTAAGGAACATATCATGGCTCCTCAAATCAATATGCCGACGCTGGCCGGCGTAAGCGCCCGTTCGTTTCGCGGCGAACCCGATATTCCCGCGATTTTTGAGTTGCGCTTGGCCTGTGCGCTCGCCGATCGTGTCGATCCAAAATCCATGCGCGAACAACTCCCGACCGAAGCGGATATACGTGCGGGCTATCAGTCCTTCGCACCCAATGAGCCGAATTTGTTGCTTATTGAGGCCGCCGGGACGCTCATCGGTTTGGCTCAAATCGTTACCTGGGACGAGGCGGGCGATCTGCACGTGTATTTGCATCTGTGTTGGCTTCTGCCTGAGTGGCGCGGACACGGCATTGGTACGGCCATGCTGCGTTGGTGTCAGGCGCGCATCCGAGAGTGTGCCGCCGAATTAGAGACGGGGACGGCGGTCTACGCGACGAACACATCGAGTACCCAACCCGCCGCCGATGCTCTGATTCGTGCCGATGGCTATGAACCTGCGAGACGCTTGACCGATTTGCGACTCGCCCCACTCGCTGATCTGCCCGATTCGGCGCTGCCCAGCGGATTGATCGAACGTCCACCGACACCGGAAGACTTCCGCCCAATCTATGGGGCGTTCAAGGAAACGTATCGCGGTTTGTGGAGCGAAACACCCATGACGGAAGCGGATTACGAGAAGTTTTTCGATGATCGGTTCGCCCATACCTACTTCGATCCGACCTTGTGGCGCGTGGCTTGGGCGGGCCAGCAGGTGGCGGGTTTCATTGCCTTTGAGATCAAAGGCGGAATCGGCTACATGCCCGAAGTTGCGGTGATCCCGTCGTACCGTCGTCGTGGACTCGCGCGGGCGCTGCTCATCGCGGGGCTGCGGACGCTGGGTGAGCGCGGGATCACGGAAGTGCGGACATTCACAAATGCCGACGACGGATTCGGTGCCCGAACGCTGTACGAAAGTGTCGGCTTCCGCGAGACGAAACAGTTCTTTCTCTATCGCAAACCGCTGTAAGGCGATCCGCTGTCAGCCCCTCGCCGCTATCTCGGTGAGGGATGCTTTGCGGCTCGACGCCCCCTCACCGTGGTGACGGAGAGGGGGATGAGGTTCTTTAACTCATATCGAACCAGTTGATCATCTTGAGCGCGATACCCATATTGCCCTGCACTTTGAACTTGCCTTGCATAAAGCCCGTCATGGCGTTCATTTCGCCGTTGACCAGCCGCACGAAATCGGCGGCCTGCGCGGTTACGGTGATGTCGGCGGCGGTGGGTGCGCTGCCCGTGCCAGCGCTACAGGTGCCGTTAGCGATCGTCGTCCACCACTGACCGCCGCCTTCGCCGCTGAGATCGAACTGAAAGTTGGCCGATTCGTTCCCGGCTTTATCCGCGCGGAAGCGTTCACACATGCCGTCGAAAATTTCCTGGGCGCTCGCTGCTGTTGCCATATTGTTTCCCTTACCCTTATTTAAGAAGCGAAAAAATCCTCAAATGAGTATACAATAGCGGCACGTAAGCGCCCAACCGGGCGGGGGACCGATCATGCGAGCGAGTCGATTGGGGCGCATCGTCGTCGCGTGCGTGCTCTCGATCGTCGGGAACACTTTCCTGGCGCGGGCGAGCAGCCTTTCGCAAGGAGCAGACCAGGAGTCGAAGGCGATGCTGGCAGTCATTGGCGCAGATGGCAATCTATCCGTGTACGACGCGGATGGTCGTCACCCGATCCGTATCACGACCGACGCCGCCCCTGGTCAACGGCTGTATCAATGGCCGACGTGGGCGAACGATGGACGGCTGGCATTTTTTGGCGCGAGCGCCGACCCCGCCAATCCGTATATGCTGCGCGCGTTTGTCGTCGAAGCGGTGACGGCACAACCCGCGATCGAGACGGCCTTTTCGTCGGTGGATGATGTGTTCACTTACGCCTACTGGTCGCCTGCCGATCGAAAGACGGGGCCGGCCGCCGCCCGCGATCTGGCGCTGTTGTACACGCCGTCGACCAGCACGGGACTCGGCTTGCGGTTGATCACGGATCAGGCGGGCCGTTTCAGTGATAAGATAATCGGTCAATCTGCGCCTTTTTATTACAGCTTCGCGCCCGATGGGACGCAGATGATCTGGTTTCAAGCGGGCGACTCGCTGTTGATTTATGACCTGGCCGCCGATTCGATCCTCCGCCAACTCCCCGACAAACCCGGTAAATTTCAAGCGCGGATGTGGTCGCCCCGCGATGATCGGCTGCTATTCGGCGTCGAGAGCGCCAACCCCGATCAAACCGATCTGGTGATCGCACACGGCAGCGATCGGCAGGTTCTGCTGGCCGCCCAGGATGCGCCGATCGCATTCGCGTGGTCGCCAGATGCGGCCTATGTCGCCAGCGTCGCGGGCTATGGTAACGTCGTCGTCACGGATGCTCAGAGCGGCAAAACGATTGCGACCAGCGCCGCTGGCGACGTGGTGGCGCATTTCTGGTCGCCCGCGAGTGATCGGGTGGCTTTTCTGGTGGTCAATCGCGGCAGCAGCGGCGCACAAGCCCGGCTGCGCGCCAATGGTCACACGCCCGCTGAACAGGCGGCGGGTGGCCTGACTTGGCATATCCTCGACCTAAAAAGCGGAGAAGATCGCACTTTTGCCACGTTTTCGCCGACCCGCGAAATGGTCTATATGCTCAACTTCGCCGATCAGTTCGCGCGCAGTCATAGCTTGTGGTCGCCCGATGGTCGCTATCTGACTTATGCAGCCACCGACGTAATCGGCAAGCCCAGCGTGTGGCTGGTGGATACGCGCGCGACGCCGCCAGTGGCTCCGCAGAAAGTTGCCGGAGGGTCGATCGGCGTCTGGAGTTGGCGCTGAACCTCACATGGTCACAGCGGACGCGGCAAGCCTCCTCCCTACATCAAACGGTTTTTGTAGGGACGCCAGCTTGCCGCGTCCGCCTCGTTGCAGAGGTTCTTAGCCACATTGCCGAATCAACGCCGCCGATCAACTCTCCACGCGGCGGGCGATGGGCGCTATAATCAGTGCCGTCACGGGCTGTGAAAGGACAAACAACAGTGAAACGCATCGCAGTAATGACCAGCGGTGGCGACGCACCTGGCATGAATCCAGCGATCCGCGCAGTGGTACGCAGCGCGATCGCCTATGGTATGGAAGTATACGGCATCCGGCAGGCCTATTCCGGGCTACTGAGCGGCGATTTCGAGCGGCTGACCAACCGCGAGGTGAGCGGTATCCTCCAACGTGGCGGGACGATTCTGCAAACGGCGCGCAATGACGAGTTCAAAACCGTGCAGGGGCAGCGACGCGGGATGCGCCGACTGAACGAGCAAGGTATCGAGGGACTCATCGTGATCGGTGGCGATGGTAGTTTGCGCGGCGCATTGGCATTGCACAAACTCGGCTTTCCGGTGGTGGGTATCCCCGGCAGCATCGACAACGACATCATGGGCACCGATATGAGCATCGGTGTGGACAGTGCCCTGAATACCATCGTCGAGGCGCTCGATCGGCTGCGTGACACGGCATCCAGCCACGAGCGCGCCTTTCTGATCGAGGTGATGGGGCGCAACTGTGGCTATCTGGCGATGATCGGCGGCATCCTGGGTGGCGCGGAGATCACGCTGATGCCAGAGCGCGATGTCGAACTCAGTGAGATCGCCGCGCGCCTGGAAGATGCCTATTTGCGCGGCAAGAATCACGCAATCGCGGTCATTGCCGAAGGCTATAAACACAAGATCAACGATGTGGCGACCTTCCTAGAAGGCCAGAATGTCGGCTTCGAGGTACGCATCACGATCCTCGGGCATATCCAGCGCGGGGGCAGCCCTTCCGCCGCCGATCGGCTGCTGGCGACGCGCATGGGTGTGGCCGCTGTCGAATGCCTGCGCAACGGTCAATATGGCGTGATGGTTGGCCTGAACGGACCGTCGATTACGCCAGTGCCGATCGAAGAGGTGACGGCCAAGACGCGCTCCGCCGATCTCGCATACTCTGAAATGGCCGATATTCTGTCGCGCTGAAAGATAAGGCTTGGTTAGAATCTTGTGATTGCGCAAAAACGGATTATCGTGCTACGCTTTGCACTATCATGGCTTACCGTCAAATTTTCGCGCAACTGTACCCGGCTTCTGAGTCGCTCAACCCGCTGGCGGAGCGTTTTGCATTGCTGCCGGATGGCCGTCTCAGCGTCCACATCGCGGAGGTCGCCGAAGTCGTTGAGACGGCCTGGAGCGTCGCCGAACCAACTTCGACTCTGGTGATGGACGGCGTGATGGGTTATCGATCGGCGGTCACACGCGACGGACGTTTCCGGCTGGAACTCGATTTTTTCACGCGCAACGGGCGTATCGAGTTCTGGCTGATTCACACCGACAGCGCTACAGGCCGAGTCCATCGCGTCAAGCTGAATACCGAGGCGGAACAGATGCCCCAGAATCCGCCGCGCGTGACCGTTTCGCCGCGCGGCGACTTTTTCCTGGTTGATGACAGTGGCACTGTACGCTTGTACGATGCGCCGTATCTCGGCGAGATCGGCGTTTTTCAGATCGCGCACGCCAATACCGGCAACGCGATCATTGCATTGACCGTCACACCCGACGAGCGCTTTGTGGCTGGCTTGAGCCTGTGGAAAGACGTGGTCGTCTACGATGTAAACGCGCGCAAAGTGACCTTCGTGCGCCAAATCCGGGATACGCTTGGCTGGTATGAGCGCGAACCCGCCTATCTTATGTTGGCTTATGACGCGGCTTTGATCCTGAGCGTTGGGATGAGCAATGCGACGCTCGGCGTGAACGCCTTTCAATTTGTTTCTCTGGTTTGATTTCTGAGTTCTGATTTGGTCTAAATAAGTAACAAAGCGACCGTACCAAATGGTCAACTCCGCCCGACAACCACAATCTTCCGCCCTCCGCTATCGCGCTCGCCTGACTTTGCGCGGCCACACGGATACCGTGTACAGTGTCGCCTTCGCCGACAGCCGCTTTCTGGCGTCGGGCAGCTACGACAGCACGGTCAAGCTCTGGGATTTGACATCGGGCGCGGCGACTTCCACGCTGTACGCGCATCGCGGCTCGGTGTCGAGCGTCAATGTCGCGCCGCATCACCACTTTTTGGCGACGGGCAGCAACGATCATCGCGTCAAGTTGTGGCGCTTGGCACTTCGGCGACGATTAGCCGCGATCTTTCGGTTGGGTGTCCAAGCGCATACAGGCGCGGTCTATTCAGTGGCATTCACGCCGGATGAGCGCTGGATCATTTCGGGTGGCACCGATAGCACAATTCGGCTGATCGATCTGGATCGGCCAGCCGCAGAACCGATCGCACTGCGTGGGCATGGCGGACACGTTTATCAGGTGGCGATTTCGCCGCGCGGGCGCTGGATGGCCTCGGCCAGCCTGGATAACACGATCGCGCTGTGGGATTTGCCCGCTGTGCTGGCGCGCCGTACCGCCGAGCCGCTGCTCCATCTGCGCAGCCATACCGATGGCGTGACGACCGTCGCCTTCTCGCCCGATGGCCGCCTCCTCGCTTCGGGCAGCTACGACAAGACGATCAAGCTGTGGGATTTGACCTTTCTGCCGCGCGATCTGACGACGCTGCGCTATGCGGTGCCGATCACCTTGCGCGAGCATGACGACTGTGTGCAGTGCGTCGTTTTCTCGCCGGATGGCACGCACCTCGCCTCGGCGGCCAGCGATTACATCGTCAAGTTGTGGCGACTCGATGAGGCGCGCCCCTATGTGCTGAGCAACCTTCGCCAGCACACCGATAAAGTTCACACGGTCGCATTTTCGCCGGATGGGGCGCGCCTCGCATCGGGCAGCAAAGATCGCACCGTCGTGATCTGGGAAGCCGAATCACGCTCATCGTGATCGGGGTGCTGGTGATGCTTCGTCAGGCGCACGCACGGTAATCGTGTTTTCATGTAGCTTCGTGCCCCTTGCGCCGCACGCGACTCCTGCGTACACTGAATCCCATTCGCTCTAATTGTTCCAAGTGTGATTATTCTTATGGCAACGAATAAACAGCGTGATCGCGTCCTTATCGTCGATGACGATCCAGAAATTCGGCTGATGCTGCGCGAACAGGTGCTCAGCAAAGATCGTTTCGAGGTGTTCGAGGCCAAAGACGGGCCGGATGGGTTGGCACGCATCCGCACGGCAGCGCCCGACCTGATCGTGCTCGATCTGGTGATGCCCGGACTAAGCGGCTCCGATTTTTTGGTGGCGATCAAATCGCAGGGCTACACCGGCCCGATCATCGTCGCCACCAAGCGCGGTAACGAAGCGATGGCGATCGATGCCTTCCGGCTGGGCGCGACCGATTACCTGACCAAGCCGCTGCGCGAAGCCGAAGTGCTGCGCGCGATCGAGCACGGGCTGGCCGAAGTGCGGCTGCGGCGCGATCGAAATAATCTGACTGAGAAGCTGCAACAATCCAACGGGGAGTTACAAGCGCGGCTCAAAGAACTGACCACGCTGTCGGCCATCGGCAAAAGCCTGACCACCGTTTTCGACGCCCAACAGTTGTTCCAACAGGTGCTGGAAGCCGCCATTCAAATGGCGGAGGCCGATCATGCGACGCTGCTTTTGCTCGACGAAAGCACCAATCGCCTGATCCTGCGCACGGGCAAAAACCTGACACTGGTAATGCAGGAGCGGCTGGGCGAACCCGTCACCGATGAACTGGCGACGCTGGTCATGTCGTCGGGACAGCCGCTGACGGTGGCGGGCGACAACCTGCAACGCTTCCGGGTATCCGCCGACTTGCTGGCGGTCGTGTATGCGCCCCTGAACCTCAAGGGCAAGTCGATCGGCGTGCTGACCGTCGGCAATCATCGCAAGCGGCGCGTTTTCGACGAGGGGATTTTGCCTGTCTTGGGCGTCCTGGCCGACTATGCCGCGATCGGAATCGCTAATGCGCGGCTGTTCAATGCGCTCGAAGGGCGCGCACGGGCGATGGAACGCGCCTACGAGGAACTGCAAGCGCGTGATCGCAGTCGCGGAAAGCTGATCGAGAACGTGATGGCACTACACAATCCGCTGGTAACGCTGCTCAACGACCTGAAACGGATCACGACCACGAGCAGTTCGGCGCTCCCGCCGAGCCTCACCAAGCACCTGGCCGACCTGCAAAAAATGGTCACGGCGCTTATGCAGGCGGTGGACGAGGCCAAACGCTAGACCGATTAATCGTCGTCAGGCCTTTGCCCCGTAATTAAAAATAGTGCTTCTTCTCGAATTCGAGGAGAGGGAGATTGGCTGTAACTTTCCAAAATCCTTTGGACTTCTGTGCCACCTATTTTGTCCAGAGCGTGAAGAATTCTAAGCGCCAGTTCTCTTGATGGATCGCTTGGGTCTTCGTATGTCAACCCCTTGGTTAAAATGGGGATTGATCGCGGATCGGCTAAATCGTAGAGAATGTTGACGACACGCTCATGTAACTTGACAGCACGCTCATTTTCTAAAATAGCATGGAGTGAATCGAGGTACTTATCAGACGGATGCCAATCTGCTGCCGTGATCCATAAATCAGCATTTTCCGTATAAATATTCTTGGCGATCCATGCCAGAGCAGTATCAATTTCTTCTTCTGGTAACGATAAGTTTTTTACACAATCCGAGTATTCCTTAAATAGTTGACTAATCCCAACTCCGCGTTTTTCTCGCACTGCAAGCGAGATTTTTGGACCATATTCAAGGATTAAAGATGCGACGGTCACAGGCTGATTCTCCTGACTATCATAATCACCTATTAATTAACAACAATTGGTATCAGCATCCTCTCTGTAGTTATGGAGAGGGATGAGATGAATTCACCTAATCCTCTGAGTCGGGTACGAAATAGACGCACATGCGCAGCGCGCCCAACACCAGTTCATCGCCATGTCGCAGCGGATACAGGCGTCCTCGCGCGAGCACTTTGCCATTGAGAAATGTCCCGTTGGTGCTGTTCAGGTCTTCAATCTCGAAATGCTCGCCGAAAGGTCCGCCAATGCGAACATGTAAGCGCGAGACGCCCCGATCATAGGCGTTGTACTCATCCAGGGGAATATGTGCATATGCGCGCTTCAATGACGAATGAACGCGCCCCAGCGTGATACCTGCTGCGCCCACGCTGAAGGTCACGGGTTTTCGATAGCCATCAATGTACAAGGCAATCATGGCTGCGATCCACGAATGATCGGGTAATTGACCTCAGCGTTCGGCGACTTCGGTCTCCGATAGGAAATAGACGTGAATCCGCAGATCACCCAGACGCACCTCGTCGCCATTTTTGAGCGGATGCGCCTGATGCGGCGGGATCGAATAGCCATTGACGTAGGTGCCGTTGGCGCTGCTCAGGTCTTCGATCTCGAACTGCTTGCCGATACGACGGATGCTCAGGTGCATCCGTGAAACGCCCTTGTCGAGCGCGCCGAAATCATCAAGGTTCATGTGATCGGCACCGGAGGAAGGTGAGGCAGAAGGGTTTTGGCGTCCGAGCGTGATCTGTTTTTCCACGATTTTCGTAACCGGCTCGCGGTAGGTATCGAGGAACATCACGATCGTGTCCTGCCGGGTGGCCGCCGGGATATAGTTCAGGCTGGCCGTGCCCGCCAGTTTTTTGGTCTGGAGCATCGGGTTCGTCGTTTCGATTTTCTGGACGAGCGTACCAACGACGCGCGTCAATTCGCGCCAATCGAGCGGCTTTGCCATGAACACATCGACGCCCGAATCCATCGCGTTTTTGATCGCGTCGGGGGTGCTGAGGGCGGTCGTCACCACGATCGGAATATCGGGACATTCGGTGTCGCGGCGGACATAGCGCGCCAGTTCGATGCCGCGAATGCCGGGCAGCATCACATCCAGAACGATGGCGTTGGGCGTAAAATGGTTGAGCATTCGGATGGCCGAAACCATTTCGCGCGCGATCTGCACGGAAAAGCCGCCGCGTTCGAGCGCGATGCGGTACATTTCGGCGACGCTCGCATCGTCTTCGACAACCAGGATGCGCTGGTTACGGCCACGTACTTGCGCGCCATTGAAATTGAGATCGGGTCGGGCGGCCAGGATCGACGTTTTGCGTTGGTGGCTCTTGAGGGACACCTCAGCTTTGAATTGTCCGAGTAACAGCACATCGCCGGTTTTGAGACGCTCCGCCTTATGGGGAGTCAGGTGAAGTCCATTGAGACTGCTGCCGTTATCACCACCAAGATCGGTGAACGTGACGCCATCGCCCACGTTGGTTAGCAGACCGTGTCGCCGCGAAACGCCGAGTTCGACGCCGTTGTAAGGGCTAAAATCGACCGAAGGCATCTCCGCCTTACCATTGGGTGTGCGCCCTAACAGCAATTCTTGCTCGATCAGCAAGGATACCGCTTGTGGTGGCTCATCCACTTTGAGTTCGACATCCCAATCAAGGATCGGGAGCGGCGCTAAATCGTTGGTTGGCATGATTGCGTATCCTCACTCATTGCATTGAAAATTGCAGGCACTGCGTATCCCGGCAATGTTCCATAATTATAAACGCATTTTTTCAATATGTAGACCTGTCTGTCAACTTGCAACGATACCACAGTGTGCGATGTCCGTGCAACCACGCTAAAATCAGTAGGATGCACCAAATAATCCAAATATCGATTTTATCCGTCATGTGAAACGAATCATATAACGAAGCGCGGGAGCCAAACATCCATGATCGACTTGAGTTCACATCAATCGTTGTTCGCGCTGGTTAAAGATAACCCATCTGAGCGGCTGCCCGTCAATCACCGAAAAACCATGTCTTGGTTGAGCCGCGCGATCGAGTTGGTGGCGTTGAAAGCCGAGCCACCCGTTCGCGTTTTCAGCGGCTTTCAGAGTATGCAGTTCTTTTTGCCGGTCATGGCACGCTATGAGCAACTGGCGGCGCGCGCCCAGGTCTACGTGTATGGCTACCCAGATATCACCCCACCCGCCAAAGATAATATCAATTATGTGCGGCTCGAAAAAGACGATCCGCTCGTCAACGAATGGTTCATCGTGGTGGACAGCCCGAACTTTTGTCACGCGCTCGTCACCGAAGATCAGAGTGGATTGAGCCAACCGCACGAGCGCCGCACGTTCAAAGGGCTGCTGAGCTATGAGCGCGGCCTTGTGGCGCGGCTGGATGAAGCCTTGTCGCGGCAGATTCGGGTGCCGCTTGCCGACCCCACCGAAATGACACGCCCACAGCGCGTACTGGTCATGGATTTCGTCGGACATCTCCAACGCGCCATTCAAGAACACCGAAACGATCCAGTTTTGCTGCGCGAACTCAACTTGATCGTCAATCGCTATCTAGCCTCGACGTTCGATTAGGGTCGGCAACCCTTCAATGGGGATCAGTCTTTGAAACGCTACGTCCGAGCGTTGTTGGCGTGTTGGACGGCGTTCACGATCTTGTGCGCGAGTTAGTTGGCTACGGCGCGTCCTGCGACGCGGTCCAGGTCAGCGCGCCCGATATGGAGGGTACCGCCGCCACCTATGCCATGCGCCGTGCGATGCAAAAAGCCGGTATCACGCCCGATCAGGTCGATTACATCAACGCGCATGGCATGAGCACAAAGCTCAACGATGCCGTCGAGACGAAGGTGATCAAAATGGTCTTTGGCGAGCGTGCGTACCAAGTGCCCGTCAGTTCCACCAAGTCGATGACCGGGCACGCGATGAGCGCGGCGGGTGCGATCGAAGCGATCTTTTCGGTGCTGGCGATCCGCGATGGCATGATGCCGCCCACGATCAATTATGAACATGCCGATCCTGAGTGTGATCTCGATTACATCCCGAATCAGGCGCGCGCCAAACAACTGCGCTACGTGATGTCC
>JBBRMW010000042.1:0-28303 GCA_038230635.1 Aggregatilineales bacterium | reverse complement strand
CTCAAACTGTCGGGCGCGCGTTGGAGCAAAGATGGCGCCCGCAAGCTCGCTAAAGCCCGTGCTGCCTTCTTATGCGACAAGGTTAACTTCGCGCCTTTCGCTTTGCCACAAGTTGCCTGACAACCTTTGCGCGCACCCACCTCCCACGTCTTGATTGTTTTATCGCCACCTGCCGTAACAATCTGGCTGCCATCACGACTAAATGCGGCACGCTCAGCACCTTCCAACTGAATCGCCCATTGCAGCGTCTTCATGTTCCACAGCCGAACATTTCCCCCGATAACGGCCAACAAGGTTCCAGTCGGGTTAAAGAGAACCTGATTGGCCGCAGTATTCCCCAGTACATTTTTCTGTTGTCCCGTTCGTACATCAAAAAGGCGCGTTACGCCACCGTCTGCACAGGCTACGATAGTTGCATCGGGACTGAGAATGCCGCCGCAAGGCAGAGCGCTCAGGGGTTTTAATGTTTTGAGGCTGACCAGATTGGTGCCTAAGCCACCGAAGGCCACAATGGTGCCATCCGCACTAAACGAAATGTCACCACCGCCTGCGCCCAATGACGCTCGTAGGTTGCCGGTTTTCACATCCCAAATCTGCGCCTTCAACCCGCCCGTGATCAACATCGAACTATCGGGCGTAAATCTGACTCGTAGCACTTTGATCCCGGTATCCAGGAAGCGTGGACTTCCTGACAAATCCTGCGTGGCATAAAGCCAGACGCCGAAGCCCGCGCCGACCGCGATCAACTGTCCATCCGACGACCAATCGACGCTGTAGGGTTGTCCTTTGCCGACGCGCGTAAGCTCTCTCAGACGGTTGGCGTTTTCTGGCGTAATCACTTGCGCAATCGCACCAAAAGTTGCCGAAGGGACAAGCGTTGGGGTTCCTGCGCGAGATACTGTCCCCACTGTCGAGCCTGAAAAAATTATGCCCGGAACCATGACAGCAAGTAACATGAAACACACTGACAGGCGGATCCACGCTAACATGGGAGATATTTTCCTTTATGGCTATCTGGTCGCTTCTCCACAACCATATCACAGGCAACATGAAAGATTTGTGCATATTTTTGCACCCTATGAATCGATTCGGCAGGTTCTCATACCGAGGCTCAGGCTCTGCGACTATTATGAGGGGTGCATTCAGGGATGGGGGCGAGATTCGGGAATGGACAAACCCCTCTATCCCCAGCCCTTTCCCCCACGCAGGCGGTGGGAAAGGGAGCCGAAACGCCGGCGATCGCTGGGCGCGCCCAGCGGCTGAGGGCCGCCTGGCAAGCTCGGTCAGCGGTCGGCTGTGACTCCCCTTTCCCCCCGCCTGCGTGGGGGATAAGGGGTGGGGGGATAGAGGGGTTCTATGATCTGCCCCAACCGTTGAATGCACCTATTATGAGCGCACAATTGCCAGACCGCGCCCCTGATGATACAATTCAGTCAACACGCTCACAGTGAGCGGCTAAGCAAGTTGACTCACCTCTCAGGCGGTTGGGCGAGGTGAGATGTCTGGGGACGGAGGTCGTGTTTTGGCGAGTCTCCCGGAAGCGCGCCCGTTTTTGCCGATCGATTTACCGCTCGTACATCGGCTGACCACCTACGGCGTTAGTTTTGACTCCGCAATCAGCTTGACACACGGTATCCACAGTGTGGAAGGCGCTTTTTGGGGCGCGGTCCCGCTCGCCGATTTTGGCACGCCTACCTATGTTCTCCGCGATGGCGACACGGGTTACATCGCGCAGTTTCGCCACCGTCTGGGCGAGCAACATGCCCACATCGTGTTCGTTGCGCCCGACATGGATAAATATGGGACGCACGCGGGCGAAACGGCTTGGCTGGCGCTCATCGATGCCATGACGATCGCAGCGGGGCGGCGCGGTGCGTTCACGCTCAATGCCGAAGTCGATGAGAACAGCGCGGCTTTTGGGCTGCTCCGTCAGTGTGGATTCGCCGTATATGCGCGACAAACGATTTGGCGACGCCCGCCCGCCGCCATCCCGGAGTTCACGCCTGATCTGCTGCGCGCCGAAACCGAGTCCGATGGGCTTGCAATAGATGGCCTATATACTGGGATCGTGCCGCGCTTGGTCTTGCAAGCCGATGCGCCACCGGATACGGGACGTGGGCTAATCTATGAGCCGGTGACGGGTGGCGTCGCCGCCTATTTCTCGATTCAGGATGGGCGGAGCGGCATCTTCGTCCAGCCTTTCCTGCACCCGGAAATGTTCGATCAAGCGACGGCGATCACGGATGCGCTGCTGGGGAATCTGCCGCGTGCCGATCGGTTGCCCGTGTATGTATGCGTGCGGCGCTATCAGGATTGGCTCGGCACGACGCTGAGTCGGTTGGGTTTCGAGCCGTTCGCCAGTCAGGCCGTGCTGGTCAAACACACCGTCAACCGCATCGAACATCCCGTCCTGGCGACGGTGGCGGCCATCGAAGGTGCGGTACGGGTCGGCCCGTCCTCGCGCGTAAAAATTCGGAATTGCTCTGTTGAGGAATCACACAAACCGTATGGAATATCGCATTACCGACGACCTCGAAAAACTAAAGGCGGTGTTGCCCGGCTATCTCGTCGATTCGCTGGAGGCGATCGGACGTAAAGACGATTTGGTGGAAGTGATCATGGATTTGGGGCGCGTGCCCACTGCGCGCTACCTGGACGGTGAAGCCATCCTCGATGAACGCGAAATTGCCCATGAAGACATTCAGTACGTCGTGACCAAAATCGGCATGTTCGACGCCGATAACCGCGCCGGGTTGGAGCGCACGTTGCACCGCATCTCGGCGATCCGCAACCGTCGCGGCGTGATCGTGGGGCTGACCTGCCGGATCGGACGCGCCGTCTATGGCACGGTGGACATTATCGAAGACATCATCCAATCCGGCCAGAGCGTGTTGATCCTGGGCGCCCCGGGCGTCGGCAAAACGACAATGTTGCGTGAGGCCGCGCACGTGCTGGCCGAGGGGAAGCGCGTCGTCATCGTCGATACCTCCAACGAGATCGGCGGCGACGGCGATGTGCCACATCCCGCCGTCGGTCACGCGCGCCGGATGCAGGTCGCGCAGCCCGCGCTTCAGCACGAGGTGATGATCGAAGCCGTGGAAAATCACAACCCGGAAGTGATCGTGATCGATGAGATCGGGCGCGAACTCGAAGCGATGGCCGCTCGCACGATCGCCGAACGCGGCGTCCAACTGATCGGCACGGCGCACGGCCAAACGCTCGAAAATTTGCTGCTCAACCCGACGCTCTCCGACTTGATCGGCGGCATCGAGGCGGTCACGCTCTCCGATGAAGAGGCGCGGCGGCGCGGCACGCAAAAGACGGTGCTCGAACGTCGTTCACCACCCACTTTCGACGTGCTGATCGAACTGCAAACCCGCCACAAGTTGATCGTCCACGAGGATGTGGCCGCCGCCGTCGATGCACACTTGCGTGGGCGTCCGCTGCCCGTCGAAATGCGCTATCGCAACGATGAAGGCGAGATCATCACCGAATCGATCAAACCGCCGGGCGCGGCCACTGGCCCCGATCGCACCAACGCACGCATGAGCGGACTGCCTTCCGAGCGCACGGGCAATGGTCAGGCCACGCGCCGCAATGGGACGCCCGAACCCGTCATAAATAGTGGCCGTCAGCCGCCACTGATCGGCGGGCGCAGCCTTGAACCGCTCGAACCCGTTAATGGGGAAGCGCCGAAGGGTTTGCAAACGCTGCATGTGTATGCCTATGGCGTCGCGCGCAATCGGCTGCTCCAGGCCGCGAAACGGATGCGCGTGCCACTCGCCATCGAGGATGATGTCGGCACAGCGACGGCGGTGCTCACGCTCAAGAACTACTATCGGCGGCGACCCAAATTGCTCGTCGATGCGGAGCGGCACGGCACGCCGATCTATGTGCTGCGCGCGAACACACTCACCCAAATGGAGGATATCCTGGCAGACATCTTCCAACTGGAGCGCAACGAACCCGACCCTTTTGAGGCGGCGGTCTACGAAGCGGAGCAAGCCATCGAAAAGGTGCGCTCCGGCACGAGGTCCGTAGACTTAACGCCGCAACCCTCGACCATTCGACACGTTCAACATGAGCTGGCACGCAGCGCAAATCTGGTCTCGCACAGCATGGGAGACGAGCCGCAGCGCCGCGTGCGCATCTTCATCGAACGTCGCCCCGCACCTGGCGACTAGTCCGGGCGGCCATTTTAGGGTACGGACGCGGCCCACCACGTCCGCTTTTTACTTTCGGCTGAAAATGGCGCCCGGTGGTACAATCCGATTCTCAAGTGAACAGGGACAAACGATTGACGCACCATTCCGAGTCTGTGGGTCGTGCTGCGAAGCTGTTCGTCATTGCGTTCACGCTGTTGATCGGGATCGTCGGTGGCCGCCAGCAGCGGGTGAGCGCGGCGCCACTGTCCATTCAAAACGCCGCGATCAAGATGACGGTCGAGCCGGGCTTTCAGGGCCGTTTTCACGACAGCCACTGGCTGCCGCTCCAGATCACCCTCAGCAACAGCGGCCCCGATGTCAGCGGTGAGCTGCATATCACGCCCGCCGCGATTTTCAACAGTACCACCAACAACTTCGCCAGCACGATCGACCTGCCCACTGGCTCGAACAAGCAATTGTTTCTCTATGTTGTGCTCAACAATGCGGCGCAGTCGGTGCGTGTCGATCTGGTTGCGCCCGATGGCGTATTGATCCAATCGGCGGAAGCGCCGATCACGGGCGTCGATGCCAACGATCTGCTTTATGCGGTCATCAGCGAATCGCCAACGGGCGCAGTCGATCTGACGGGCGCGCGGGGCAGCGGCGCGGCTTATCAAGCCGATTGGCGCATCGAGAATATCCCGACCATGGCGCAGGCGCTCGGTGGACTCGATGCGCTGGTGTTGACCGATGTAGACACCGGCAAGTTGTCACTCGATCAGCGTTCCGCCATCCATGATTGGGTGCTGAGCGGCGGCCATCTGATCGTGACAGGCGGCCCGAACTGGCAGCGCACACGCGCCGGGGTCGATGGCCTGGTTCCGCTGTCGGCGGGCGGATCGCTGACGTTGGACAGCCTGAGCGCGCTGCGTACCTACGCGGGTGGCATCTCCAAAGATACGCTCGATGGGACGGTGATCGTGGCGAGCGGCCAGCCGATTTCCGGCGCGCAGGTGCTCGCCAGTCAAAATGGACAGCCGCTTCTGGTACGCGCGCCCCAGGGCTTGGGACTCGTCGATTATTTAGCCGCCGATCCAGGTTTGGAGCCGTTTCGCTCGTGGGGTGATCGCGCGCATATCTGGTCGAATCTGCTGATCAGCGCCAGCCACAAACCGGGTTGGGCAAACGGCGTCATTAGCCCTTACGAAGCGCAGGCCGCCGCCCAGTTCATCAAAGAAAACCTGCTCAGCGTGTTTCAATTGGCGGGCTTCTTGCTGATCTACATCCTGCTGATCGGCCCGCTCAACTATCTGGTGCTGCGCCGCCTGGGACGCCCAGTATTGGCTTGGGTGACGATCCCGGTCATTATCTTGCTCACCACCATCACCACCTATACAACGGGCTTCAACCTACGGGGCGGTGCGGCGATCATGAATCGGATGGCGATCGTGCAGGTTTGGCCGGGTGCGGCACAGGCGCAGCTTGACGGCGTACTCGGTGTACTTGCGCCGCGTCGGGGCAACTATTCGCTGACTATGGACGAAGGCTTGACGCTGCGCAGCCTCAATGTAGGCGCGAATCCGCTCGACATTAACAGCATCAAAATCCTCGAAGGTCGCCAATTCGTTGCGCAGAATGTCCCGATTGACGCCGGGATCGCCGCCACCTTTCAAACGGGCGGGTTCGTCAAAGCGCCCGCCATCAGCGGTACGGCAACGCTCGCCATTGCCAGCGACGGCAAAGCCAGCGTATCAGGTGTTATTCACAATGAGAGCAAGCTGACATTGACCGATGCAGTCGTGATGATCATGAACACGCCGATCCGCCTCGGCATGGTCGCGGCAGGCGAGACTCGGCAGTTTCATGCGCCCGTGATCTCACTTGATCAAGCATTACCTTCGGCCATCCGCCATACCGCCGTCTACAGTTCCTCTTACTACCCAAATAGCTACAGTTCCACCCAGCCCAACAGCCTGTCAGTCGAAGAAATGCTGCTGAATGGCTACAGCAATGGCTATCCATACAACCTCTCGAACACGCCGCTCGGCCAGGAAATCACCCGCCGCGCACGCTTTCTAAACGGGATGCTCGACTCCAGCAATCAAGGCGAGGGTCGCGGTCTGGATGTTTATCTGGCGGGCTGGACGGATAATTCCCCCATGGGCGTGCAGATCGATGCCGCATCCAATGCCGAAGACTCGACGCTGTATATCGTGAAGCTGACCAGTCAGGTTGTCGCGCCCGATGCTCATTTGCGCCTGCTCCCTGGCTACATGCAGTGGGCACCCGTCGGCGGCAGCAATCAACTCGATTACAGCCCGTACAGTACCTACATCACGAGCGGTAACGCCGCCCAGTTCCAGTTCAATCCGCAGGCCGCCGTTCATTTGTCAACCGTGAACGGCCTCACCATCAGTGGACGTTTCAGCAGCAGCACGTTTGGCCTCATTTCCGTGTTCGATTGGCTCGCCGCGCGTTGGGTGCCGCTGCCTCTGCCCGCCGCCCAGGATTTTCGCTACGATTTCAACGGATCGAGCGATCTGAGTCGATTCATCGGGCCGGGCAACGGCGTTCAGGTGCGTATCGAACCGCAGAATAACAGCGTCAACATTGAACGGTTCGACGTGCTGCTCGATGGGGCGCTCAATCTGCCCCCCAGCTTTTGAAAATATGTCGATCATGGAGTCCTATTGGTCATGACTAATTCGCCCGTAGTTTCCCCCGCACCGATCGCGCCCGCCGCCGACGAGTCGCCGATTATTGAGATACGCGATCTGGTCGTGCGCTACGACCGCAAACGCACTGCCGTCGATCATCTAACGCTGGCCGTGCCGCGCGGCGCGATCTATGGTTTCGTCGGCCCGAACGGTGCAGGTAAAACAAGTTCGATGCGCGTGTTGACCACGTTGATGCTGCCAACTGAGGGCAAGGCTCTGGTGGCAGGGCACGAGGTCACCAAAGAGCCGCGCGACGTGCGCCGCGCCATCGGCTACATGCCCGACTTTTTTGGCGTCTATGACGATATGAAAGTCTGGGAATATCTCGACTTTTTCGCCGCTTGCTACGACATCCCCGAACGCGATCGGAGCGGGCTGATCAACGACCTGCTGCAACTGGTCGATCTGAGCAGCCGCCGCGACGATATGGTCGATAAGCTCAGTCGCGGCATGAAGCAGCGCTTATGTTTGGCGCGTACACTCGTCCACGATCCACAAGTGTTGATCCTCGATGAACCCGCGTCCGGTCTCGATCCCCGCGCGCGCGTCGAAATCCGCGAGTTGATGCTCGAACTAGCGCGTATGGGCAAGACGATCTTTTTCTCGTCCCACATCCTGACCGATGTCGCCGAAATCTGCACGCATATTGGGATCATCGAAGCCGGGAAGATGGTCATTCAGGGGCGTATGGACGATGTGCAGCACCAGTTGATGCCCAACCGCGAAGCCGTGATCACGCTTCTCGATAAGCTCGACGAGGCGAAAGCCGCACTCGCCACCATTGCGGGCGTACAAACGGTTGTCGATATGCCCGATGACGGCACGAAAAAACGGCTGCGGGTGGGGTTCGTGGGCGAGGATACGGTGCTCACCGAAATGATGAGTGCGCTGGCCGGGCGCGGCGTACCGATCGTCAACTTCGCCGAGCAGACGCACGACCTGGAAGAAGTCTTCATGCGCGTCACAAAGGGTCTCGGCGATAGCTAACGACCTGACTCTAAACCTCGCCATGGTTTAGATAGGCGGACGCGGCAGGCCGTCGTCCCTACAAAACCAGATCTGCCGCGTCAGTCACTCCGCCGACCGCAAAAATGCCGCGCTGAACGTCCGCTTGTGCATCGCGAACGTCTCCGCGCGCGGATAGAAGATCGGCGGAAAACTGCGCAAACTCGCCGCCACTTCGCCCAATGCCGATCGCCCGTTGATCGGATCGCGGTGCAGCGAAACGCGGCGCAAAATCCCCGTTGCGCCGATCTTGTCGAGTTTGTCAGCATCGTGCAGCAGCCGGGCATATGCGCTATCCGGGCCAGTTTTGGCGATTGCGCCACTGATCATCGTAATCGTCGCCGGGTCATACTCTCCGGCCAAACGTTGCGCGGCAAAGCGTGCGCCAAATGCTCCGTGTTTCTCGCCCGTGCGGAACTCTTCGAGCTTGCCGACATCGTGCAGCATCGCCAGCACATAGGCGTACTCGCGTGTGATTCCGGCGTCATCGGCCAACCACAGCGCGTATCCAGCCACGCGCTGAACGTGCGCCCACAGATGCGGCCAGCCAGAGTGCCAAGCCGCGATTTGCTCACGGCAGCGTGCCGCGATCTCCGCACTGAACGCATTGGGCGGTTCGGCGGGCAGCCATTCACCCCATAGAGCGTCGATAAATTCGGGCGCTCCCTCCGTATCAGCTAACAATGTGACCCACGCCTCGACGGTAACAGGCGACTGTGCCGCCCCAACCGCCAATTTTGCGATGAGGGATGTTTCCCCTCTAGCTGTGGCATTGTCGTTACTCACCAATAAACCTCACCCCCAAGCCCCCTCTCCCTAACCATAGCGAGGGGGTGTTAAGACCGTCCACCCGTCGAAAGGAAATCAAAAAAAACACCCCTCTCTGTGAGTACGGAGAGGGGTTGGGGGTGAGGTGAATCCGGCTCAGTGATCGCGCTCGACGACCGCGCGGGACAAAGCAACCATCTCGTCCAGGGCGTGCGAAGCTGGAAAGCCCCTGAGCGACATTACCGCCAACTGCGCCAGTTGATCGGCCTGCGCGTGTCCCTCGCTGATATAGTTGCCGCTCAGCATCTTCGCCTTGAACGCATCCATCGGATCGGCGGAAACGGGTTCAAGCGTCGCCACGCCGCCACTCGTGCCATTCGTGCCTGTGTGATGCTGGCCGTTCGATGTCGCCAGGGCAGTCGCAATGCCGCGCCCCTGCGCCATATCGAGGCCAGCCGTTTTGCCAAGCTGCTTACTATCGGCCACCAGATCGAGAATATCGTCCACGATCTGGAAGGCTAGACCCACATTGAAACCGTATTGCGCCAGCGCTTCAAACTGCTTATCGGTGCCGCCGCCGAGCATCCCGCCGACTTTGGCGGCCATCGAAAACAGAATCGCCGTCTTTTTGGCAATCACGCGCATATACGTTTCGCGGTCGAGTTGATTATTCTTGGCGGCGTCGGCCTGCAATGTCTCACCCTCGACCAGTGCGACGGTCGCCCCGGCAAACTCCACGTTGAGCTTGCCATAGGGTGCCATTAATTCGTAGACTTTGGTGAATAGATAATCGCCCGTCAACAGCGCGAAAGTGCGTCCCCAGGTGGCGTTCACCGTCGGACGCCCACGCCGAGTCAGGCCGTGATCGTTGATGTCGTCGTGGACGAGCGTCGCCGTATGCACCAGTTCGACCGCCGCTGCGACAGGTACAGCCTGCGACAGGTCAGTCCCGCCGACTGCTTCATAGGCCAGCAGCGTCAGGCGTGGCCGGACACGCTTGCCGCCCGCTTCCAGGATGTGTCGGCTGGCATCGCGCAGCACGGGCACGTCACTATCGACGATTTGCTGGAGCAGATTATCCACATCGTGGAGGGCTTGTTCGATAGTCATCGGAGGAACTCCGTTTGTGTCTTTTAGCACTAATTGAAAGAATTATACATCGAAAAATTCGGGAAGTCAATGAATTTGTGCATGTACGAAGATGTATAACCTGCGCATTTCGCGGATGACTTTGTTTGTTTTCCCTGACCTGTGAACTTGACAAGCTGTTGTATAATGCGGTCAAAGATGCGTGCGGCGATCGAATCGCACGAGACAAAGTTTTCCATTCAATGATGGCAAGTGGTGTCTATGAGGGGTTGGCGGTGAACATCGAACCCGCAATGGCGCGGTACACCGAAATTTATCAATCGCTCTATCGGCGCAGCCCCAGTGAACTGCGCGATCTGGGCGAGGGCTGGGTGCTGGTCAATGGCGCACGGATGACATTTCACGAACTCGAAATCCTGACCGGTCAGCTTCAACGTGAGCTTCAACAAGAACAGGCTCGCAAACGCAATCTGGTCAAGCGCTTGCTTGGCTGGTTCAGCAGCTAACGCCAGTCTCCCCATTTCGCTACCGCGAACCCTTTTCTCTGTCTCCATAGGTTAGAAATGCGCTTGTATCGCATAAGCAAAATACAATCTACGCTTCTTTCGCGCGTTTGAGCAAATACCTCGTGTATCGATATGCCATGTTTGACATATCGGTTCACGGAGGCAGCGCGCCGAGGCCATCCTGGGCGGGCGCATAACCCGGATTTGCCCGCAAAATACGCCGATAAATCTGGCGGGCGCGCGCTATATCACCGTCCGTCGCGTGAAACTGCGCCAGCTTGATAAAATCGGCGGCCTCGAACGGTGTGATGTCGAGCAGCATCACATCCGGCAAATAGTCCGATACATACCCGAAGCGCGCAAACGCATTCACTGCATACGTGATCTCGCCCAAATGTCCCGGCCCATACGTACTGTACCGATCGAAGCGCGCATAGGCGGTTTCATAAGCCGTGCGCATGGCAGCCGTGTTCCCTTGTACGCCTTCCAAATCGCCCAGATACAAATAAGCGCGCGTTACTTCCAACCCGCTCGTATAGATGGCCGCGTTGAAATCATAGCGCGCCGCCGTTACGCCGCCCTCCGCAAAGGCGATCAGCCCTTGTGCCAGCAACCGATCGGTTGTATTGGCGGCAAGTCGCACCGCCCGCGCATAAGCCGTGATTGCCGTATCAATATCGCCGGAAACGCGCGCCGCATCACCCGCGCCGATCGCGTCCAGATACAGCCGGTCGGGGTTAAGCGCCATATCTTGCCCATCGCGCCACGTTTGCGAGCGAGTCGGCGTCGCCTGCCAGAACAGTGCATCTCGCCAGCGCGGTTCCAGCGTCAGTGTCCGCTGATATTCGACGATTGCGGCGGCGGGCTGGCCGGACTCTTCGAGGACGATCGCATTATTCAAGTGCATCACGGCGCTTTCCGGCGCAAGGTTGACCGCCGCTGCCAGTGCGTCTCGCGCCCCCGGTAGATCGCCCTTGCGCCGCAGCAGCATCGCCAAGTTCAGTCGATGCACCGCATACTTCGGATCGAGCCGGATCGCTGTCTGATACGCTGCGATGGCTTGATCGAGCGCAGACGAATCGCCCGCGCTGGCCGCGTTTGCCCAGACCAGCGCACTTTGGGCGTGAATCAGCGCATCGCCGGAGTCGATCGCCGCACCCGCTTCCAGAATCCCCGGATTGACGCCCGTCGCGCCCAGCCATTGAAACGCATAAAGAATCATCAAGAGTGCCGCGATCGCCGTGATCAACCCTGCCCCGCCGGAGATCGTGCGCCGTGTCCAGCGCATAACCTGTGCCGATCGTGCGATCGGGGGCGCATGGGCGGCGATCACAGCGAGCAGCGTAATAAAGGCGAACAGCGGCGCGGCTTGCAGCAGCGGATCGTCGAATAATCCGGCCAACCCGAACGCGACCACGCCGCCGATCGATCCGGCCAAAATCGGGCGAGTCGCAGGATCGGCGGCGCGCCGTGCCAGCCGCACCATTCGCCCGATCCCAACCATGAAACCGATTAGCGCGATCAGCCCCACGAGTCCGCTTTCGGCGAACAGGTTCAGATACAAGTTGTGCGCATGACGTTCGACCAATGCGGGCGGCACGGAAACCTGCCCCAACAACGCGATCGAAAACCCACCCGGCCCGATCCCGAATAACGGACGGGATCCGATCGCCGTTAGCGCGATTCGCCACAAAACGAGTCGCTGGGACGCACCTACCGCACGATTCGGCGCGAGCGTCTCAAAGGCGAGCACTGCCACCACCGCGATCAGTCCGCCGAGCACAACAGCGCTCAGCGCGATTGCACGAGTTCGATGGGCATACAGCCAAGTACACAGCGCAGTGATTGGCGCGAGCGTTCGCAGCGCGATCAACGCGATCGTCACCCCGACTCCGAGCACTGCCGCCGCTTGCCCGGTGCGCGATCCCGATACGTACAGGGCAATCACCCCACCGAGCAAGCCAACGTCGATCGCGCGCCGCTCGATGCGGGATTTGGCATAGGCGCGATAACCGAGCGCGGCGGGCAATAACACGGCCAGGAACCCTGCCAACACATTCGGATTGTCGAGCACCGCGAATGGTCGGAATTCCGGCGGGAACAGTGACTCGTCGGGTGGTCGCAAGCTGTGCCAATGGGCGGCGGTGGCATACAGCGATAATCCGAGCATCACCAACACGATTCCGCCCATGATCAGCATGGCGCGAAAAATCGCAGATTCGGCGCGCTCGGTGCGCAGCAGTGCGATCACTCCATAAAACCAGATGACGCTCAGCGCAAACGGAAATATCCAGGCCTCGATACTCCGACGCGGATCGAGTCCGGCGATTACCGAGATGAATGTCGCCGCCAGCAATGCCAGCCAACCGAGATCGAGTGGCGTCATCAGCCGATCGGCGGCGCGCGTTTGCCAGATCACGAGCAGCGTCAAAACACTCAGCAAGATCAAGATCAGCCGTGCATTGAAGGCCACGATCCCGACGTTGCCACCCGCGATGATCACGCCAATTCCGGCGGCCACGAGCGCGGCTTGAAGTAGGCCAAATTTGAGCGTCGTCGGCGAGATGACAGCCTTCACGATTCACCCCGCGCAATTTCTGCAATCGCGCGACAAGCCGTGATCAGCGGATCGCGTTGCGCGGCGGGCAGCGTCCCCGCGTGCCGAATCTGCGCCGCTGCGCCCATGCGTACCAACCGTCGGGCGATACGCAGTTGGCGGGGCGTGTAGTGTTTTTTGTACAGACGCAAGCGACTGCGCCATAAATTGATCAGGCTCTGGGCACGAATCTGGCTGGTGCTTTGGCCGCTCAGATGCGTCACCAACGCGCGCGGCTGGCAGTAGATGCGCCAACCCGCCGCCGCAATCCGCATACTCCAATCGACTTCTTCACAGTACATATAAAACTGTTCGTCGAACAAGCCCGTTTGCTCGATCGCCGAGCGCCGCAGCAGCATCGTCGCGCCGAGCGGGTGGCCGATCGGGAAAGCGCGTCCGCCATCATACAGCGCGCGCGGATAACGTCCGTTGA
The DNA here is from genome assembly GCA_038230635.1 of Aggregatilineales bacterium. Taxonomy (GTDB): domain Bacteria; phylum Chloroflexota; class Anaerolineae; order Aggregatilineales; family UBA2796; genus JBBRMW01. The sequence continues at coordinate 15,044 of JBBRMW010000042.1, read as the reverse complement.
GCCGACTGTTGTAAAGGCGACCAAAGACTCGGCGCGGGAGCCAACTCAGCGGAAACAAATCGATCACGAGTTGACTCAGTCCGGGGAAGCCAAACGCGCCGTCCTGAAACGATCCATCTCCATACTCGAGCCGCGCACCGACCAAGCCCGTGTCCGGTAGGGTCGTCAGCGTATCGGTCAAGGCCGCCATCGCTCCGGGTTGGACGCGCGTATCGGAGTTGAGCAAAAAGACGGCAGACGGCCCATCAGGATTGGGCGTCGGCGTGTCGCGGAAGCCGAGTTCGCGCAAGGCGATGTTGTTACCCGCCGCGAATCCGTGATTTTCCGTCTGTGCCAACAAATGTACCGCTGGAAACGCCGCCCGGATCGCCGCTGCTGAGCCGTCAGTGGACGCATTATCGACCACCCACACTTCGGCGGCCAGTGTGGTCATCTCTAGATCGTCGTAGAGCGTCCGCAGCGCGTTGAGCGTGAGCGCGCAGGTGTTCCACGAAACGATTATTACCGCCAGATCGAGCACCGAGCAACCTCGTTCAATTCAGAGTGATGAGGCACATTCACCATTGTTTTGCCCAATCGGGCGCTTCCATCGGTTCTGGCTTTTGATCGTTGAAATCGCGCAAAAGTTTCGCATCGGTAATCGACATGTCAGGTTCAACCGCGAAAAGCTGCCCTTCGCGCACAAACACGAGTCTGCCATTCCGATCCCAATCCGCCCAGGTTGCACCTTCGATGGGAACCGTCAGGTTTTTTCGGTCATCCCGAACCGAATACTCATATGCCTCGCGGCCACCCGTATATCGCATAATCAAATGTGTTTTCTGGTCGTGGGAGCTTTTCTGCCAGAAATGGGGCATTGCCATTTTGTGAGTATGCCATGGCTTTCTGAACCGCGCGGCCATTTTTCCCAGAACCGGGATGTGAAATATTGTTGTTGCATAAGCATACCAAGACTGTTTATCTACACCGCTTTTTATCATGATCCAGCCATCGCGTTCAAGGCGGCGAAAAAAGACCGAAAAGCCTCCGACATGAGCATCGGGGTTGGAAATGATCTTCAATCCCTGGGGACGATGTTGTGGGTGAGGTTGGGAAATATTAAAAGGATGATTGAGCCAGACAACTCGATCATTATTGAAGAGTCCGCCGCCACTCCAAAAATCGCCTTTCGGCCACAATGCAAGCGCAGTGAAATAAGGCGGCTTCGAGATAGCCGTCCAAGTATGGGTGAATTCTTTATCACGAAGGGTGTGGCTATTTATTTTTGCAGCAAAATAGATGAACAGCGAACCATCCGGCGATAGATCGGATTGATAATGGTAAATCCGACCTTTGAACCACTGCCCTTCTTCAAAAGTGAAGGCTTTCGTATCCCATAAGATCAGACGTGTCCACTTATGGGGACCGCGTCGCAAGATGACCGCTTTGTCCGCCGTGCGCGCCAGAATCACGAACACGCGACACGGAACCGGCTTGATGTCCATGCGCGGCTACTGTCCCAACGTGTTCAAGTTGAGACGGGCAGCAAGCGCGAATCGCTGAAAATCAGCATAATCGGAAGTGCTGGCGGGCGCAACCGAATCGGCGGCAATGAGCGCCAACTGCGTATCCGGCGGATCAGCCAGCGCGGTGGTCAGGCTATCGGCCAGCGCACGCGGCACATTCGATGCGATCACCAACCCGCCGAACGGTAGCTCCGGCGTCGTTTGCATCACGACCAGTGACACGCCCGGCGGGAGCGTCGGCGAAAAGCTGTTGAGCGACCCGGCTGGAATGCCCGCGCTGACGCAGATTCCATCGGCGACGGCTTGCACCATCAAGGCCGAATCGGGCAGCAGCTTGACGCCCTTCAGATCATTGGCCGGGTTCAGGCCAGCGGCACGCATCGCCAACGCGGGCAAAATCCAACTCACGGCATCGGGATCGACCAAGCGGCAAAAGTCGCGTCCCTTGAAGCTGGCCGCATTGCTGATCGCGTTGGCGGCGGTGGGCGTTGCTTTGGCGTTGATCGGTGTGGCGCTCGGCGTCGCATTAGCCGCGCTCGCAATCGGGCTGCCGACCCGCACGATCAGATCAGCTTTGACGCCCGTGCTCAGATCAGTTCCGCGCGCGATCTTGAGGGCGGGCGTACCACAGCCTTTATCCAGCGCCGTCAATAGCGCCGCCCCATCCAACCACGCAAATGCTGCGTCGCCGCCGCACAATTGATGGAGCGCGTCGCCGCTGCTGGCGAGCAGATCGATCGCAACGGTCACACCCGTCTGATTCTGCAAATAGGCGGCCAACAGCGCTGTATCGAGATCGCTATTGACGGCATTATCGGTGGGCGCGGCCATCACCAGATGAAACGGTCGATCGAGGCTGCCCAGTTGCGCTTGCGGAATGATCGTGGGCAGAGCGGTCGAGAGCGGCGTCGGTGATGGACTGCCGGGGCGCGTGGTGGCGATCGGCGTCGCGTTGCCACCACCGCCGCAGGCCGCCAGTAGGAGGCCGCTGATCAGTAGGATAAAGACCGGACGAATGCGAGTCATATAGGATACCTTATCGCCGCTTTGGTTTATTTTTTGGCACTGCGCGGCTTGCATTTGCAGAGAGAGCAGACTGTGATCTGGTTTTTCCGGGGTCTTTGGACAATGCTTCTCTCTTTGCTGCCAACTCGCGTTGTTTTCGCCGCTGGCTGTCAATATATGCACCGATAATACCGATAATCGGTGCGCCAAGTGCCACTAATCCGGTGACCTCTTTACCATCCCAAACAAGCAGAAAGCCAGCCGTCAAAAAACCAACGGCCAATAGGAGGCCGAATATAAGTCCCAATTTCTCGTTCAGGATATTCGATGAAATTACTTTGGTTTCCAAACTTTGCCGGTGTTCGGCCTGATTCTCCGCCATTTTGAGAATCCTATCAGCGCTGCCCGGTAGCACACGTTCGTAACCCTCAATGATAAAAGGCGGTGGGAGCGGCCCTGAATAATGCGTTTGAGTGATTTGCATAAGATGGCGTGTGAGCACTCTACGCTGCGGCTCTGGCACATCTTTTAAGATATTTTGTATCTCAGCGGGCGGGCTTTTGATGTCATCAAAGGCCTGCCCTTCGGGAGGGATACTTTCGTCCGGTGGCGGCGCGCCTTTCATTAGGCCTCAGACCCCAGCGCCGCTTCACGGTACGCGCTCAGTGCATAATCCAGATCGTCTCCAACTGACAACCAATCCGACAATAAGGCGTAATAGTCGGCTTCTTCGCCGCTATCGAATTGATAGTACTCGTCTAGTTGATTGAAAACATCCGTGAGGCGTGCGACTCCTTTTAGAAATGAGGGCGTCGAATAGAGATAAACCCGACTTGTAGAACCATCCATTGCCTTATGCCCTCCGCCTATTTCAAGGTCTACTTATTGGGGTTATATTGTATCATATATGTGTGCGGATGCTCGTCGAGCGCACCTCGCCATATTGTTATGGCTTCACTCAGTTGGGATCCGTTTCGGGCAGAAGCAAGTGAATCAGGGCGTTGGGATCAACTTGACCTGAATCGCACCGATATTTCGTTGGAAATCCGAGATCGCCACGTTCTCGTGGATCAGTGACGCCCAACAGGTTTGCGGGTTGCGGGTCTTGATCAACTTGTTCATCTGGATCGCGCCCCACACCGTCACGTTCTGACCGGGCATCAGATAGTAAAACGTATCGCCCTTATCGGTGGTGACTTTGGTCAGCGCGTCCTGCGCACCAATCGCCCAGCGCCAGGGCAGCGTCGTCTCGGACGTGTCACACTCGAAGCCAATTCGCCACGAGCCATCGCGCGCAACTTTTTCTTGGTTGGTAAACACGGCGTCCGTCTGATCATCTCTATAGACCGTGCCCGGCCAAGGGCCGATCGTGCGAATCGGCGTGCTGCCATAGTTGTGGATGTTCAAACGGAATACCAGCAAATCGCCCTGATTCATCGTGATCGTAGCCTGCGACGAACTGATCCCGACAGGCGCGGCAACCGTATCGGCGAAAGGCTGCGTCACATAGCGGATGATGCTGCCCGTCGTCTGCGGCTGAATCTCGACTTGTGGCAGGCCACCATCCTTGATCGTGACCGTTGTACTGCGCGAAACGCTTTGGCCTTCGGAATCCTGCGCCCGTGCAATCAGTGTGTAGTCGCCGTTCGGAGGCGGCCTGACGTTGTTATCGACGCCGCCGTCATAGTCGAAAACGTGCGCGCCTGGCTCACCCGGCTGCCGGATTTCGACGCGCTCCGGCATGAAATGTTGCGTGCCCGCCGTGTCTTGCAGATACACGGTCAGGGTCGATTTTTTAGCGAGAAAGGCATTGACCTGCACGCGATCATCGACGCCATCCTGATTCGGAGTGAAAACCTTCGGGGACACGCTGAAATCCTCGATCAGTGGCAGCGCAGTGTCGGCAAAGGCGACCGTCAGCCTACCCGTTACTTCTTGAGTTTCGCCGCCGTCGGTTTTGGCAGAAATGCGCCAAGTGTAATCGCCGTTTGGAATCAGCCGCGACTCGATCGTCTGATCGATCGGATCGGCGGGCAGCGTGAAGCCATCCACAATTCCGTTGAACGCGACCTGATAGACGTTGGCGACGCGCGCCTGAGTGCTGCGAAAGGCATATTCAGTGCCCGCCGCGTTCCGCAAGGCGATCGTGACTTGGGCATCGCGGTTGAGGGTATAATGTATGATAGCCGCGCCACTATCGGTGGAAAGCTGGCTCAGGCTGACGCTCGTTTCCGTCAGCAGTGGACGCGATGGTTGCAGCAGCCGTGCCGCCGCGAAACCCACCACGACGACCGCCACGAGCGCCGCCAAAATGGTCAGGAGCGGAGATATCCGCATAACAGTTCCTTCTATGGATGCTTTCAGCAAACGTCGCCAGTGTAGCCTAGCCTGGCGCTCGCCGCAACGCCCCTTTCTGGACGCCCAGGGCTTTTGCAAAGTAAGGGAGACGTGTTGAGATCACCATTCACCCCAGCCCCTACCCCACTACGTGGAGAGGGGCTGGGGGTGGGGTCTACGACTTTGCAAATGCACTGCACGTCGTGCGTCGTGCAGTGCGAAAGGCTGAATGCTGTTGGCTATGATATAATGTCCGGCGACTTTGTGAACATGATCAGGTCAGGTGTCATTGACCCAGCAAAGGTGACATGCGGCGCACTCGAAAACGCCGCGAGCATCGCCGTCGTGATCCTGACGGTTGGGGCACTAGAATCTGATTTGCCTGAGGATGGATTCAATTCGTCGATGCCGCCCGGTAGCATGGGCAGTATGAACGAGTAGTGTCGTTGGCTCTGGCTCGTTCGGCAAGTTTAGAGAAAGGATTTCAAATCAACCCGCTCGAAAGCCTTCCCTCTATCTACGTTCACGTTGGATGCAGCATTGTATACGACAGCTTGTATCCAACGCCGGTCATGCTGGCGCTCTCTCCAAGATATAACCACCGCTTAATCGAAGAGCAGCGGAGGCTATATCCTGACGTGCCAATACATAACTATATCGACGGCTTTGGCAATCAAATCTGGCGCTTCATGGCACCTGCTGGCAAGCTACAGATTGACTATGATGCCATTGCCGAAACGTCCGCGCTGCCTGATTTGGTCATGCCTGAATTACTGAAAACTCCCGTGGAATATCTGCCCGATGATGTGATCATTTATACGCTGCCGAGCCGCTATTGCCCCTCGGATATGTTTATCAACGACGCTTGGCAGTTATTCGGGAACGTTCAGGGGGGATGGGCACAAGTCCAGGCAGTCTGCGATTGGCTCCATAGCAACATTACCTATGGTGCCGGAAGTACCACCACGACAACGGCCTGGGACGTATATCAGGCACGATGCGGAGTCTGTCGCGACTTTGCGCATCTCGGAATTTCGTTTTGCCGTGCTTTGAACTTCCCCGCGCGTTATGTGTGCGGCTACTTACCCGAAATCAATGAACCATTTGATCCAGCACCGATGGACTTTCATGCTTGGTTCGAGGTGTATATGGACGGGTTGTGGTTCACGTTTGATGCCCGTCACAACCGCCCCCGGACGGGGCGGGTGCTGCTGGCTCGTGGGCGTGACGCCGTAGATGTCGCGTTTTCGACCGTTTATGGTAAAGCTGAATTAATCAGTCTCAACGTATGGGCCGATCAAGTAGACGCCACATGGAGACTCCCCGACACGGCATCGGAAAGCGGTGATCCTCATGAATGAGGCCGAGTTCCTGGCATCACAAACCGTACCGCTTATCGATGATAGCACGATTGACTGGTCCACGGTTCGGCGCGCTCGATATTCGTTTTATCAACGTTTTTATTACGAATATCCCGGCCCAATCCATGATCTAAAACAGCGCCTGATCATTATCCCTGCCGAACGTTTTGGCATACAACACATCCGTGATCATTATTTGGTCTTCGATCCAACCCCAATCCTCAAACGAGAAAGCACTGATAAATTCGGCAATCGTGTGATTGAACTTGAGGTCAATCAGGTTGACCAGGGGGTATCGTTTGAAGTCGGAATGCTGATTGAGAGCGACACGCAATTTGAGAATCATGTCTCAATTGCGCCTGACCTGGCCGCATATTTCTTACAGCAAACGCCACTCACAGCATCCGATTCCAGTATTTACGCCGTTGCCGCACAGTTGACAGCCAAATCGACCACCACCTACGACCTTGCACAACGTATCAGCCAGTGGGTCTTTCAAGTAATGCACTATCAAAGTGGGGTGACCACTGTGGCGACCACTGCGGGCGAAGTCCTGACTCTGCGGCAAGGGCTTTGCCAGGACTATGCCCATCTGATGCTTGCCTTGTGCCGGGCTGCGCAGCTACCAGCACGGTACGTATCCGGGCACCTACTTGGCAAGGGCGGCTCACACGCATGGGTGGAAGTGTTTCTGGTGATGGAACATGGCTTAGAACCAGTAGCGTTCGATCCGACCAACAATCGGCGACCCCATCCGGGTTATATAACAGTGGCGGTCGGGCGTGACTATCGTGATGTTGCACCAACATCAGGTAGTTTTCTTGCCCCCTATAGGGGACGCTTAACCATTTACAAACGGGCAGGCGTGACTCTGGTCGAATATTCGGATGGCACGACGATCCAGAGCTAACACGAGGCATGAATTCGCTAATTTATTTAGCCTACAAGATGGCATATTAATTTCTGTAGTGCTTCAGAAAAACCAGACAAAAAGGCGGCCAACTTAAGAGAGTGGCGTAGGCCGTTGTGGCTACTTTCGTCATCCGTGTCATTTTTGCCGCGACAAAGCAGCCAAATTGAACCTTCCATGGTGTTTTTCTTTTTGGCTCTCAGAAGCTCTCCCAAGAGCCGATTGGCGTTTGGATGAAGAAAGTAGCCAGCACGACTAGTTTCGCAATGGGAAGCATGTGACACCCGATCCGATTTCTATATGGCCTTGTTATACGTTTTATACGAGAACGCACCCAGCAATAGACGCTTCCTAGACGATCTCTAAACGTCCTTCCACGATACTGAAAGCATAAGACACGTTCGTCACTCTGGGAAAGCATAGTCAATTATGAAACAGGCAGAAACTGGACAGGTTATCGTCATTGGCGGCAGTATCGCAGGCTTAGCAACGGCAGAGACCCTCTCGCGGTATTTTGATCGCGTGATGATCATTGAGCGCGATCGCTATCCGGAAACGATTGATTTTCGCAAAGGTATCCCTCAAAATCGCCAGCCACATACCTTGTTGAAGCGTGGATTGATGGGGCTGGAAGAAATATTTCCGGGCTTCAACCAGAACTGGATTGAGGCTGGCGCGGTTTCCATCAACTCCGGGCATGAGATCGAGTGGTTTGTATTTAATCGCTGGCGTCCACAATATGATCCCGGTCTGGTGATTTATGGTTCCAGCCGCCCTTTGCTGGAATCGGTGATTCGTCGGCGGGTGGCGGCCAACCCAAAGATCTGCTTCCTCGAAGCGGCGGAAGTGATCGAATTGGAGTGTGAAAAGGCGGGCGGCGCGGTGACAGGTGTGCGCATCCGTTCGCGCGATGCCAAGCAAATCGAAACGGTCTACCCAGCCGATTTGGTAGTCGATGCCAGTGGCCGCGAATCTCACGCCCAGGCTTGGTTGCAACAGTTGGGCTATTCGTGCCCGGAGCGCATGATCGTGAATTCTAATCCGGGCTATGCGTCGCGTATTTACGAGCGCCCTGCCAATTTCACCAGTCAAATGGTGTACATTCAGCCCACGCCTCCCAGTGATACACGCGGCGCGATCATTTTGCCGATGGAAGGCGATCGTTTGCAAGTGGGGATGATCGGAATGTCCAAAGACTATCCGCCCACCGATGAAACCGCGTTCCTGCACTTCGCCGAAGGCTTGGCCGAAAAGCGCATTTATGACCTCATCAAAAATGCGAAGCCGCTCACGCCCATCAGCGGTTATCGGCGCGCGGAAAACATCTGGCAGCGCTACGATCAGCAAGAACGCTGGCCGGATAACTTCGTGATCCTCGGTGATGCGGTCCTGGCCTTCAATCCGGTCTATGGGCAGGGCATGACGGTGGCGGTGATGAGCGCGCTGAAACTGGGCGAGTGCGTGGGTGCGCACCTTTCCCATCAGGACGACCTGACCGGACTGGCGAAGAAATTCCAGCAGGAACTGGTCTCGGTACAGGCTTTCGCCTGGGAGCTGGCAACGGGTGAGGATCGCCGCTGGACGCCGGATACCGAAGGCTGTTTGGCGAAACCGGGCGCTATGGAGGCGTTTCGCCTGGGCTTCCTGAAAAAGGTGATGGTCGCTTCGACCAAAGACCCGATTGTAACGGAGGCGCTGTATCGCGTCATGAATATGGTTGCCGCTCCGACAGCATTTTTCCGTCCGGATATGATGGCGCGCGTTTTGCGCTCAGCCTGAACAAACGGGTGAGGTGCATGATGAAAAAGTGGCTCCGAATCATTGGGGCGATCGTGATGAGCGGCCTGTGCGCAGTGGCGCTGATCCTAACTTGGGACGCCAACCAATTTGTGGTCTTTCGCGGCTTTAATGAGTTTCCAATCAGTGAGCGGCTGCTGTTAGGGGTAGGTGTCTTGTTTTTCCTGCTCTCCGGGTTTTTCAACGCCCGCAAGGTGAGACAATAGACTGCCGACTAATCCTCTACGATAGCTAGAATACGATGGGTAAAGGTGTCAACGTTTGCACGTTGGCACTTTTGCTGTTTGTCCAAGCGTCGGCCATGCCCTATACTGATCACCATCATGATCAGCGATAGGTGCTCGTGGATACTCCTGAACCGCTCAAAATAGTCACGCTCGGCAAGCTCTCAATAGTGCGCGGCGCGGGACCCGTGACTGGCCTCGTCTCGCGCAAGGTGGAAGCCCTGTTCGTGTATCTTGCCTACGAACGACGCGAATATCCCCGTGAGATGCTGGCTGAACTGCTTTGGGACGAATTAACGACAGAACGTGCGTTAGGCAATTTGCGGACTGCACTTTCCAATATACAAGCCCACCTCCCCGATTATTTGCTCACTTCCCGTCAAACGGTCATGGCGAACCCCGCCAAAGCGGTGTGGTTCGATGCGCTAGAATTAATGCGCGTGCTCGATGTTTCGGAAGCGCCGTTTCCCGCCGCTGACGATTTGGAGAAGGCGCTCGCGCTGTATCAAGGTGACTTTTTAGCGGGATTTCACCTGCGCGACGAGCTTAATTTCGAGCGCTGGATGATCGGCGAGGCGGAACGGCTGCGCGGGAAAATGTCGATGGTGCTGCCGCGCCTGATCGACGCGGCGCTCGATCAGGCGCGTTACCCCGTTGCGATCGACCACGCACGCCGTTTATTGACGCTCGATCCACTGTCTGAGGACGGGCATCGCGGGTTGATGATGGCATTTGCTTACGCGGGTCAGCGTGCATTGGCGCTCAAGCAATACGAACTATGCGTTCGGGTGTTGCACGACGAACTGCATACCGCGCCGGAAGCTGAGACAACCCGGTTGTTTTCGCAGATTCAAAATGATCAGTTCAGCACGCCGCCCTCGGCTGCATCAGCCGCGCCCCTCGACATTGAATCGAAGCCGCCCGTCATCCGACTGCCGACAATGCCAACTCCGTTCATCGAGCGACCCACCGAACTGGGACAGATCACCGATCGACTCGCCAATCCCGATTGTCGATTGCTGACCATTGTCGGGCCGGGTGGCACGGGCAAAACACGCCTAGCGATCCAAGCGGCGGCGGCGTGCGGCAGGCGTTTTAAGGATGGCATCTATTTTGTCCCGTTGGCTTCGATTCCCTCGGAAGCCTTCCTCGTGTTAGAGATTGCCGGGGTTTTGGGATTGGCGTTCGGAAATACCGATGAACCGCGCCGGACGCTGCTCGATTATCTGTCGGAGCGTCAACAACTGCTGGTTTTAGATAACTTTGAGCACCTCATTGAAAGCGGGGGACTGATCGCGGATATTTTGAGCGGCGCGCCCGGCGTCAAGCTGCTGGTAACTTCGCGTGAATGGCTCAACCTTCTGGGTGAGTGGGTACTGCCTATCGACGGCATGGCTTACCCGGATGCGTCCGCGCCCGATGCCAGCGGTTACAGCGCCATCCGGCTGTTTGCGGCGTGTGCGGCGCGCATCCAGCCGCGATTTTTGCTAAAAGACGAGTTGGACGCGGTAATTGCGATCTGCAAAGCCGTCGAAGGGATGCCACTCAGCATTGAACTGGCCGCGACTTGGCTGCGCGCCATTCCCGCCGTCGAAATCGCCAAACAGATCAGCGTGAAGTTTCTCTCGACAGGTGCGCGTAACCTGCCGGAGCGGCATCGCAGCGTGCAGGCCGTGTTCGACTATTCGTGGCAGTTAATGACGGCTACCGAGGCGACCATCCTGATGAAACTCGCCGTCTTTCGGGGATCGTTCAGCCGTGCCGCCGCGATCGAAGTGGCGGGTGCCAGCCTGCTGAGTTTGGCATCTTTGCTCGAAAAATCACTGATTCGAAGGTTGGATGAACACAGCTTCGATATGCACGAACTCCTGCGTCAATATGCGTTCGATCATCTCGCGGACGCGGGCCAAGTAGAATTGACCCGCGACGCCCATCTGGCCTATTACGTGGCATATACCGCCGATCCGGATGCGCGCGTGCATGGTCAAAAGCAGATCGAATGGCTCGATCAACTCGAACATGATCATGAAAATCTACGGGCAGCGCTCACCTGGGCCTTGGAATGTGGCGCAGAAACGGCGCTGATGGCTGGCTTAGACATTGGCGGATCGGTCTGGGAATTTTGGTTGATGCGCGGCCATATCAGCGAAGGGCGCGGCTGGTTGGATCGCTTGCTGGCAGCGACGCCCGGCTTGATCAGTGACGCGCGCGGCAAAGTGACGCAAGGTGCCGGCTACCTAACCTGGATTCAGGGCGACAGCGATCGGGCCGAAGCGATTCATCGGGAAGGGTTGGCAATTCGGCGGGCGCTCGGTGATAAGGCGGGGATGGGCGGATCCCTCAGCAACCTGGGCGTTATCGCGTGGGGACGTGGTGATTTCAAGGCCGCGCGCGACTTTTATGAGCAGGCTTTGACTGCGCGCCGCGAAGCCAACTATCGGATCGGGATGGCGTCCGTGTTGACCAATTTGTCCTTGCTGCTCCAGGATCAAGCAGAATATCGAGACGCCATCGCCTATGCCACCGAAGCCCTCAGCCTGTTTACTGAACTCGATGATCTACAAGGTAAGGCGCTTGTCTTATTCAATATCGGCTCGATGACTTATGATCGCGGCGATTGGGCGAGCGCGCGCAAATTGCAGGAGGAAGCGCTTACCGTAACCCGCGCACTGGGCGATCGGCGGATGATCGGGGCATTGCTGCAAAACCTGGGGTACACCGTCTTGAGCCTGGGCGATCGGGTGTTGGCACGGAAACTCCTCGCCGAAAGTTTCGAGTTGGTCACAGAATCGGGTGATAAAACACAGCTTGCGCTCGTCAAGTTGAATCAAGCGAAACTCGCCATGCTCGAAAGGCACTTCGCGGCGGCACGCGATCTTGTCAACGAGAGTTTGGCGCTCTTCGGTGAACTAAAAGCAGAAGTCTATCGCGGGCAGGCGTTGATCACCTTAGGCGACATTCTGCGCGTCGATTCATCCGCCGTGCGCGCCGTTAATGCCTACCGGGATGCATTCGCCAACCTCGCGCAGACGCAAAATCAGCGCACTTTCGCCGAATCAGTGCTGCGTTTAGCAGGCATGGCACAGGCGCAAAGCGATCTAAAAGGCGCGGGACTACTATTAGCGGTGGTCGATAAACTAACGGCGCAGCTCGATATCACATTTCCCGATGAATTGTTATATATTGACCGCGCCGCACTCTATCGAAGCCTATCCTCCACCGATCGACAACGCTTCGCCACACAAGCGGCGGCGATGGATCGGGCCGCGCTGGTCGCGTTCGTGGACGGCGCTTGAACTTGAGTTTTTGAAACCGAAACAGTGAGCAAGTCAACTTATGGTGAAACCAATCAAACTTCGCGCATTCACCTCACCCCCCGGCCCCCTTTCCGTCATCACGGAGAGGGGGAGTCGTAAGGCAAACCTAGAAATACGTGGCCTTTGATTGGTTTCACCATTATCTTGCGCCACAACCCAATATTCGTCCGTGCCGAAAAACGCTCTGAAGGGTATTTTGGTGAGGAACATATAGTTTGTACCCAACACCGGATGACCCAGCAACTGCGGGACGCTACGCTATTTGGCGAAGCAACCCATTTTCTAATCCACGACAATGACGACAAATTCGGCGCTTCGTTCGACGTGGTGGCGGCTGGTGTCGGCATCGAAGTCATGCGTATCCCCTTCGGCATACCGACAGCCAACGCGCAGTGCGAACGTTTTATGGGCAGCTTGCGTTGGGAATGTGCCGCTCGCAGTTTACTTGAGGGTGGGGCATAATTCGCTATTGCCGTTGTGGCGCCGTTTCTACCGTCGGGCATTTGACCGACTTGATCCTACGAAAGATTTTTATAGCGGCCTATTGGCGATGCGTCTATCTCTGCCAATCATTATGCCCCACCCTCAGTTTACTTGAGTGTGATTTTCGCGCCCGCCCCTTCAAAATCGATTCCCTGTTGACCCGTTTTCGCTCCAGATCAAGTTTTCGGCCAGCACAATACATGTACGTAGGCTAAATTTGCGGAACATGACAAAATAGGAGCGTATAGACGCAAACCCATCAAAAGGAAACTTTATGCTCCCCACGTTTGAGCCAATACGCGAAAACCTTGGCACGCAAATATTTGAACATCTGCGTGATCAGATTTATCGTATGGAGATTATGCCGGGTTCGCCGTTAGGCATCAGCGATATGGCTCATCAATTGAAGGTCAGCCGCAGCCCGGTTCGAGACGCTTTTTTAATGCTCGTTCAGGAGGGAATCGTCGAACCGATAGCAGGGGGCTATCGTGTGATCCAGTTCGATCGCAAGTATATTAACGATATCTTCGTTGTGCGCCGTGCGCTCGAACTCACCTCAGTGCGGTTGAGTGTCGAGCATCTTGACCAGGACCGGGTTGCGCGCCTCCGTCAGACTTGGGAACAACTGAAAAATGTGAGTGAGTCGGAACCAGGATTTCTGGAGCGCCATTTGAATGCCGATAACGACCTCCATCAAAATATCGCTGATATGAGCGGCAACGCGTTCCTGAAGCCACTCGTCGGCAAGGTGATCTCGCTGGCCGCATTGATTCGTCGCTGGCAATATGCGGGAGGTGCCTCTTATCGGCAGTTAAAATTTGCTTCAGAGGAGCATATAAAAGTTTTGAATGCTATGCTATCCGGCAAATCCGACGCTGCCGTGGCTGCTCTCGATGAACACTTGACGTTGGCACACACGCGGTCGCTGGCACGTCTGGATTCTCCCTCCACAGAGACTCAAATCAGCGAGAAAAATGTAAGGCGAAAATCTGTCGGGAAGAAAATAGAAGGAACAAACCCGTGACGCAGCAACACACACAACCCGCACTGCCAAGTCCTGAAAGCATTTCACAACCGGGAGCGCTATCTGCCTATGGTGCCTTACCTATTCCTATGGTAACTCCAGAAATGGTCGGACTCATCCAAAGTGGGCGAGTCTACAGCTTGGCGGTCACTTATACTGAAGGAATGCTCACTCCGGGTCCCATGATTTCGTATACCCTGAGTCCGCGTTTGCGACACGGCGACCTCAAGCAAATGTTTCCGGCGTCTGCGGCTGCCGAAGTTATAAGCATGTCTACACACGTAGGAACGCACATTGACGCCCTTTGTCATATAGGTGAATTCCAGGATGATTCGGGTGAAGTTGCCGAAAATGGCTCGGTGCGCCTCCACAACGGACGCCAGCAGGCTATCCCAGCGGAACAGACGGTGAACTATCAGGGTCAGACCCATCTGGATATTTCACAGATGCCGCCGATTGTCACGCGGGGAATACTCCTCGACGTGGCAACCTATAAGGGAGTCGCGGTGTTGCCCGATTCCTATGTCATCACGGCTGATGACATCCAGGGAACGCTGACGGCACAACAATCACAGGTTCGGCCTGGGACTGCCGTTTTGATACGCACTGGATTTTATAAACACCTGCACGAAGGAAACCTTGCCTACCGCGATGCCATTGCCGGGTTAGGTCTGGAAGCTGCCCAACTTTTGCATGAGCAGGGCATGATCTTGGCGGGCGCGGATAACATGACCGTGGAAGCTGTTCCACCTCAGGACCATCCCGTCCATCGATTTTTGCTGGTACATCAGGGTGTCACGCACCTGGAAAATTTATATTTAGAAGATCTGGCCGCACAGCGAGTACACGAGTTCCTGCTCATTGTCACGCCCTTGCGGCTGACGGGTGCGTCCGGTTCGTGGGTACACCCGATTGCGATTGCCTAGAGCCTGTTTCCCATACTCAGTAGATCGAAAATTGGTTTAGAAGGTGTATATGGGGATGGCATCGGTAGTTCCATAGGCACGTTCAATGGCACGGCGTAAAAAGGCAATAAAGCGGGGAAGTTGAAACTGGGTGGGTAGCCAGCGGATGGGACCGG
>JBBRMW010000041.1:0-28323 GCA_038230635.1 Aggregatilineales bacterium | reverse complement strand
GTCGTCCAGCCGAGCAGCGCCAGCCACTGCCCACCCTCGTCAACCGCGACCTGACGCAGACATGCGCCCACCATGCCGCGCGTCGCGAGGTAGTGATGGCGGACAATCAGGTCGTCCCAGCGATTGACGTCCGATCGGGCGACAGGAATTACCCGGATTTTCCGCAAATCTACGGCAATCAGACTCGGTTGGGTCTCGTCCACGAGAGTATGCTGAGGCCGGCGCAGCGGAAGGCCAGTGGGAAGTTCAACTCAGGTTGGGCAAGCACGTTGAGCGGACCGTGACGCAGCCCTGGCTGCCCGCCCCTTTAACCGGACAGGTGGAATGGGTGCATAGTTCGAGTGTCTGTTACACCGTGAAGGTATACCGTGAAGTCGCACGGTGGTTGGCTGATTCATATAACTTTTGAATTGAGCCACCTCAGGCTTTTCGGGCGTACGGTTGCGAATCTGCGCACGCATGCGGTTGGCCCATCATGGGCGGGTGTGGGTGAGGAATGCGGCGATAGCAGCACATCGGTCGTTCATGCCATCACGCTTGTGGATTGGCCGCAAGAGAAGGACTCTCGCTTACCAGCTTGGAGCACAGGCTGCCGGACTACTTGCCCACTGCATTCTGCATCGCGGCACAAGGAGTGATGTGCTATTTTGCACGGCGGTGGTCTTTGTGGGTTTAGTGCCTGAGAGCAACGAGGTAATTTATTTCGATTCAGATAAGGTCGTCGCGCCACGCAGGGCCGAAAGGGGCCGGTTGGATGGGCGTCTTTTTTTAAGTAGTGCGGTTAAGCAGGGCTGCGTTCGAGGGCGAGCTCCAGCTCGCCGAACAGCTTAGCATTCCAGCATGGGCAAGCCGCCCACGCGCTCAGAGTCGGCGCACGGGGTGCTAAAAGTCATTGCTCCTACAAAGTATGAGCATTTCCCCTTGGCATGCATGGTGCTGGCTTGGTCACTTGGATGGCGGCTTTGAGAGCTCGCATCAGGCAGCCGTGACGTCTTGGATCATCCGAGCACTCCAGCCTCTGTTTTCGTCGTATACGGAGCACGGGTCATGGGCATTGAAAAGATGGGCAACGGGTTTTCCCGGTGACCGATGAGATGCTTGTAGGCGATGGAATGGTTGTCGCGGTGCGCGGCAGCGTTGTGGATGTGTCGTTTGATGGCCTGATCCCTCCGATTTATTCGTTGCTGCGCACCGGAGCCAATGACGCGATTGCGATCGAGGTGTTGGTGTTGCTTGATGCGCATCGGGTACGTGGCATCGCGCTGACCCCAACCCATGGTTTGGCGCGGGGTGACCACGTGACGTATACTGGCGGCCCCCTGAAGGCGCCTGTTGGCCCACAGATTCTTGGGCGCATGTTTGATGTCTTTGGCACCGCGATTGATCGACAACCACAACCTACCGACCTCCAATGGCGACCGGTGCATCGTGCGCCACCGCCATTGGTGCAGCGTTCGACGTCATCGGAAATATTCGAAACCGGAATAAAGGCCATCGACGTGCTGGTGCCGCTTGAGCGTGGTGGCAAGGCGGGCTTATTTGGTGGCGCCGGCGTGGGCAAAACGGTGTTGCTGACCGAGATTATTCACAACATGGTTGGCAAAGAAAAAGGCGTCAGCATTTTTTGTGGCATTGGCGAACGTAGTCGGGAAGGCGCCGAGCTGCACCACGACATGCAAGAAGCCGGCGTGCTGTCACAAATGGTCATGCTCTTTGCCCAGATGAATGAGCCACCTGGCAGCCGTTTCAGAATTGGACATGCGGCTTTGACCATGGCTGAATATTTTCGTGATGATGAGCAGCGCGATGTGTTGTTACTCATCGATAACATTTTTAGATTTATCCAGGCCGGATCTGAGGTGTCGGGATTGATGGGACAAATGCCCTCACGCCTTGGGTATCAGCCAACCATGGGCACCGAGTTATCGAGTTTGGAAGAACGCATCGCCAATACTGAACGCGGCGCGATTACTTCTATCCAAGCGGTGTATGTCCCGGCCGATGATTTTACGGATCCGGCTGCCGTGCATACTTTTTCGCATCTGTCGGCGTCGCTAGTCTTATCGCGAAAGCGAGCCAGTGAGGGGCTGTTTCCCGCCATCGATCCGCTGCAATCGAATTCTAAGATGGCCACTGCCAGCATCGTCGGTGAACGACACTATCAATTGGCGCAAGAGATCCGCCGTACGTTGGCGCAATATGGCGAGCTGAAAGACATCATCGCCATGCTGGGGTTAGAGCAGTTGTCGCCGGAAGACCGGGTCGTCGTTGCCCGCGCCCGCCGGTTAGAGCGTTTTCTGACCCAGCCATTCTTTACCACCGAACAGTTTACCGGCCACGCTGGAAAATCTGTCAGCCTCAAGGATGCGCTATCTGGTTGCGAACGCATCTTGCGCGATGAATTCAAAGATTATCCAGAAAGTGCACTGTACATGATTGGCACGATTGATGAGGCGGAAAAACCTGCGGATACGGCCAAGCCAGCCCAGTCAGCCAAGCCAGCCACAGCAGCGGCCCCCGGAAAAAACCAAAAGCCTCACGTTGCTGCAGCATCGAGCAACACATGACCGACCTGTCCATGCATCTAAAAATTTTATTGCCCTCGCAGATCTTTGCTGACGTGGACGGAGTGTCGCGCATGGTCGCGGATGGCAGCGAGGGTTCATTTGGCATCTTGCCGCACCGTTTGGATTGTGTCGCCGCCCTGACGCCGGGCATCTTCATGTACGAAGTTGGCACCGCCGGTGAAACCTATGTAGCGGTTGACCAAGGCATGTTGGTGAAAACTGGGCGCGAGGTGCTGGTGTCTGTGCGCCGTGCCATCGCCGGCAAAGATTTGAATTATTTACGCGCAGCGATGACAGATGAATTTCTAACCCTCGACGAGAGCGAGCAAAGTGCGCGTCTCGTCTCGGAAAAACTGGAATCTGGCTTTTTGAGCAGTCTTGCGCGAGCGCACCATGGATAATGACCACCATGACGACGCGCGCGATTCCGAGCAGTCGAAATTAGTTGGACAGATTGGTGCCAAAGCAAACCGCAAACTAAAGGCACAGCGCAATGCGCATCAGGGTGTCTGGTTCGGCCTGGGAATGATGGGTCTGATCGGGTGGTCGGTGGTGGTTCCGACGTTACTCGGTGCTGCGTTGGGCATGTGGCTCGACGCGCATCACCCCGGCAAGCATGCCTGGACCTTGGCGCTGCTCATGGCTGGGCTGGTGATCGGGTGCCTGAATGCGTGGCATTGGGTTGCCAGCGAAGACCAAGCAATGCGAGACGAACAGGAGCACGGCAATGACTGATATGGTGATGCTGCCGCTGGCCGGACTCGCGGGTTTGATGCTGGGTATATTCTTCTTTTGCGGCCTGTGGTGGACGGTGCGCAAAGGGCTGGCGTCGGATGCCATCGCATGGTGGTTTCTCATCAGCTTCATCGTGCGGATGGGTGTGGTGGTGACCGGATTTATTCTGGTTGCAGCAGGCCGGTGGGAACGTGTAGCCGTCTGTCTGCTCGGATTTCTGATCGCGCGCGTGGCGGTCGCTCGGATGACGCGATTGAAGCCGGCAAACTCAGCTTCGTTACCGGGGATCACCCATGCATCTTAGTCCTGACCAGGTGATATTTTGGCACCACGGCTTCATGAACGTGAATGCCACCATCGTGTATACCTGGGGCCTGATGCTGGTGCTGGTCGTTGGATCCATGCTTATTACGCGTCGGCTTTCTGTCGATCTGGAGCGGTCGCGGTGGCAAAATCTGGTTGAGATGGTTGTTCTTGCTATCAACCACCAGATTGAAGAGGTGGGCCTTAAAGAACCTCAACGCTATATCGGTTTTCTTGGCACACTCTTTCTGTTCGTGGCCATCGCGAGCATCTGCACCGTCATTCCTGGGTATGAGCCGCCGACTGGATCATTGTCAACCACGGTCGCGCTGGCGTTGAGCGTGTTCGTCGCGGTGCCTTATTTTGGCATCAAGGATCAGGGGCTTGGAAAATATGTACGGTCGTACGCCGAACCGACCCTGATCATGCTGCCGTTTAATATTATTAGCGAGGTGTCACGGACGCTCGCCTTGGCGGTGCGACTTTTCGGCAACATGATGAGCGGGGCGATGATCATCGCCATTCTGCTCACCATAACGCCATTTCTCTTCCCCATTGTTATGACGGTGCTGGGCCTTTTGACCGGCATGGTGCAAGCCTATATCTTCAGCATTTTAGCAGCTGTCTACATCGCGGCTGCGGTACGAAAAAGCACCCCAAAAGCTGATCCAAAACCTGCTCCAAAAGCTGATCCAAATGCTGTTCCAAAACCCGTTCCAAAACCCGCTCCAAAACCGGCTGTTGCGGCTCCTGCTGCCGCCTGATCCCGCACTTTTTTTCATTCAACGCTCTTCTGACCCGCCGAGGACCCCACCATGGATAGTTCAACTTTGATCGCCGTTTTTTCGATTGCTACCGCCGGGCTCACCACCGGCATTGGCTGTATGTGCCCAGCCTTGGGTGAAGGGCGCGCAGTGGCAACGGCGTTGACGGCGTTGGCCCAACAGCCGGATGCCGCTGCCACCATCACCCGTACGCTATTCGTTGGCTTGGCGATGATCGAATCGACGGCGATTTACTGCTTCGTCGTGTCGATGATCCTCATCTTCGCGAATCCGTTCTGGAATCATGTGATTGCCCAGACTGTCGGGAAATAACCAGTGCTCATCGACTGGTTTACGGTTGGTGCCCAAGTCTTAAACTTCTTAGTTTTGGTCTGGTTGCTCAAGCATTTTCTGTATCGACCCATTCTCAAGGCTATTGACGCTCGAGAGAAGTTGATCGCCGATAAAATCGCTGGGGCTGAAGCAAAAGTGGTTGAAGCCACCAAAGAGCGCGACGACTTCAAGCATAAGAATGACGAATTAGATCAGCATCGTGCGGCGCTCATCAGCGCGATGGAAGTTGAGACTAAGACGCAACGGGATCAGTTGCTCGATGCCGCCCGGAAAGCCGCTGACGCATTGACCGCCAAACGTCAGGAAGCGGCCAAAGTTGACGCGCAGAATCTAAATCTGGCAGTTGGCCATCGCCTGCAGCAGGAAGTCTTCGCTGTTACCAGGCGCGTGCTGAAAGATCTGTCGACGTCGACGCTGGAAGCAGGCGTGGTCACACGCTTCATCGAGCGAGTCACAGCGATGGATGACGGGCAAAAAAAAGTATTGGTGGAGGCGATCAAAAAATCTACAGGGCCGGCTCTGCTGCGCAGCACCTTCACACTCTCTGACGAACAGCGCGCCGCCATTCAATACGTGCTCAACGTCACGTTGGCTGCCGATATCACGCTGACCTATGCAGAAGCACCTGACCTCATCAGCGGCATCGAATTCGTCGCCAGTGGACAGAAGCTCTCGTGGAGCATTGCTGACTATCTTACATCATTAGAAACCAGCGTTGATGATCTGTTGAAAAAACAGACGGCGCACCCTGCGCCGCGTGCTGAGAAGCCGGCCTTTAAACCCGAAGCTAAACCAGAAGCTAAACCAGAAGCTAAGCCGCAGCCGGAAGCTGAGCCTGAAAAAGAGCCGGCAGCCAAACCGGATCCTAAGCCCGACGCTCAAGGAGACCCCAAGGCTGACAACGCTGCGCAGCCGCCAGCTGACAAACCAGTAGACAAGCCAGCTGACAAACCTGCTGACAAACCAGCAGCCAAGTCAGCGGGCGAGGCAGACGTACATGAATCCTGAAAGCCTGTCTAGCGTACTCGACGGCATGTTTGCCAACCTGAGCGAGACAACGAGTCGCGTGGGCCCGCAGTTGCGGCAGCGTGAAATCGGCACCGTGGTTTCTGTGTCCACCGGGATCGCCACGATATCCGGATTACCAGGGGTTGGTTTCGAGGAACTGGTGCGCCTGCGTGGGGGATCGAGTGGCATCGCTTTCAATGTCGATGAGGAGCTGATCGGCGTTGTGTTGCTGGGCGAATTCCGCAAGACTCATGCCGGTGATGAGGCTGAGCGGACGGGGAGGGTGATGGACGTGGGCGTGGGCGACGCGTTGCTTGGTCGGGTCATTGATCCGCTTGGTCGCGCGCTTGATGGGCTTGGCGCTGTGCAGACGCAGCAGCGTCTACCCATCGAACGACCAGCCGCGCCGATCATGGATCGAGCGCAAGTTTCGGTGCCATTGCAAACTGGCTTGACCGTGGTCGATGCCATGGTCCCCATTGGCCGTGGACAGCGCGAACTCATCCTTGGCGATCGGCAAACGGGCAAGACGGCCATCGCCATTGATACTATTTTAAACCAGCGCGGCAAAGACGTGGTGTGCGTCTACTGTGCGATTGGTCAACGTGCTTCGGCGGTGGCTAAGGCGATTGCCGTTTTGCGCGATGGCGGTGCCTTGGACTACACCGTGGTCGTCGTGAGTGAGGGCAACGATCCTCCAGGTCTGACGTACATTGCGCCGTATGCTGCCACCAGCATTGCCGAATATTTTATGGAGCAGGGGCGTGATGTCCTGATCGTGTATGATGATTTGACCCAACACGCCCGTGCTTATCGCGAGTTATCGCTTTTACTGCGTCGCCCACCCGGGCGCGAAGCATTCCCTGGCGATATTTTCTATATTCACTCGCGCCTTCTCGAGCGTGCCACGCACTTAACCAAGGAACGCGGTGGGGGGTCGCTTACTGCGTTGCCTATCATTGAGACCGAGGCGCAAAACATCTCGGCGTATATTCCAACCAACCTGATTTCTATTACGGATGGCCAGATTTATTTGTCGCCATCGCTATTTGAACTGGGCATTCTACCGGCCGTCGATGTGGCTAAATCCGTATCGCGGGTCGGAGGTAAAGCCCAGCGCCCTGCCTACAGATCAGTGATCGGTGATCTCAAGCTAGCCTATGCCCAATTCGAGGAACTGGAGACGTTTGCCAGGTTTGGAGCGCGCCTCGATGCTAGCACCCGCATCACCATCACGCATGGACAACGCATTCGCGCGTGCCTTAAGCAGCAGGAGTTGGCTCCACTGACGGTGGCCGCTCAAATCGCCCTCTTAGTGGCGTTAACGGGCAAGCTCTTCGATCAGGTGCCGATCGCGCAGATGGCAGCGGCAAAAAAAGCAGTGTGCACGGTTGCCGACAGCATACCGGCGGATGTCCAAACACGATTCGACACAGAAAAAAAACTGAGCGACGACGATCGGACACTGATCATCAATCTCGCACGCACAGCGCTCACGCCTTTTCAACCGCCGCCAGACGCAAAGGAAAAAAAAGACGTCGTGCCAACACCGAAGTCGCCAGCTAAAGACGACATGGCTACGAACCCTACATCCACAGCTCAACAGCCAACTGCTGCCGAAGCCACCGCCAGCGCCAAAGCGAAAAAAGCATGAGCGATACCACTGCCGGTTTACGCCGCCATATCCACACCGCCGAGGATCTACAATCCGTGGTGCGCACTATGAAGGCGATCGCGGCATCGCGCATTGGGCAATATGAAAAATCTGTACGCGCCTTAGCTGATTATTATCGCACTGTGGAACTGGGTCTGGGAGCCTGTTTCCGTAACCTGCCGCAGACGCCCGACACGAACGTGCGGTCGGCATCTCGGCATGCGACTACTGTTGGCGCGGTGGTGTTCGGATCCGATCAGGGATTGGTAGGTCAATTTAATCAAGTCGTCACGGATCATGCCGTCGCGACGCTGGCCGCGTTAAAATGCACGGCCGCGTGCTGGGCGGTTGGCGAACGCGTACAGGCGCGCCTGGTCGACGCGGGGTTGCCGGTGGTTGGTTTTTTCAACGTGCCAAATGCGGTGGAGGCCATCACGAAGTTGGTCGGTGACATTCAGGTCGCCAGCGAAGCGCAGCGCGCCACCGGCGCCTATGTTCAACTCTACGTTTTTCATAACCGGCCAAAATCTGGGAGTTTGTATGAGCCGGTTGCGCAACGGCTGTTGCCGCTTGATCAGCATTGGCAAGACAGCTTGGCGCGGATCGCCTGGCCGACCAAGCTAAGGCCCGAAGTTATGGCGAGCGATTCGGTGACTATGCGCGCGTATGTACGTGAGTACTTATTCATCTCGTTGTATCGGGCATGCGCTGAATCGCTGGCCAGTGAAAACGCGAGTCGCCTTGCCGCCATGGAACGCGCCGATCGCAATATCCAAGAATCCTTGGAGACCCTTCATCAATCGTTCAATCGCTTGCGCCAAAGTTCGATCGACGAGGAACTCTTCGATGTGATCGCGGGCTATGAATCTTTGACCACCGGCCCGAACTCGCGTCGGCGCACCATGGCTCGAACCAGAGATCAGACCAGAGATCAGACCAGTGATCAAAAAACTGCGCAGGAAGCCACTCCATGATCATCAATCCCAATGCCGGAAAACCGGCCACGCCAGCTATGCTGATCAACGTCCAGGGGCTGATCACCGCGTATTATACGAAACAACCCGATCCCGACGTCGCTGCACAACGAGTCGCCTTCGGCACCTCAGGGCATCGCGGATCGGCCCTGGTGGCGACCTTCAACGAATGGCACATTCTCGCCATTAGTCAGGCCATCTGCCAGTATCGCAAAGAAAAGAATCTTACCGGCCCGTTGTTTCTCGGGATGGATACGCATGCCCTGTCCGTACCCGCGCTGGCCAGTGCGTTAGAGGTTTTGGCTGCCAATGGAGTTGTGGTCATGTTGTCACAAGGCGATGAGTTCACTCCTACGCCAGCCATCTCGCACGCGATCATCACCTATAATCGCAACCGCACCGTGGGCCTTGCTGACGGGATCGTTATCACGCCATCGCACAACCCGCCGCATGATGGCGGATTCAAATATAATCCGCCGCACGGTGGCCCGGCCGAAAGCGCTGTGACGAGCTGGATTGAGGCCACGGCCAATACGTATCTGACGCACAAGTTGCGTGGGGTCCAGCGGGTCAGCTATGACACGGCGCTCAGTGCAAACACTACGCATCGTTATGATTACCGCGAAGCCTATGTCAGTGACCTTGGTCAAATTCTGGACATGGAACTCATCGCTAAAACGCATCTCGGCGTGAATCCGCTCGGTGGTGCTGGGGTCCATTACTGGGGCGCTATTGCCGAGCGTTACCATTTGAATGTGACGGTGGTGAATGACACCGTGGATCCGACGTTCAGTTTCATGCCAGTGGATTGGGACGGCCAGATCCGTATGGATCCGTCATCGCCCTACGCGATGCAGCACGTGATCGCCATGCAGGATAGATTTGATCTGTGCCTGGCCTGCGACACGGACTACGATCGCCACGGGATTATCACCCGCAGCGGCGGATTGATGCCGCCGAACCACTATCTCAGCGTCATTGTGGCGTACTTGTTTCAGCATCGTCCTGTGTGGAAACCGGATCTGGCCATTGGCAAAACGGTGGTCACTACCCAATTGATTGAGCGCATTGCCGCCAAGTTGGGGCGTCGGCTTTATGATGTGCCGGTTGGCTTCAAATGGTTTGTCGATGGTTTGCATGACGGCTCGCTTGGCTTCGGTGGCGAAGAAAGCGCCGGCGCAACTTTCGCCCGTAAGGACGGCTCACTGTGGACGACCGATAAAGACGGCATGGTGCCGGCCTTGCTGGCGGCAGAGATCATGACCCGGATGCAACGCGATCCTGCCGACATCTACCAAGAACTTGCCAGCGAATACGGAGCGCCTTTGTACGCGCGCACCGAAGCTCCAGTTACGGCTGACCAACGACGTATCCTGGCGAATCTATCCACGCAGGCGATCACGCACCGCGATCTGGCCGGGGAACTCATCCAATCGGTACTTACCAAGGCACCAGGCAATGACGCTCCGATTGGTGGGGTGAAAGTGATCGCCGCCAATGGCTGGTTTGCGGCGCGTCCGTCAGGTACCGAAGCCATCTACAAGATCTATGCCGAAAGTTTTTTAGGCGCCGACCATCTCAAGCAGATTCAAGACCAAGCTCAGACCATTGTCAGCGAAGCCTTAACGCACGCCTCGGCATCTCCATGAACTTCAAAAAAACGAAATTCTGCGTTTAGCGTATAAAAAACCCTGTTTTCAATCGTTGTTTTTGAAACCATTTGGGTGCGCTTCGATAAATCGCTTATGCCTATTTCCATCATCGCCAAACGTCGAACGCCGAACTGCGGCAATTGGGTTGATAGAATACCAGTCAGCATGGAGCTGCCTGCACGTCATATGACTCTTGCCTTGGAGACTTACGGTGCGCACTCCTTACGATGACGATTCCGCGGCCCACGCGACCACGCCACACCTCACGGCGGGGCTTGCGGCGCTCACCGAACTCGCATTGGATATGCGTTGGTCGTGGAACCACGCCGGTGATTCGGTGTGGCGGGACCTTGATCCTGAACAATGGGACATGACGCATCATCCCAGCGATGTGCTGCAGTCGGTTTCGCGTGAAAAGCTTAAACGCAAGCTGACTGATCCCGCCTTTCGGGCGCGGGTCGATGCACTGGTTGCGGACAAGGCGCGCATCCTATCTGAGCCGGCTTGGTTTCAGCAGCAGCATCCCAATTCCACACTGACCTGCGTCGCCTATTTCAGCATGGAATTCATGTTGAGCGAGGCGTTGCCGATCTATTCCGGCGGTTTGGGGAATGTCGCCGGCGACCAGCTCAAAACAGCGAGTGATCTGGGTGTGCCGGTGGTTGGCATAGGACTCTTGTACCAGCATGGGTATTTTCGCCAGGTACTCGATCGCGATGGTGCCCAACAGGCGCTCTACCCCTACAATGACACGGTGCAGATGCCGATCACTGCGGTGCGTGATCACACTGGCGAGCGTTTACGATTAGAGATCGCCTTGCCGGGTTACTCGGTGTGGATCCGTGCGTGGCAGGTGCGCGTTGGGCGGGTGAATTTATACCTCCTCGATAGTAACGACATGGCCAACACCCCGGCACATCGGGGCATCACCAGCGGACTCTACGACGGCGAGCCAGAGTTGCGACTGAAGCAGGAATTGCTGTTAGGTATCGGCGGTTGGCGATTGCTGCGGGCTTTGGGCTTGCAACCCGATGTGTGCCATTTGAATGAAGGCCATGCCGCCTTTGCGGTGCTCGAACGGGCCCGCGATCTGATGCAGCAATCCGGGATCCCCTTTGCGACGGCGCTCGCGATCACTCGCGCGGGGAATCTGTTCACAACCCATACTGCCGTTGCCGCTGGCTTTGATCGTTTTGCGCCGGCCTTGATCGCGCAGTATCTTGGCAGCTATGTGCACAAGCTGGGCATCTCAATCGCGGATTTGCTGGCCTTAGGACGGATGCATCCGACGGATTCGTCAGAGCCTTTTAACATGGCCTACCTTGCCATTCGCGGCAGCGGCGCCGTCAATGGCGTGAGCCGATTACACGGTGTGGTGAGTCGACATCTCTTTGAGCCGATCTTCCCAGGGTGGCCTGCAGACGAGGTGCCAGTTGGGCACGTGACCAACGGGGTCCACATGCCGACGTGGGATTCAGAAGAGGCTGACAACCTGTGGACCACGGCCTGCGGTAAAGATCGCTGGCTCGGCACTACCGAGCATCTGGATGCGCGCATTCGCGGCATACCCGACGCAACTTTGTGGAACTTTCGCTTGGCCGCCCAGAAACCATTCATCGACTTCATTCGTCAACGACTCGCGTTGCAATTGGCAGCTTCCGGCGCGTCATCGGCAGAGATTGAGCAGGCAAAAAATATCTTCGATCCGCAGGCGTTGACGGCCGTCATCGCGCGGCGCTTTGCAACCTATAAACGCACGAACTTGTTGCTGCACGATCGGGCGCGACTGCTGCGCATCGTGAATAATCCGGATCGCCCCATGCAGCTCATACTGGCTGGGAAAGCTCATCCGGCTGATCGCGCGGGACAGGCCATGATCCAGGAATGGACGCAGTTCATTCGGCATTCAGATGCGCGTTCGCGGATCATTTTCCTCAGCGATTATGACATGCTGATGGCCGAACACTTAGTGCAGGGGGCAGACTTGTGGATCAATACGCCGCGCCGTCCGTGGGAAGCCAGCGGCACCAGCGGCATGAAGGTGCTGGTTAATGGGGGCCTGAATCTTTCAGAGATAGATGGCTGGTGGGCAGAGGCCTACACTCCTGGGGTCGGATGGTCGTTGGGTGATGGCCGCGAGCATGGCTCTGATCCAGTCTGGGACGCCGCAGAAGCTGAGGCGCTGTATGATCGGCTCGAACACGACGTGATCCCAGAATTTTATGACCGCGATGCAGAGCATATACCCGTGGCGTGGGTCACGCGCATGCGCGAAAGCATGGCGACGTTAACCCCACGTTTTTCAGCCGATCGCACCGTGCGGGAATATACGCAACAGCACTATCTCCCGTGTGCCACCGCCTACCGCACGCGTTTGGCTGATGACGGCGCGCTTGGTAAGCAGCTCATGGACTGGCAACGCCAGCTACAGCAAAATTGGCCATCACTATCTTTCGGCGCCGTGTCACTGGAGACGAAAGATGGTCAGCATGCATTTGCCGTCGACGTGGATCTGCGCGAGTTAGATCACCAGGCAGTGCGCGTGGAATTGTTCGCCAATGGTATCGCCGGCGGCAATCCAGAACGGTACACTATGCACCTCACTGGCCCATCGACAGACCAGTCGAAGTGTCGTCGTTACACGGCGACGGTGCCTGCTGGCCGCCCAGCGACCGACTACACGGCGCGCATTATTCCTGACCATCCAGCGGTGTCGGTGCCGCTTGAATCAGCACTCATTCATTGGCAGCGATGAATCCGCTATGAACAATTACCACGTCGGCAGGGTGCCCTATGCATGAAGAAAATTTCCACCAACTGGGTATGATCGGACTGGGCCGCATGGGTGGTTCCATGGTGCGTCGTTTACTTAAAAACGGCCATGCGTGTGTCGTATCTGATCGGTCGGAAAAAGCCGTCTCAGACCTAACGGCGTTAAAGGCAGTGGGTGCAACGTCGCTGGCAGATATGGTGTCCAAGTTGGCCGCTCCCCGCGCCATCTGGCTCATGGTACCCGCAGCCGCGGTCGACAGCACCATTGCCGACTTGCTACCTGAACTCGAGCCGGGCGATGTCATTATTGACGGTGGAAATTCGTATTATGTCGATGATCTACGGCGCGCTAAAACCCTCGCAGAAAAAGGCATCCACTATGTTGACGTGGGCACCAGCGGTGGCGTTTGGGGTTTAGAACGCGGCTATTGTATGATGATCGGTGGCGATCCAGCGGTGGTACAACGACTCGGGCCGATCCTGGCAACCTTGGCACCCGGCACAGGCGCTATACCGCCAACAGTCGGGCGAGAAAATTCCACAAGTACGGCAGAGTCTGGATACTTGCTATGTGGACCAAACGGTGCCGGCCATTTCGTGAAGATGATCCACAATGGCATCGAGTACGGTATGATGGCGGCCTACGCCGAGGGCCTGGCTGTCTTGCGTGCTGCCAACGTTGGTCGGCATACCACGACGGTGAACGCCGAAACCACGCCACTCCGCCATCCTGAAAATTACCAATTCGACTTGCCGCTAGCTGACATCGCCGAGGTCTGGCGCCGTGGCAGTGTGATCTCATCGTGGTTGCTCGATCTGACAGCTAATGCCTTGGCGCGAGATCCCACCCTGGCGCAGTTTGATGGTCGGGTATCGGATTCCGGTGAAGGGCGCTGGGCGATCAAGGCGGCGATTGATGCAGGAGTGCCAGTCCCGGTGCTGAGCACGGCGCTTTACGCGCGATTTAGTTCACGCGGTGAGGCTGATTTCCAAGACAAACTATTGTCGGCGATGCGTTTTCAGTTCGGCGGGCACGCCGAAGAACCACTCCATTAACCCGGACGACTCTCGTGCAAACTCCAGATATTCTCGCCCCAACCGTTTTTGCCATTTTTGGTGGGGCCGGGGATTTGACGTGGCGCAAACTGATTCCCGCACTGTTCGACTTAGCACAAGATCGCAGTCTGCCGGCGCAGTTCGCTATCATCGCGATTGATCGCATACAACAGAGCGATCGCCAGCTGCGAGAGCGCCTGTATGATGGCATCAAACGGTTTTCACGATTTGGCACCCCCAAGGCAGCCGTCTGGAAACAATTCGCCGAGCACATCCACTATCACCAAGGCGAATTCAAGCAGGCCGCCACCTACAAGTCACTGAGTGCCCGCTGTACTGCCCTCGACAAGGCGTGGGGCGCGCCAGCCCAGCGCATTTTCTATATGGCGACGCCGCCATCCCTGTTCAGTGCGATCCCCGAACACTTGGGAAAATCAGGCTTAGCTCGCGATCGCTCGCGAGCGCGAATCGTGGTTGAAAAACCTATTGGCCATGATCAGCCATCTGCGCTGGCACTTGATGCCGTTCTCGGAGCCAGTTTTGAAGAGCCGCAGATTTTTCGCATCGATCATTACCTCGGAAAAGAAACGGTGCAGAACATACTTGCATTTCGTTTCGCCAATCCGCTCTTCGAGCCAATCTGGAATCGAAGTTATGTCGAGCATGTGACTATCACCGTGGCCGAGACTATCGGAGTCGCCCACCGCGGCGCCTATTATGATCATGCCGGCGCCCTGCGCGATATGGTGCAAAACCACCTTATGCAGTTGTTATGTCTCGTAGCCATGGAGCCAATGGTCTCGTTTGAGGCCGATGAGATTCGCAATAAGAAAGTCGACGTATTGCATGCCATCAGGCCCATTCATGCCGACGAGGTGCGACTGCATGCGGTGCGTGGACAATATGGCGAGGGTCGCGATGCCGGAAAAAAAGTGCCGGGTTATCGCGAAGAAGATGGCGTAGATCCCGATTCCCAGACCGAGACATTTGCCGCTCTCAAACTCTATATTGATAACTGGCGATGGCAGGGCGTGCCATTTTATTTACGCACGGGGAAACGTCTGCCTCGCCAAGTATCCGAGGTCGCCATCCAATTTCGTGCGGTGCCGCATCAATCGTTTCCGGCCGAGGCATCGCTGAGTTGGCAACCGTCCCGCATCGTCATGTCGATCCAACCCGATGAAGGCATCACGCTCGGTTTCCAGGCGAAATACCCAGGATCCCGTATGCAACTGCGTCCGGTGGACATGCGCTTTGACTACCGAGAAAGTTTTCAGACGGGCTCGCCAGATGCGTATGAAACCTTACTGTGGGATGTGATGAAGAATGACGCCACGCTGTTTATGCGCGCTGACCAGATTCAAGCAGCGTGGAAAATATTGACTCCGGTGCTTGATGCGTGGGCGGCAACTCCGCCAAGCGACTTCGCCAATTATGCTGCCGGCACCTGGGGCCCTGAGACTGCCCAAGGTCTCTTGGACCCAGGTCATCGGTGGCCAATTCCAACGATTCTAAATCCGACTATTTCGAAGCCGAAACGGCGCCCCAAAAAAACCACCTGACCCTTCACTAGCTCGGCTGATATTTTATTTTTTAAGCCCCGACTTTCATCGCCTGATGCAGGTCAGCCACCGGACTGAGAGTTGATACCATGGATGATCCCGCCTTCTGGCACCGCCTCCAATTCGCATTCACCATTTGTTACCATTACCTGTTCCCCCAATTAACCATGGGATTGGCACCGCTGCTGGTGCTGTGGAAATGGCGGGCGTGGCGTCACAACGACATGCGCTATGCCACGGCCGTGCGTTTTTGGGCGGTGATCTTCGGCCTCAACTTTACCGTGGGGGTGGTCACCGGCATCCCGATGGAGTTCCAATTTGGCACCAACTGGGCCGGGTTCTCGCGCTATGCAGGTGGAATCATCGGGCAGACGCTGGCGATGGAGGGCATGATTGCATTCTTCCTTGAGAGCGCCTTTGTGGGACTGCTTGTGTGGGGTGAAAAACGCCTGACGCAGCGGGCTCATTTTTTTGCAGTCGTAGGTGTCGCCGTTGGCAGTTGGTTATCGGGTTACTTCATTCTGGTGACCAATGCTTTTATGCAGCACCCAGTGGGCTACGCGGTGGGCGCCAACGGTGACTTAGTGCTCGCCGATGTTTGGGCTTACCTCTTGAATCCCTGGGCGCTGGTTTTGTACCTCCACAATATGACGGCGGCGTTGGTCACCGGCGCTTTTGTGGTGGCGGCAGTTGGTGCGTTCTATGCTTTGCGCGGAGTCCACCGCGAGCAGGCCCGTCTCTATTTACATTGGGGCACCGCCGTCGGTCTGCTCGCCGCACTTGCGGTGGCTTATCCCACCGGTGACTTGCAGGCGAAGATGGTTGCGGCGCACCAGCCGGCGGCATTGGCGGCAATGGAGGGTCGCTTTCAGAGCGGACCAATGGCGCAGATCACGCTTATTGGTCAGCCCAACGTTGCCGAAAAACGAATCGACAACGCCATCGAAGTTCCGGGTGCCTTGAGTTTCCTCGCCACGGGCAGCTTTCATGGCGAGGTCCGTGGACTCGATGCTTTTCCGCAAACGCAGTGGCCGACAAACATTGAATTATTGTACTACGCCTTCCACATTATGGTTGGGCTCGGAACCAGCTTCATCGTGCTGATGGCCATCGCCAATCTGCAACGCTGGCGTGGACGCTTATTGACGTGCCGACCACTTCTGTGGGCCTTGATGTTGGCGCTGCCATTTCCCTATATCGCCACCACGGCGGGCTGGATTACCACCGAACTTGGTCGACAACCGTGGTTAGTATATGGTCTGTTTCGCACCAGTCAGGGTGTGAGCACCGTTGTGAGTCCAGGGAATGCGCTGTTCTCACTAATGGGCTTCACGGGCTTGTACTTCTTGCTAGGAGTTTTGTACCTGTTCCTCGTTGGACGCGAATTGCTGATTGGGCCGCGTGAGAATTATAGCGGTGCAGGTACGCTGTTGTCCGGAACCCCAGATAATGAGGTGCCACATGTGTGAGATCTGGTTCGCCATTGTGTGTTTCATGCTGACTGTCTTTGCCTTGCTCGATGGTTGGAATATCGGCGCTGGTATAGTCCATCACGCAGTCGGGCGTGATGACGCGCAGCGGCGTCTCATCATTGCCGCCCTCGGCCCGTACTGGAGTTGGCACGAGGTGTGGCTGATCGGTTTTGGGGGCGTATTGTTCGCGGCATTTCCGATCGCGTTGGCCGTTGCGCTCTCAGGTTTTTATCTCGCGGTCATGATGCTGCTGTGGGCGCTCATTCTACGCGGCATGGCTTTGGAAATCAGTGGCCATCTGACGGATCCGATGTGGCGCAGCTTTTGGGATGGCGTCTTCACCTTTGGCAGCGTGTTGCTGGCGTTACTCATTGGTATCGGCTTGGGCAACGTGGTGCGGGGCGTGCCTTTGGCGACTTCTGGTGGCACCTTTTGGATGCCACTGTTCACCGATTTTTCCCCACGCGGGCACGTCGGCCTGCTTGACTGGTTCACGGTGCTAACCGGTGTATTCACCGTCGCCGCCCTCGGCGCGCATGGTGCTGCGTATATCGCATTGAAGACCACAGGTGCGGTTCACGCGCGGGCGGCGCAGGTGGCGCGGCGTATGTGGTTGCTTACTGCCTGTCTGCTGGTGGCAGTGAGTATCGCCACCAGCGTGCTGCGTCCGAGTCTGTTCGCGCACATGCTGACCAATCCAGTCGGCTGGTTCGGCTTGGCAGTTATCCTCAGCGGCGGCGTGACGCTGGTGCGTGGTTTGCTGGTTGTGCGCGAACAAGCCACTTTTATTGGCGGTTGTGCGTTAATCGCTGGATTATTCATCTGTGGCGGCGCCGGCACGTATCCAGAGATGCTGCACTCAACCATAGATTCCACAGCATCGCTCACGGCACCCCAGGCATCGATCAACGCCAGTCTGGGTATCGCCCTAGTTTGGTGGTCGGTGTCATTAATTTTTGTGGTCGCTTATTTCATCTACATCATGCGTACCTATGCCGGTAAAGTACACGCAGCAGATGAGCACGGCTAGCAGCACTGAATCGACTTTGTATCCGCCTTAAAGCGCATCAGGTAAAAGGTCGTGTACCCCTTCAATATGCATGACCTAGACTGGTTAATCTGCCGCTTTGCACGGTGTGATTTTTTTTTGAGAGTAAGCGTCTTGACTGTAGTCGTATATCAATCGGGTTTCTTAGTCTCAAAACCGTGATTGCGGGCCATCCGACCGCTTACTTCGACCTTCACCGATGAATGGGAAGCTTTGGCAAAGTGACAGCGCGTCGCTACCAATCTTGGCATGAAAGGCGCTCTAATTTCTAGTGCCTTATCTACTGCTATGGAACACCCATGTCCCTCGCTCTTCGTGAAAAGTCTTCTCCCCTCACATTAGAATCGCACACGACAGTAAAAAATGCGGTGGTAGCTGTCTATGATACCCACCTCGAAGCTGAAGCAGCGGTGCGCCACCTGCAAAAGTCAGGCACTGACATGCGTACGCTTTCTATTGTTGGAAAGGATTTTCACACCGAGGAAGATGTCGTTGGCTATTACACGACGGGCGATCGCATGCAGGCGTGGGGAAAAACCGGCGCATTTTGGGGCGGATTGTGGGGGTTTCTGTTTGGCTCGGCATTTTTTTTCGTGCCCGGAATCGGGCCTTTATTAGTGGCTGGTCCGCTCGTTGGGTGGATTGTGGGCGGCCTAGAGGGAGCAGCGGTAGTTGGTGGTTTGAGTGCGTTGGGTGCTGGCTTGTATAGCATTGGCATTCCCCAAGAGAGCGTTCTTGAATATGAAACACACATAAAGGCTGGAAAGTTTGTCATCATTTCCCATGGCTCGCCAGATGAAGTAACCGCAGCAAATGCGGCTTTATCCGCAACGAAACATGCGGGGGTGTGTACACATGCATGGTGTGGTTAACGACACCCTGATTGAGTCGTCCTGGCAGGGCTATCTGCGACAGGCTCTGAATTTTATATTTTTATTAACGCGTGCGCGCCCAGCGTCCGCCACAGCGAAGACTGTTCAACACCACACGCACATGATTACAAAACGCTCATACGGCTAGGTTCATGAGAGGTACTTTTATGATCCCATACTCACGCGTCGCTACGCTGAATCCTGGCTCTTTTGCAAGTGTGATGTCATGAGCGAATTGTTGCTAGAAAACTTTGCATAGGAGCCTGCTGACATGCCCAAAAAAATGCCGATAACTGCCTTATTTGTCGATATCGGCGGCGTCTTGCTGACCAATGGATGGGATCACCAGGCACGGCACAGAGCTGCTGAACACTTTGCACTCGCGTATGCGGACATGGATGAGCGACATCGTCTCATCTTTGATACCTACGAAGTTGGAAAAATTACATTGGATGCGTATCTGGATCTGGTGGTCTTTCATTGTAAGCGGCCATTCACTCGCGCACAGTTCCGAAAGTTTATGTACGCGCAGTCCCAGCCAATGCCCGGGATGCTGCAATTGGTTACTCGCCTCAAGTCACGGTATCACCTCAAAGTATTCGCGGTCAG
Organism: Aggregatilineales bacterium; assembly: GCA_038230635.1. Lineage (GTDB taxonomy): Bacteria > Chloroflexota > Anaerolineae > Aggregatilineales > UBA2796 > JBBRMW01. Next base: position 8,921 of record JBBRMW010000041.1, on the reverse strand, counting down.
CAATGAGGGTCGTGAGTTGAATGCTTATCGCATCGAAAAATTTCGCCTGAGTTCATTTGTCGATGGATACATCTCATCCTGCTATCTCGGCGTGCGCAAGCCGGATGCCGCCTTATTTCGTTATGCGTTAGATATTTCCCAGGTGGTACCAAGTCAGGTGATCTATCTCGAGAACACCGCGATGTTTATTGGAATTGCGCAGGGTCTGGGGATTCGCGGGGCGTTGCATACCGATCTTGATTCCACCCAAGCAGCTCTGGCCGGGTACGGTTTGCACGATGCCGGTGACAACCACGTATGATGCCTACAGATCCAGTAGTCCTGGTTACAAATGGCGACCTCGGCGAGCACGCGATAACGGTGTGCGCCCAGAGTTGCGCTGGCCTTGCATTCCTCGGCATTGAGCTGGATGTCGCGCGTAACACCACGCACGCCCCAGTTAATAGCCCCACGACGAGCCGGGTCACCGTGCGCGTCATTTCTACTGACGAAGCATGCATGATTCCTCGATCGGTTTCTCGCCTAGCTACCTCTCACGCACCAACCTCTCACGCACCTAGCAAGATCGCACAGCCATGAACGACGTATTACCCAATCACGGAGCAAATGAACTGCTGCGCATGGACGCCTATTGGCGAGCCGCGAATTACCTTTCGGTGGGGCAGATCTATCTGTTTGATAATCCATTGTTAAAGCGGCCCTTGGCGATTACCGATATCAAACACATGTTATTGGGGCATTGGGGCACAACCCCTGGGCAAAACTTTATTTATGTGCATCTCAATCGCGTCATAAAAAAATACGACCTCGACATGATCTATGTCGCAGGCCCCGGCCATGGTGGGCCTGCAGTTGTGGGCAATACTTATTTGGAAGGTACCTACAGTGAAATCTATCCCGAGATCAGTCAGGATGAGAAGGGGCTACAAAAGCTCTTTCTGCAATTCTCATTTCCCGGCGGCATTCCTAGCCATGCCTCGCCAGAAACCCCTGGGTCAATCCATGAAGGTGGCGAACTCGGTTATTCACTCAGCCTTTCGTTTGGTGCGGTATTCGACAATCCGAAATTGATTGTGGCTTGTGTGGTTGGTGATGGTGAAGCAGAGACTGGGCCCTTAGCCACGGCATGGCATTCTAATAAATTTCTTGATCCGATCACCGATGGAGCGGTGTTGCCCATCTTACATCTCAATGGGTACAAAATTTCAAATCCCACGCTGCTCGCGCGGATAACCCGTGAAGAATTAGACCAACTGCTGCGCGGTTACGGCTGGATTCCGCACTATGTCGAGGGCGATGATCCCACGCTCATGCATGCGGCGATGGCAGCCACACTCGACTTGGCGATTGAAGAGATCAGGTCGATTCAGACCAATGCCCGGAGTTATAGCGATCCTGCACGTCCGCGTTGGCCGATGATTGTCTTGATCTCGCCCAAGGGCTGGACGGGGCCGAAGATAGTCGATGGCCTGCAGATCGAGGGGACATTCCGCTCGCATCAAGTGCCACTCTCTGATCCGGCGACCCACCCTGAACATCTTGCTCTGCTTGAAAACTGGCTGCGCAGCTATCGCCCAGAGGAACTCTTCGACGCCAAGGGCAGACTTATACAAGAGCTCGCTGATCTTGCGCCCGTCGGTGATCGGCGCATGGGGGCCAACCCGCATGCCAATGGTGGAAAATTACTGCGCGATTTGAATCTACCTGACTTCCGCGAATATGCCGAGGCGGTACCAACGCCCGGCGTGCGTGGTATTGGTGACACCCGCGTGCTTGGGCCATTCATACGTGATGTGATGGCCTATAATCAAGATCAGCGAAACTTTCGCCTGTTTGGCCCAGATGAGACGCTCTCCAACGGGCTTGGCGCCGTATTCGATCAAACGTCGCGCCAATGGGATGCTGCCACGGTGGGCAATGATGAATTTCTTGCGCCCAAGGGCCGCGTGCTGGATTCCATGCTCAGTGAACACCAATGCGAAGGATGGCTTGAAGGCTATCTGCTCACCGGCCGTCACGGCCTCTTCAACTGTTATGAAGCCTTCATCCACATTATTGATTCGATGTTTAACCAACATGCAAAATGGTTGAAGGTCACTGCGCATCTGCCCTGGCGACGTAAGATCTCGTCGCTGAACTATTTGCTGGCATCGCATGTGTGGCGGCAGGATCACAACGGTTTTACGCATCAAGATCCCGGTTTCATCGACCATGTGGTGAACAAGAAAGCCGAAGTCGTACGCGTCTATCTGCCACCCGATTCGAACTGTCTGCTGTCAGTGATGGATCATTGCCTGCGCAGTCGCCATTACGTGAACGTGGTAATCGCGGGTAAGCATCCGGCACCACAATGGCTGACCATGGATGCCGCTGTCAAACATTGCACTGAGGGCATCGGGATCTGGCAGTGGGCAAGCAATGACCAAGGTGCATCGCCCGACGTGGTCATGGCCTGCTGTGGTGATGTGCCGACGTTGGAGACCATGGCGGCAGTGTCGATCATGCGTGAACATCTACCGAGCCTGCGTATTCGAGTTGTGAATGTGGTCGACTTAATGCGGTTACAGCCGGTTTCCGAACATCCGCACGGATTAAACGACGTAGATTTCGACGAGCTCTTCACCAAAGATAAGCATGTCATCTTCGCCTTTCACGCCTATCCGTGGTTGATCCATCGTCTGACCTATCGCCGCACCAATCACGACAATATTCATGTGCGTGGATACAAAGAAGAGGGCACTATTACGACGCCATTTGACATGACCGTACTTAATGAACTTGATCGCTTTCATCTCGTGATGGATGTCATCGATCGGCTGCCGGAAACTGGCGACCAGGGTGTGTACCTGAAGCAACAGTTGAAAGACAAACTGATTGAGCACCGACAGTATATTCGCATCCATGGCCAAGACATGCCTGAAATTCGCAACTGGGAATGGAAGGTGCCTAAATGAATAGCCGCATCCTTATCGACACCGCCGCTGACATGATCGCCGACGACAAGGGTTTGTTGGCGATGGATGAAAGTACGCCAACCTGCGATAAGCGCTTCGCAGCGCTCGGCATCCCTCAAACTGAGGAGTATCGACGCACGTATCGCGAGCTGCTGGTGACAACCCCTGGGCTGAGTGCGGGCATCAGTGGCGCCATCCTGTTTGACGAGACGATTCGCCAACGATTGCAGGATGGCACGCCGTTTGCCGAGGCGCTGGCCCGCGTGGGGATTATCCCTGGAATCAAAGTCGATACCGGCGCAACTGCTTTGGCGGGGCATCCCGGAGAGAAAATCACCGAAGGGCTAGATCGGCTCGGCGACCGACTGAAAGAATATGCCCAGCTTGGGGCCCGCTTTGCGAAATGGCGCGCCGTGATCGCTATTGGCGACGGGATTCCTTCGTGGGCCTGCGTCGAGGACAACGCTCATGCCTTGGCGCGATATGCCAGTTTATGCCAAGAGGTCGGCATTGTCCCCATCGTCGAGCCAGAGGTGCTGATGGCAGGTACGCATGATCTTGCGCGCTGTCGTGAAGTGACAGAAGAAACTCTGCACCTGGTTTTTGCCCAGCTCAGTGCGCACGGAGTCATGCTGGAAGGCATGATTTTGAAACCCAACATGGTGTTGCCAGGGCTCGCATGCCCACAACAAGCAACGCCAGAAGCGATCGCAGAATCGACCGTCGACTGTCTGCTGCGTATGGTGCCAGCTGCGGTCCCTGGCATCGCCTTTCTATCGGGTGGACAATCCCCCCAGCTCGCGACAGCGCGGCTCAACGCTATGCATGTCTGCGGTGGTGAGCGGTTGCCGTGGGCAGTCACATTCTCGTTCTCGCGTGCGCTGCAGCAGCCGGTACTCGACCTATGGCGTGGCAACCCCGCCAACACCCATGTGGCGCAACAGGCCCTGCTGCAACGCATGCGCTGCAATCGTGCGGCGCGGCGTGGCGCTTATCTTTCCACCATGGAATCATCATGAATTACACTAAATCACTGCGCATTGAGCCAGGCAGCCATTTTCATATCAAAGATCATGCGACTGGCGCGCCCGGTAAGCATGGTAAAAAATCCGCACTCAAGCGCATCGCCGAGCTTCAACAACGCATGGATGAGATCCAGTATCGGCTCTACGCCGAACAGCGGCGATCGGTGCTGATCTGTTTGCAGGCGCTTGATGCCGGCGGCAAGGATGGCGTCATTCGCCATGTCATCGGTTCGATGAATCCACAGGGCTGCCGCGTGGTAGGGTTCAAGCAACCATCAGCCGAAGAACTGGCGCATGATTTCCTGTGGCGCATCGAGGCTGCGACCCCGAAGCGCGGCGAAGTGGCCATCTACAATCGCTCGCAGTATGAAGACGTTTTGATCGTGCGGGTGCATGAGCTGGTGCCGAAAAAAATCTGGTCACAGCGGTATGAGCAGATCAATGATTTTGAGCGTCGCCTGCACGACAATGGGACCCACATCCTAAAATTCTTTCTGCACATCAGCCAAGACGAGCAACTAAAGCGTTTTAAGGATCGGCTCGATGACCCAACCCGCCATTGGAAGATCAGCGAAGCTGATTACTCCGAACGGGAATACTGGTCAGCGTACGAGTCAGCCTATGAAGATGCGATCAGCGCCTGTAACACCGTTCAAGCACCGTGGTTTGTTATTCCTGCTGATCAGAAGTGGTATCGCAATCTGGCTATCTCTGAGATCATCGTCGAAACCTTGGAGTCGTTCGATTTTCAATTGCCGCCTACCAGTGTGGATATCGCCACTATACGCCGAAAATATCATGAAGTGGTTGGCAAAGCTGCTATGAAGGCGGCAGAAAAAGCCGAAGGTAAAAGTCAGGGGAAATCGCACTAAATCAGATGGCTCAACCCTGACCAACCCCGGCAGGTTGTCAGAATGCAATTCCTCTTCATTTGGAATGTGCGGAATGCAGTACGCATTGCGTAAAATGCGTCAGTAAGAAGGCCTGGGCTTGGCATGATTTCAGCTATGTTGTGGTTGCCACGTTGCTTCGGGCTGGGTCACTCGATCAAGCAATTTCGGCCCACAACAGCATACGAGGTTTCCCCATGTTACAGAGCCTTATTCAGATGCGTGGTGACACGATCGGTGCTTCCGACGGCGAGATTGGACATATCCAAGATTTCTATTTCGACGACAAGCAATGGGTGGTTCGCTACGTGGTCGTAGACACGGGTGTGTGGATTTTTGGACGCTCGGTCCTGATATCGCCGCAGGCTTTCAAAAGTACTTTTGAACCGGGTAACCCCATGTTGGTAATTCTCACGCGCCAGCAGATCGAAAAGAGTCCGCCGATGGAATCACACAAGCCAGTGACCAGGAAATATGAGGAGGCCTACCTCGGCTATTACGGCTGGCCTTATTACTGGCTTGGCCTTGGCGTGTGGGGCATGAATAACACAACAACTCCGACACCACCGCCAACCGAGTCAGTTGGCGGAACGGTCGCAAAGGGCAATCAGCGTTCAGAGGATATTGACGCGCATCTCCAAAGTATCGTCGATCTCGGTCGTTATGAAGTGCATGTTGGTGGCGGCGAAAACGACGAATCCGTGGGTACCGTGGTGGATTTCTTGGTCGAAGATCGCGACTGGACCATTCGACACTTGGTGATCAAGACCGGCACATGGGCAGATGAGAAGACGCTGTTGTTGGCACCTAGCCAGGTCGATCGCATCGACATGACCAATAAAGACCTCCATGTGAAAGTAACGCGGGCACACCTCATGCAGGCGACCGTATATCAACCCTTGTAGTTCGCCACGTGAGCGCGCCTGTCATTTTATTCTACAACGAGAGATGATCCCAATGCATATCAAATTACCCACTATTTTCTCATCTGTTATTGAGGGATTGATAAGCACTGGTTGCTCTGTGGTCGGCTGCGCAAGTAAAACCCTACAATGAACCATACGGATTGATGAATGAACGGGCGCATAATCTGGAGTCTCTACATAGCCTGCACTCATACTGGGGCTGCTGATAGTGGTCGTCATTTCCATTAAGTTCCGAAAACGGCCATAACCGCAGAACGCCTGAGCAACGCATCCAATTGTGCCACCACAAAGAGCCAGCATGTCCACTGATAAAGCTATTTTCACCTGTCCCATGCATCCCGAGGTGCAGCAAGACCATCCAGGCGACTGCCCAAAATGCGGCATGTCCTTGGAGCCGAAAGGGGTTCCGTCGAGTACAGGCACGGAAGACAATTCTGAATTGAATGACATGACTCGGCGCTTCTGGATCGGCACCGCACTGAGTGTGCCCGTCTTCCTTTTGGCTATGGCGCACCTGATCCCATTTTTGGCCAGGCAGCCGTGGGTGCACGGCGATACGTCGCGCTGGATTCAATTCGTACTCGCCACCCCAGTAGTTGGCTGGGCTGGTTGGCCCATTTTCAAGCGCGCCTGGAACTCCCTCCAGTCATTGCACCTGAACATGTTCACCTTGGTGGCGATTGGAGTCGACGCGGCCTATGGCTTCAGCGCAGTTGCGATGATCGTGCCAGGTATTTTCCCAGCCAACATGCACCACGACGGCCAAGTTCCGATCTACTTTGAATCGGCGGCAGTGATCATTGTGCTCGTTTTGTTGGGGCAAGTGCTTGAGCTGCGCGCGCGCAGTCGCACGGGGAGTGCAATCACGGCGTTGCTCAACCTTGCGCCGCCAACTGCGCGCCAGGTTGCACCGGGTGGTGATCATGTGGTGCCGCTGGATGTGGTGAAAGTCGGCGACTGGTTGCGAGTGGTTCCTGGCGACCGGGTTCCTGTGGATGGCAAAATCGTTGAGGGTCATTCAAGCGTGGAAGAATCGATGGTTACCGGGGAGGCCCTGCCGGTGGAAAAGGCCGTGGGCGATTCCGTTACCGGCGGCACCGTCAATGGCGCTGGCAGCTTTGTCATGTGTGCGGAGCGCGTCGGCAACGATTCGCTGCTTGGGCAGATCGTGCATATGGTTGCCGAAGCGCAGCGCAGCCGTGCTCCTATCCAAGGCCTTGCTGACCGCGTCGCTGGTATTTTTGTGCCCGCTGTGCTGGCCGCATCAGTACTCACGTTTATATTCTGGATGTGGCTTGGGCCTGAGCCCAAGCTTGGATTTGCGATCGTTAACGCGGTGGCCGTTCTGATCATTGCCTGTCCATGTGCACTCGGCTTGGCGACCCCCATGTCGATCATGGTGGGGGTTGGTCACGGCGCGCAGGCAGGCGTACTGGTAAAAAATGCCGAAGCGCTCGAGCGACTCGAGAAAGTGACTACTTTGGTGGTCGACAAAACCGGCACGCTCACCAAGGGCAAACCGCAAGTGACGGATGTGATTCCCGCCACAGGCATCGACAAAACCGACCTGTTGCGTCTTGCCGCATCGTTAGAGCAAAATAGCGAACATCCGCTTGCCGCCGCAATGGTGCAAGGCGCCAAAGCACAAAACCTGCAGCTGGAATCAGTGCAGGATTTCCGCTCAGTTACTGGCGGCGGGGTCGCGGGCACCATCGGCGGCCGCTCTGTGAAGATCGGCAAGTTGAATTTTTTACGTCAAGAAGGTGTCGCAGATTTGGAACAATATGAGGCAACCGTCACGAAGCTGCAAGAAGATGGCAAGACGGCAATGTTTGTCGCTGTGGATGGCAAGCCTGGTGGCATCATTGCCGTTGCTGATCCGATCAAATCTACCACGGCTGACGCAATCCGTGATCTGCATGCACTTGGTATCAAATTAATCATGGTCACCGGTGACAATAAACGCACCGCTGCCGCAGTTGCCAAGCAGTTGGGCCTCGACGCCGTCGAAGCCGAGATCGAGCCGGCGGGCAAAGCTGCCTATATCACCAAGTTGCGTGCGGCGGGCGAACGCGTTGCCATGGCCGGTGATGGCATCAACGACGCTCCCGCCCTCGGTGAGGCTGACGTGGGCATCGCCATGGGTACGGGCACTGATGTCGCCATGGAAAGTGCGGGCATTACCCTCGTGAAAGGTGACTTGCGCGGCATTGCCAAAGCGATTCGCCTCAGTCGTGCGACCATGTGGAACATTCGTGAGAATCTCCTGTTCGCATTTCTTTATAATGTACTTGGCATTCCGCTTGCGGCAGGCGTTTTGTATCCGGTCTTCGGTTGGCTGTTAAGCCCGATGATCGCCGGTGCAGCGATGAGCTTGAGTTCCCTGTCGGTGATTGGCAACGCCCTGCGGCTGCGTCGCGCGTCGCTGTCGTGAAAATTGTCCCCGACCTTTTCCTGTGGCGCATCCGCGCCTTGTCACGCAAACACCAGAAAGAAGCATCATCATGAATACTGCATCCACCATGTGCAAAGACCCGATCTGCGGCATGGAAGTCGATAAGACGAATGCCATCCACGCTGAGCGTGAAGGCAAAACGTACTACTTCTGCGGCGAAGGCTGCTTGAAGAAATTCAAGGCATTGCCCGCTGGCAAGTTGCCCGACGTCAAGTCGGGCGGTTGCTGCGGATAAACACTGCCAAATGGTGTGAGGCCCGGCCTCCTGTTCGCCATGAAGCTTGTTCATGGCGAACAGGATATTTTGAATATTGAAACCTGTACCCCATCGTCACATGTGATCCTCATGATAACGTATACGATCTATGCGGCATTTGAGCATGTAACCGGCGGAGTAAAACCAGGCCACACAACCGGCGCCTATGGCCGACCATCAGGGATCCGTCATGAACGGGCTGTTTTCGGCGCCAGTCGTCCGACGAGGAAGCTCAGATCGAAGCAGTACCGGCGGATTCCTTGGCTGACATTGCCGAAGCCAGCGTGCCGGATCAGGGCGATCGCGGCGTTGCGCAGCGTAGCGAGGATGCGGGGCGCATCGCCGGTCCTGACTCGTGAGCGATCCTCGTCGAAGGTGACGTCGCGGACGTAGTGGACGCGGTTCTCGATCGCCC
>JBBRMW010000040.1:0-28386 GCA_038230635.1 Aggregatilineales bacterium | reverse complement strand
TGCCAATCCCCTTTTCTAAACATGTCCGCTCCCCAGCCGTCCTCACGGAGAGGGGGCGTCAAGCCGCACAACTCCCCTCTCCGTGAGGACGGAGAGGGGCCGGGGGTGAGGTTCTTCAATGCGTGGTGTCTAATTGGTTTGACCATAAGTCTGCACCCCAAAAAGATGCGGCGTTTGCGGCGATCGCTATTCTGGGTGACAATGAAACCTTCATGGGAGATTCGATCGTTATGGACTCTGCCTCGCTCAAGATCATTCCGTTGGGCGGACTCGGTGAAATCGGCAAAAATATGATGGCCTTCGAGTACGGCGGTGACGTGCTCATCGTCGATGCGGGGATCATGTTTCCCGACAACGCCATGCCCGGCATCGATTACATCATCCCCGACTTCAATTATTTGCTTACGCAGCCCGGCTTGACCGTGCGCGGCATCATCATCACACACGGTCACGAAGATCACACGGGTGCGATCGCCCATGTGGCTGCCGCCCTGCCCGCGCCCATTTATGGAACGCCGATGACCTGCGGTCTGCTCGAAGGCAAACTGCGCAGCGGCAAGCTGATCGATAAAGTGCCGTTGAATCGGTTTCGGGCGGGCGATACGCTGGAACTGGGACCGTTCAAAGTCGAGACCTTCCACGTTTGCCACAGCATCCCCGATTGCGTCGGCCTCGGCATTCACACGCCCGTCGGTTTGGTGGTGCATACGGGTGACTTCAAGATCGATCAAACGCCGATCGATAATTGGCCGACGGATTACGCACGTCTGGCGAGCTTTGCCCAAAAGGGCGTGCTGCTCTTGCTCTCCGACAGCACCAACGCCGATCGCCCCGGTTGGACGCCTTCCGAGCGCGTGATCGACGCCGCTTTCGATCGGGTTTTCCGCGCCGCGCCAGGACGGATCATCGTGGCGACATTTGCCTCACTGATATCGCGTATTCAGCAGGTGGCCGATGCCGCCGTGCGACATGGCCGCAAACTGGCGATCAGTGGCAACAGCATGAGCGACAACATCCGCATGGCGACGAATCTGGGCTATCTGATGCTGCCCGACTCGCTCGTCGTGGGCATGGACGATGCGCTCAAACTGCCCGCCAACCAGATCGTGTTCATGGCGACGGGCACGCAGGGTGAGCCATCGGCGGCACTCCATCGGCTGGCAATCGGCAAACATCGGCAGTTTGCGATTCAGCCCGGCGACACCGTGATCCTGTCTTCGCATCCGATCCCCGGCAACGAGGAGGCGGTCTACCGCACCATCAACAACTTGTTCCGAAAAGGCGCAAACGTGATCTACGATCCGCTGGAACAGGTGCATGTGTCGGGGCACGCCAGCCAGGAAGAACAAAAGTTGATGATCAGCTTGGTGCGCCCGCGCTATTTTGTGCCCGTGCACGGCGAACTGCGCCATCTCAAACAACACGCGCGGCTGGCCGAGTCCGTCGGGATCGCGCCAGAGAATATTGCCGTGATCGAGAACGGCATGATTCTCGAACTCGACGCGACCGGAAAAATGAGCATCGGCGCGCGAATGCCGGGCGGCTATGTGTTCGTGGACGGCAGCAGTGTCGGCGAGATTACGTTTCCGATGCTGCGGTCGCGGTCTGCCCTGGCGCGTGAGGGCTTTGTCACGGTCAGTGTTGTGATCGACCGGGCGACGAATGCCGTGATGGGCGTGCCGCAAATCGCCTCAGAAAGCCTGACGCAACGCCCCGATGCCGAAACGTTAATCGCGCACCTCCGCGAAACGGTATACCGTGTTGTCGCGGAATCGGCCACAGCCAATGGTACGCGCCAAGACCTGATTCAAGAGGCCGTCAGCCGACTGATCCGAAATGAGACACGCCACCGTCCGCGCGTATTTGCACTGATCACCGAAATCTAATCCGACGGCTTCGTACACAACCTATTTCAACGATGCTTTGTTGTCTGTGTTAACGGAACATCGAATCAAATTGATAGAAGTGGACTTGGTTAAGGAGGAAGTTGTGCGATGGATCGATTAACTGATTTGCAGGCCATCACGAGTCGGGTTGTTGCGGATTATGCGGGACGCTCGCTGAACGCGAAACTGTACTTTATCCATGATGAGGCCCGGAAGATTGACTCAGTGGTGGTGTTTCCGCTCAAACGTGAGAGCGCACCCCATATTATGATCATGACACGCATCGCGGGTGATCAAGTGATCATCGAGGCAGATACAACCGATCGACCGCTTGATGAGGCACTCATATCTGCGGGTGTGCCACGTTCACACATCGTCCTTGCCTATTCTGGTGAAGCCGTATCACTCGCCTAGGACATGCTAATAAATATTTGAGTTTCGCCGTGATACGGCAAATCATTTGCTCGATTATCTATCCCGTTATTGAGTGGGTGTTTTGAAAGTGACAAACAGCCCTCACCCCCTGCCCCCTCTCCCGCATGGCGAGGGGCTTTCGAGCGCGGTTTTCCCCCTCTACCTGCGGGAGAGGGGGCAGGGGGTGAGGGCTTTCCAAACACGCTCTTAGATAAATTAGGGCGGTTCATCAGTTGATCGACCACGCCTGACCCGGGCCGAAGATGCGGCAGTTGAGCGTCATCAAGGGATGTTCGACGCCATCGATGATCAGGTGATCGTTCTGCAAATCGGCGGAATTATAATGGTTGCGCACCGACCGCATAAAACCAGCTACGACACGACTGGCAATGGCGTCCGCCGCCTTTGTCTGACAGACCACCACGTATTGCCGTTCATCCAGATAGCCGATGAAGTCGTCTTCGTTGCCGAGTTTGTGTACCGATTTGACGATCAAATGCGCCACGTATGTCGAGACTTCGGACGCGGCCAGCGCGCCATACGCATCGCGCAACGGATCAGTGTTGGTCAACGTAAACTCAAGCATAGCAATTTCGGAATTGGCGCGCGCGGCCTCGATCACCGGGAGCAGCAGTCGCGCGGAGGGCAAACCCGTATGTGGATCGATCTGTGTTTCGCGGGCGGCGCGTTGGATGCTGTTGCGCATTCGCAGCATCAATTCTTCGACATCGAAAGGCTTGGAAATGAAATCATCCGCGCCCAGCTTCAACCCAGCCAATCGATCGTCGCGTCCGCCCCGGCGTGTCAGAAATATTACCGGGATATGCGACGTGCGCGGCTGCTGACGAAGTTGGCGGGTGATCTCGTACCCATCCATGTCGGGCAGCGTAATATCCATCAGGATCACATGCGGCTGCACGCTCAATGCCCTGCGGAGCGCTTCCGCCCCATCGAAAGCGTGCGTGAGGGCGAAGTTCTGCCCCTCGAAAAATATGTTGAGCATGTCGGCAATTTCCGGTTCATCTTCGACCAACAAGACACGATACGCTTCTTGCGCCATAAAAACATCCGCCTCGATAAGTGGGGTGACTCAAAATCCGGGATAATGTGGGATCAAGATAGCCGCCTATTCTAGCGCGTGCTAGACTTTGAGGATACGCGCAAATTCGCATCGTTAGCGCAACAAGGGGAATCGTTTGTGGACAATCAATGGTGGCCGGGACAGCCGGTGCTTCAAGTGATGGTCGATGGCAAGATTGAGAACCGCGATCAGGCACTTGCCCTGACCAAGAGTATGGTAGACGACATTGAGGCATCCAATTATGCGCATGTGATCGTGATCCTCGATCTGAGCGCGCTGGGTGGCTCGCCGTCGGCTGCCGCCTTGCTGGGTGGCAATCTGCCGGAAACGTTCAAAATCGAGCATCTGGTGATGGTGCGCGCACCATTTCTGCTGCGCATGGCGGGCGCGGGATTCCCGCAACTGCGTGGGAAGCTGCACTTTGTCGATAATGCTGCCGCTGCCCGCACCAAAGCGACCGAACTGCTGCCCAAACTGCCCAAGAATTAGTGGGGGATCAAGCGGACACAATCGGACGCGGCAAGCCGTCGTCCCTACAACCCCCCGATTGGCGGAGGGACGACGGCTTGCCGCATCCGCTAAAGCAGATTCAAAAATCAGTTTGTGAATTTGTGCATTTGCACTTGTCGAAACCTGAAAATCTGTGTTATGCTATAGCTCGTAGTCGAATGGCATTCCAAGTGAAAGATTTTTTGATCGTGTTTGCTCGCTGCGCTGCCTGTTCCATGTGTTCGATGTGTGCCTGTTGTATGGCTTACAACACCGGTGGATTGCGCGCGAGTCACTAACGACTTATTTTTGTTGGATGTCGCAAGCCCCGGTAAACGTTATCGGGGCTTTTTTGTTGAGTCGGCCAGGATCGATTTGTGCGTAAGGAGCGGTCGGATCGAAATGTCAAATTCACACATCAACCTTCACACTCATGCGATTCTCAGGGGCGAGATGCGTGTCGCCAGTGACCGTTCTGTGTTGTATGTGTCAGGGCAGCGTTTCAGTTCGTGGTTCGTGACGCGCCTGAGTGCCGTTTAAGCCGGATTATCCGAAAAGCCTCGAACGCGTGTTTGAGGCTTTTTTATGGGAAAGGTTGCGCAATGATCGATTACGTCGTGACAGAAACACCGGAAGCGCTGGCAAAAGTGAGCGAATCACTCGAACAGAGCGCGCCGCAGGATATTCTGCGCTGGGCGCTCGATCGCTATGGCGATGGGCTTGCCGTCGTGAGCAGCTTTCAACCCACCGGGATCGTCACGCTGCATATGCTCAGCGAGATCGCGCCGCGCACGCCCGTTCTGACGCTCGATACGGGGCTGCTGTTCCCGGAAACGTATGCACTGATGGATGCGCTCGAAGCGCGCCTGAACCTGAACCTGATTCGCGTCCGACCGACGCAAACCGTCGCCCAACAGGCGATCACGCACGGCGATCAACTGTGGGAGCGCGACCCCGATGCGTGCTGCAACTTGCGCAAGGTGGTGCCGCTCGGCCCAGCGCTCCATCCCTACAGCGCGTGGATCACCGGCCTGCGCCGCGATCAGTCCGAGGGTCGCGCGGTCACGCCGATCGTGAGCTGGGATAAGCGCTACAAAAAGGTCAAGCTGTGCCCCTTCGCCACCTGGACGGAATCGATGATCTGGACGTATCTGGAAGCCTACGAATTGCCCTACAACACCCTGCACGATCAGGGTTACACGAGCATTGGCTGCCTGACCTGCACGCAAGCGCCCGCACCGGACTCGATCGATATGCGATCGGGGCGTTGGGCGAATCTGAGCAAGACCGAATGCGGTCTGCACGTCGTGCCGAATTGATCCGAACGCTTTATTATGATAATCTGGCAACACGAGGAGACACTCGAAATTGACTAGCATACCCGCAGCACGCACCGAAGGCTTCACACTGTGGCTGACTGGCCTCTCCGGCGCGGGCAAAACGACAATTGCGCTGGGCGTCGAAGAAGTATTACGCGCGCGCGGCATTCTGCTCGAACGGCTCGATGGCGACGTCGTGCGCGAAGACTTGACGCGCGATCTGGGCTTCAGCCGCGAAGACCGCGATAAGAACGTGGAGCGCGTTGGGTTCGTCGCCCGGCTGCTCGCGCGTAACGGAGTCGCCGTGGTGGCCGCGTTTATCTCACCCTACCGGGCAGCCCGCCAAAAACTGCGCCGCGACATCGTGAACTTTATTGAAGTGTTCGTCGATGCGCCGATCGAAACGTGCATCGAGCGCGACGTAAAGGGTTTGTATGCGAAGGCGCTGGCCGGACAGGTCAAGCAGTTCACGGGCGTCGACGATCCCTATGAAGCGCCCGAAAGACCCGAAATCACGATCCACAGCGATCGGGAGACGGCCACGGAGAGCGTCGCGCGGATCGTCGCATATCTCGAAACGCGCGGTCTGATCCCGGTTGAACCCGCGCACCTGAGCGTTTCGATTGCCGATGAGGACGCCGATGAACTGCCGCATCGTGGTTTGATCGCCCCACATGGTGGCGTTTTGATCAACCGCATTCTGACGGGTAATGCGCGCGAAGTTGCCATTGAGCGCGCCCAGACGCTCCGCCCGATCGCCCTGAGTGAAGTCAACCTGGCCGATCTGGAAATGATCGGGAACGGCGGTTTCAGTCCGCTGACGGGTTTTATGACGCGCGCCGATTACGAGTCGGTGGTGCATCACATGCGGTTGGCGAACGGCCTGCCCTGGTCCGTGCCCGTGACGCTCGCCATCGACGATGCGACCGCCGACTCGGTTCACGAGGGCGAGTCGGTGGCGCTCGTCGAGCGTCGTTCGGATGGCACAACTCATACCCTGGCGCTCCTCGATGTGCATGAGAAATATCGCATCAATCACGCGATCGAAGCGCAGCATGTCTATCGCACCACCGAAATACAACATCCCGGTGTGGCACGCTTGTATCGGCAGGGCGAAACACTGCTGGGCGGCCCAATCACGCTGATCGACCTGCCTGAACGCGCCCGCCGCGAGTTCGCCGATCTGCGCTATACGCCCGCCCAGACGCGCCAAATCTTCTTGGAGCGCGGCTGGAAACGGATCGTCGGATTCCAGACGCGCAACCCAATCCACCGCGCGCATGAATATATCCAGAAGACGGCGCTCGAAATCGTCGATGGGCTGTTGCTGCATCCACTGGTCGGCGAAACCAAAGGCGATGACCTGCCCGCCAACATCCGCGTCGAAAGCTACAAGGCGATCATCGACGCCTATTATCCGAAATCGCGCGTGCTGCTGGGCGTATTTCCGTCGGCAATGCGCTATGCGGGTCCGCGTGAGGCGGTTTTTCACGCCATCGCGCGCAAAAACTATGGCTGCTCGCACTTTATCGTCGGGCGCGATCACGCGGGCGTCGGCAAATATTATGGCACCTACGACGCGCACCTGATTTTCGACGCCTTCTCACCCGAAGAGATCGGCATCATGCCACTCTTTTTCGAGCACACTTTCTACTGCCGACGCTGCGGCGCGATCGTCAGCGCCAAAACGTGCCCGCACATGGAATCCGAGCATGTCGTGCTGAGCGGAACGCAGGTGCGCGCGATGCTGGCACGCGGCGAAACGCTGCCCGTCGAGTTTACGCGGCCAGAGGTCAGCCAGGTGTTGATGCGCGGCGTCCAAGAGCAGCGCGCCCACGAATTAGCCGCCCAAACGGCTGCCCTCGCCACTGCTGGCGAAAGCGCCGCCCGCTAACCGCCAAACGGACAAGGCAGGCCTTGTCCCTCCCGTGAAAATGGAACGTTTCTGTAGGGACGAGGCCTGCCTCGTCCGCCAACAACTGGAAACTGGATCAGCTGACCATGCGCCATTTATTGATAACCGATTTTGGAAAAACGCAAAACGCGCAGAACTTGCCGCCCAGTCATCGTGGTTATTTGGGGGCGATCATGTGTAGCAACCCCTTTCCCCGCGCGCCGATCGGCCATTGGGGGAAGGGGTTGGGTCAACCACTGTTTTTCGGGTAAATCCTGATTGACTACCCAACCGGACGCACCGCGACCCATTACTGTCGCGCCGTCCCATTCTGCTACAACTTGATCTAAATATCCCGATCGCACCGATAACATGCGATTGGCTTGCCTGAGAGGAATACAGACCTGATGTTCAACCAAATTCGCCGGAATAGCCTTCGAGTGGTACTGGCGCTGAGTTTGCTCGCCGTATTATTGGCCGCCGCCCCGCATGGTGCGCGCGCCGATCAACCCGATCTGACATTGACGCTGGCCGCCTATTCGGTGCCGCGCGCCGCCTACGCCGAACTGATTCCCTTGTTTACCAAACAGTGGCTCGATAAGACTGGACAAAAGCTCACCTTTCAACAGTCGTTTGCTGGGTCAGGGGCACAGGCGCGCGCGGTTGTCGGCGGCCTGGATGCCGATGTGGTGGCACTTTCGCTCGAAACCGATGTGAACGCGATCGTCAAAGCTGGACTGATCTCACATGATTGGCAAAAAGGCGACTATAAAGGTTTTGTCACCGACTCGATCGTCGCGTTGGCAGTGCGCAAAGACAACCCCAAACATATCAAAGATTGGATCGATCTAGCACAGCATCCGCTCGAAGTGATCACCCCCGACCCGACGACCAGCGGCGGCGCGCAATGGAATATCCTGGCGGCCTATGGTGCGGCGCGGCGCGGCTTCGTGACGGGCTACGACAAATCGGACGATGGTGGCCTGAAGTTTCTGACCGAACTGTTCAAAAACCTGACCGTGCTCGACAAAGACGGCCAGAGCAGCTATTTGACCTTCCAAAAGGGCATCGGCGATGTGGCGATCAACTACGAAAACGTGATCTTGTCAGCGATTG
The DNA here is from genome assembly GCA_038230635.1 of Aggregatilineales bacterium. Classification (GTDB taxonomy): domain Bacteria; phylum Chloroflexota; class Anaerolineae; order Aggregatilineales; family UBA2796; genus JBBRMW01. Next base: position 20,187 of record JBBRMW010000040.1, on the reverse strand, counting down.
CGGCAGGCGATGAGATCGAAATCGTGTATCCGACTTCGACCATTCTGATCGAGAATCCAGTGGCCGTTGTCGACACCGTTGTCGATAAGCATGGCACGCGCGCCGCCGCCGAAGCCTTCGTCAATTTCTTGTTTACGCCGGACGCGCAGCGCATCTTCGTCAAATATGATTTCCGCCCAGTCGAAACCACCGTCGCCGCTGATAAGCTGCTGGCTACCCAGTTCCCGACGTTCACCGATCTATTCAAGATTGACGAATTCGGCGGTTGGGATAAAGTCAGCAAGGAAATCTTTGGCAAGGATGGCAAAGTCACGGCGTTGTTGAACACGGTCAAAGGTCAATAGCGGAGTGGCGACCCAAATATCAGCAGCAGTGAACAGCACCGTAACGACCCGCTCAGGTATCAAACCCGGCTTACGTATTCCGCAGCATCCGCCCACGACGGCGCGCTGGGGTGTACTCGGACTGCGCTTTGCCGCGCTCAGCTATCTGGCCGCCTGTGTGCTGATCCCGCTGCTGATCATCAGTATTGCGGGGCTGCGCGAAGGACTCGACGTATTCGTGCAGAACATCACACGCCCTGCCGCCATCCACGCGATCGGACTATCGCTGTGGACAGCAGGCCTGATGACTGCCCTGAACACCGTTATGGGGGCGCTGACGGCCTGGATACTGGTAAGATTCCGCTTTCCCGGCAAAATGCTGCTCAATGCGCTGGTCGATCTGCCGTTTGCGATTCCGACGTTGGTGGCGGGCGTGATGCTCGTGCTGCTGCTCGGCCCGCAAACGGCGCTCGGCGGCCTATTCGAGCATACATTCGGCGTGCGGCTGCTGTTCGCCCCGCCGGGCATTGTGCTGGCGCTGCTGTTCGTCAGTTATCCGCTGGTGGTGCGGACGGTGCAGCCCGCCCTCCACCAACTCGATTCCGATCAGATGGAAGCGGCTTACACACTCGGCGGATCGGGCTGGTACACATTCCGGCGAGTTGTTTTTCCGGCCATCCGGCCTGCCCTGCTGACGGGTGCGCTGCTCAGCTTTGCGCGGGCGCTCGGTGAGTTTGGCGCGGTGGTGATCGTGGCGGGCAACATTCCGATGCGCTCGCAGCTCGCGTCCGTGTATATCTATGGACAGGTCGAGGCGGGCGATCTCGGCGCGGCCAGCGGCGTCTCGGTGGTGCTGCTGTTTATCGCTTTTGCGCTCACGTTCTGGGTCGATTGGCGGGAACGTCGCCGCCATGCGTGAAGTCCGTCCGCGTCTGCCGATCCACTATCTCCTGATCGGGATCGTGGCGATCTATGCGATCGCGCTGGTGGGGATTCCGACGGCGGCGATCATCGGCGGCGCGCTCAACAAAGGGATCGCGGCGCTGGTAATGGCAGTGACCGCACCCGACGTGATCCATGCCTTCGAGGTGACGGTTCTGCTCGCGGTTGGCGCAGGCGCGTTCAATCTGGTGGCGGGGCTGCTGCTGGCGTGGGTGTTGGTTCGCCATGAGTTTCGGGGCAAGCAGTTGTTAATCGCGCTGGTTGATGCGCCCTTCGTGATTTCGCCCGTGATCATCGGCGCAGTGCTGATCATCGTGTTTGGGCGCGGCGGCTGGCTGTCGATCCCCAACGTGCCGATCGCTTTCGCCCTGCCCGGCATGATGATCGCCGTGATCATCGTGACGATGCCGTTTGTGGCGCGCGAAGTGATGCCCGTGTTGGCGGCGCTCGGCCCGGAGCAAGAAGAGGGTGCGTTTACACTCGGCGCGGGACGCTGGTATACTTTCCGGCGGATCGTCTTGCCGGAACTGCGGATCGCGCTGTTGTATGGCTTGGCGCTGACGTTCAGCCGCGCGCTCGGCGAGTTTGGCGCGGTGATCGTGGTCGGCGGCGCGATCCAGGGTTTGACCGAGACGGCCACCGTGTATATCTTTCGCGCGCTGGACGATCGCAACACGGTCGGCGCCTATGGCGCGGCGATCATCCTGGCGGGCTTGTCGGTCATCTTGTTGAATGTCATCGAGCGGTTGAATCGGCGGCGGTTGTCGCGCCACACTGCCACATCGGGCGCTGCCTCGGAGTAAACGGGAACCTCACCCACCAACCCCCTCTCCGTAACCACAGCGAGAGAGAGTCGGTGGCGTTGCGGTTTTCTCCCCTCTCCGTGAGTACAGAGAGGGGCTGGGGGTGAGGTTCTTAATTATCGGAGTGATATGTCGATTGTTTTAGAAGGTATCTCCAAGCATTACGATCGCCAGGGCATTTTGAGCGATCTATCGCTGGAGATTCAGACAGGCGAATTGTTCGTACTGCTCGGCGCGAGTGGCAGTGGCAAAAGTACGCTGCTGCGCATTATCGCCGGGTTGACGACGCTCGAAGCGGGCTGCGTCTCGCTGCATGGGCGCGATGTGACGGCGCTGCCACCCCAGGAGCGCGGCGTTGGCTTCGTTTTCCAGAATTATTCGCTGTTTCAGCATATGAGCGTCGCCGACAACATTGGCTTCGCGCTCGATGTGCGCAAGGTGAGACGCCAAGAACGCGACGGGCGGGTCGCCGAACTGCTCGCGTTGATCGGCATGGAAGGCTTCGCCGATCGGCTGCCCGCACAGCTTTCGGGCGGCCAGCAGCAGCGGATCGCGTTGGCGCGGGCGTTGGCGCACAAGCCGGAAGTGCTGCTATTGGATGAGCCGTTTGGTGCGCTCGATACCAAGATTCGTGTGCAGCTTCGCCAGAATTTACGCGCCATCCAGGATCGATTGGGCGTGACGACGATTTTGGTCACCCACGATCAAGACGAAGCGTTCGAGTTGGCCGACCGGATCGGGATTATTGCGCACGGCCAATTGCTGGAAATTGGCGCGCCCGATCGGCTGTATCACGCGCCGCGCCACCGTTATACGGCGACGTTTCTGGGCACGACCAATCTGCTGCATGGCGCGCAACTGTCGGGCAAAGTTCGTCTGGGCAAGCTGATGCTCGACGCGCCGATCCTCGATGGGGTGGATGCGTCCGATCGCCCAGTCGATATTTTACTGCGCCCGGAGGCGATCAAGCTGGGGGCTGATGCGGCTGCTTTGCGCGATCGATCTGTGCATATCTTGGGCGAGGGCATCGTCCGCCAGATTGTGTTCGCGGGCGCATTAGAGCGCGTCCAAATCTCACTGACCGAACCGATCGGCGATGTTGACACAATCGATGCGCTGCTGCCCGCCGATGACCTGACGCAGCATACAATCGCGCCGGGGAGCAGGGTGTGGGTTGGCTTCGAGCGTTTCCACGTCTTACCCGCCGATCTAGTTGTGGCGACGGCGTAGCTGAAAAGCCCTCACTCCCAGCCCCTCGCCCTGCGGGAGAGGGAAGAAAAGCCACGTTCTTACGAATGTTCATCAAGAATCGTTGTGATTGGCACGCCCGTCCAAAAAGAGACAACTTCCGCAATGGTGCGGGGTGTAACTTCTGGCACGGAATCCGGCGTGCGCCCAAGATTGGCGCGACTGGCTGCTTTATCAAGTAGGCTAATGGCCTTACCGGGTAGTACATGATCCGGCAAATGGCGAACTGCAAAGCTAACGGCGGCACTGACTGCTTCGTCGGTAATCGTGACGTGATGGTGCGCTTCGTAGCGAGATTTTACTGTCCGTGCCATCTGAATCGCCTCGTCCAATGACGGTTCGTTAATTTGAACAGTTCCAAAACGCAGCGCGAGTACCGGATCGATATCTTCAAATAGGGTGTACTCTTCGGCGGTCATCGCCCCGATCAGGTGGATCAAACCACCTTCTAGCGCAGGTTTGAAAATATCGGCAGCACTCAATCGCTTGCCTTCCGGCATTCCTTCGGCCAGCTTTTCAGGATAGGCGTCGTCTTTTTTAACATTTAAGCTGACGAGCATGAGCGCCTGATCCACGAATAAAACGGCGTTTGCAGTCTGGACTTCATCAATTACGCGCCTGAGACGTTCCTCAAATTGACCCCGGTAATATGTGCCCGCAATTAAGCTGTCAGAACGCAAGACCAACAACCGCTTTCCAAGCAGGGATGAGGGAGCAGTTTTTGCCAAGATGCGCTGCGCAAGTCCTTCGATGATCGCCGTTTTGCCCACACCGGGTGCGCCGATCAACAAAACGCCGTTGTTCTTGCGTCGGAACAGCAGTTCAGCGATGCGCGTGATCTCAGCGTCGCGTCCAACGAACGGATCGAGTTCGCCGCTTTCAGCCTGGGCGGTCAGGTCAACCGAAAGTTGATCGAGGAGAGGCGTTTTAGCGCTGGTTACCGGCCTCTGTGAAACCGTTATTCCAGGGGCAGATGGGGAACTTGACTGGGGACTCGCTTCACTGAGAAGTCTCCGCATACGACTCCGAACTTCCTCTGGGCTTATATACAAGCTCTTGAGGATATAAATCGCGGTTTCTTCATTTTGACGTACTAAACCAAGCAATAAATGTTCCGTGCCAATGTAATGGTGTCCCAGCTTGCGCGCTTCATCAACGGCCAGTTCCAGAGCCTTCTTAGTGCCCGGAGTCAGATCGAGCCGACCAGACGATGTACGTTCGCCCGATATTTGCCGCACTAAACTTTCGATGGTATCTACAGACACACCGAGGTCAAGCAAGGTACGGGCTGCTACACCTTTGCCTTCGCGTAATATACCAAGCAAGAGATGCTCAGTCGCAATATGTTTGTGGTTAAATTGCTCGGCGGCCTCTTGCGCAAGCAGCAAGACTTCGCGCGCACCTTGCGTAAATCGCTCCATTTTGTCGGGCAATGTTGGCCTCCTCAAAATTTTGCGTCTATCTTATCATGCCATTTTCTTCACGCCATCTTATGCCGTTTCTGCACAGGGCACGTGCAAAGTCCAGAAAATGCCTCAAAGCACCCCGCCCCCACCCCTCCCCGTCACTACAGCGAGGGGGCGTCAAACCACACCGATCCGCCAAAGATCGAGACCGAGTCGAGTCTTGCACCCCTCTCCGTGAGGACGGAGAGGGGCTGGGGGTGAGGTTCCGCGACTTTGCATGTGCCCTGCGTTTCTGCATCGGGTTATTATTGTGTGCCTGCGAATGGCGATTGAAACGAGGGCAGATTATGCAGATTCCGCATCATGTACTGATCCCTGGGGGTGGTTTGGCGGCTTATACGGCGCGCTCCTGTCAATATCACATTTCGCGCTGACCGAACCGATCGGCGAGGTTGACACGATTGATGCCCTGTTACCCGCCGATGACCTGACACAGCATACGATCGCGCCGGGGAGCAGGGTGTGGGTTGGCTTCGAGCGTTTCCACGTCTTGCCCGTCGATCCGGTTGTGGCGTCGGCGTAGCGATGCAGCCTGCTCCGCACCAATCAACGGGTAAACTACTATAATGTATGGGTAGTGTCTCGCATGGATAACAAACGGAGCAATTTCTCGAATGGCGTTCAGGACGAATCCGATCAATTTGATGGCTCAGCGGTTGCCAGGCTCGAAACGCGGCGTATATTGGGCTGGACTGTTGGGTGCGATCAGCTTGTTGGCAGGTTGTAATAGCGGACCATCGACCGTGGTGGTCATGCAGATCACGAATACGCCCGATCCGCGTATGATCGTCGTCACCGTGACAAATACCAGCAGCGCGCCCATTTTCACCGCCAGCCCCAGTGCTGCGCCCGTCGTTGCCTCGGTGCCGACTACCGCCGCGCCGACCGTGCCACCCGTCACCGCCGGCGCGCTGCCGGAAGTGGCGGTTTCGCAGACGCTTCCGGCCACTTCACGTCCGGTCGCTGGTGCGACGCTCAACCCCGCGCTCAATCCAACCGAAACACGCCGTCAAGTGACCATTGCTCAGGAAGATTTCCAGTATGGGTATATGTTTTGGATTCAGGCGACCAATGAAATTTGGGTGCTGCTGCCGTCTACCCCTGGTACCAGTCAGCCTGCCAGCGGTCAATACGAGGTCTTCAAGGATACTTTCGCCAACGGTGAATCGGAGGTCGATGACTCGTTGACGCCGCCCGCCGCCAGTCTTATTCAACCCAAACGAGGTTTCGGCAAAGTGTGGCGGACGAACACCACTGTGCGCGGCGCGCTTGGCTGGGGCACCACACCCGAATTTGGGCTGAACACCACCTATGTGTACCAGCCGGGAGGCTCCTATGACGCGACTGTGGGACAGTGGAGCTTCGGTCCCGGTACGCACTTCTTAATCTCGATGGGGCGTCAAACATTCGCCTTTCACGAGGGCACAAGCGCTTGGGAACGGGTGGGATAGTGCATGACGCGGAATCGTAGGGTGGACGACCAGTGGACGCGGCAGGCCGCATCCGTCTCGTTGAAGGTGCTTTTCAGCCGCTCAATACCGGATCGCTGACCGGTTGCTGGCGCGCGCGTGTATTCGAAGCGAGTCCGAGCGCACGACGCGCCGCTAACAGCATCAAACCGACGGTCAGTGTCGCGCCGCCAAACTTTGCCACCGCTTGGTAGCGCGGCGGCAGCTTGCGCCAACGCAGCATGAACGCCCCCGATGTTTGGTCCTGGACGAACTCCGCGCGCAGGCGCGTCATAAATGCCGCCGAAGGCAGCACAGGCGCAAATGTCTCGTCCAGACGCGCCGCCAAGTTCATCAAATCGCGCAGTTCGGCGGGTGCGCTCGCTGCCAGAGGGCGCGCCGCCAGGCGGTCACCTCGAATGAGGGTATCGAGATGGGCGGCCAGCAGTTCGTTCAGTCGGAGATCGGTATCAGGTGCATTCATAATTATCGTCAAAATCCCCTAAAAGACAGCGGATAACGGTTAGCGCGTGTGCGCCAGATTGTGCGATGGGCGAGGCGCATCCGATTCGGCATCCAACGCCGTCAGATCGTCACGCAAAGCGATCAAGGTGCGATGGTACAGCGATTTGATCGCGCCCTCGCTGCGATCCATGATCGCGCCCACTTCGGCATTCGACAGCTTATCGACAAACTTGAGCACCAAAAGCTGCTGGCGTTCTTCCGGCAAGCGTCGAATGGCGGCCAAAAGCTGCTCGCGCTCTTCTTCGGATTCGGCCATGCTTTCGGGCGCTTCACTGCGCAGCCCGGCGGCGACGAACTCATCGAGCGGGATCACCTTGCGGCGCGTCCGATCGCGGTGCCAATTGGCGACGAGGTTGTGCGCAATGCGATATAACCACGCCGAAAACGGGATGCCGCGCTCAACATAGGTCTCGATATGCACGAGCGCCCGGTGAAAGACGCGCGCCGTCAAATCTTCGGCGTCGTGCGAATTGCCCGTGCGATAGTAGATGTAGCTGTAGATTTTCTTGACATAGCGCTCATACAGCTCACCAAACGCCCCGGAGTCAGTGCGCGCTTGCAGCACCAATTCAGAGTCGTCAAACCGCGCGTAGTCATGGGCATTATTTCCAGTCATGTGCGCTATAACACCGCTTTGGGAAGCGAGTTGCGAAAGCGGGTCGATGTTAACCTACGGGCAGGCGGATGTACGTAGTTCTACAACCGAACTACCGATTTGACCCATCAAATGCCATAGATTGACCTCACCCCCTCAGTCCCCCTCTCCGTGATTACGGAGAGGGGCCGGGGGGTGAGGTGAATGCGCGAAGTTTGATTGGTTTCACCATAAGACGCGATCGGTCGCACTTGTTATATATTACTGTTTCCATAACATATTCGACTGCTTTCCCATTGTTGATCAATGAAATTTGCCGTCGTTATCACGTCCAGTTTTTGCTGATTTTCCACCTCTCTATTTCTATAACTTTTACACCCATTCCGAATCTCGACGCCGCGCTCGATTTCGAGTACACTTCAACGGATTCACTGCCTCTAAAGGCTAAACATTCTCACAAGTTGCGAAGGATTGGGTGCGATGCCACTCCGTGTGTATAACGTGCTGACGCGCGAAAAAGAAGATTTCCGTCCGCTCCACGACGGCAAAGTCAATATGTATGTCTGCGGGCCGACCGTCTACGATCAATCGCACCTCGGTCACGCCCGCAATTACGTCTCGTTCGATATGATCGCGCGTTTTCTGCGTTTTCGCGGCGACGATGTGCTCTACGTCCAAAACCTGACCGATGTCGGCCATTTGCTCGACAGCGGCGAAGATCGCATCCTCAAAAAGGCGCGTCAAACGTCAGCGCTGCCGATGCAGGTCGTCGAGCACTATGCGCGGCTCTATTTCCAGGACATGGACGCGCTCGGTGTGCTACACCCGGACATCAGTCCGCGCGCCAGCGCCCACATCCCCGAACAGATCGAAATGATCCAAACGCTGATCGAAAAAGGTCACGCCTACGAATCGGCGGGAAGTGTGTATTTCGACATCGCCAGTTGGCCGTCCTATGGCAAACTCTCCAATCGCCGCGTCGAGGAATCCGAATCAGGTACGCGCCGCCTCGCCGGTGATGGTAAGCACAACCCCGAAGATTTCGCGCTCTGGAAATTTGCCGAACCGGAGCACTTGCTCAAGTGGAACAGTCCGTGGGGCGTTGGTTATCCGGGTTGGCACATCGAGTGCTCCGCGATGTCGCGCAAATACCTCGGCGAGACGTTCGACATTCACGGCGGCGGCATCGACAACTTGTTCCCGCACAATGAGTGCGAAGTCGCGCAGAGTGAAGCCGCCAACGGCGTTCCGTTCGCCAATTATTGGCTGCTCGTCGGCAGCTTGACCGTCGATGGCACGAAAATGTCCAAGAGTCTGAACAATTTCGTCACCATCGAAGATGCCTTGCAGACCTATCGCCCCGAAGTGATTCGCATGTTCACTTTTGGCGTGCATTACAGCAATCCAGTCGATTACAGCGCGGATGCTCTCGCCGCCGCCGGCAAAGGCTGGGAACGCCTGATGAGTGCCGTCCGCCTGACCCGTGAACGGCTCGCCACTGCGCCCGCTGGCGATGCCGGATCGCGCTTTATGGCGACGCTCGATGATACCCGCCGAAACGTAATCGAGGCGCTCGAAGATGACTTCAACGCGCCGATCGCCGTGGCCGCTCTGCAAATGCTCACACGCGAAGTCAACACGCTGCTCAACAGCAGCGAACCTGTTGGCCGTCCGACGCTCGAAGCGATTGAAAAGCTGTATACCGACATCGGCGGCACCGTGCTTGGCTTGATCCCGGCGGCGGAAGTCGGAAGCGGCTCAGATGCTCAGCGCGAGGTCAAGCTGATCCAGATGTTGATCGATATGCGGCAAAAGGCGCGTGCCGATAAGCAGTGGGCGCTCTCCGATCAGATTCGCGGGCAATTGGCCGATCTCGGCGTAATCCTCGAAGATCGGGCGGATACAACGGTTTGGCGCATTGGCAGCCCGGTCGCCATCGCGGATGAGGACTGAACGAACATGTCCGAAGTGATCTATGGTCGCCGTTCCGCGCTCGAAACCCTCCGCGCGGGTCGCCGTCAAGTACAAACGGTGCTATTGGCTGAAGGCGTCGAGGAAAAAGGCACGATCCTCGACGTAATCGCCGAAGCTGGACAGCGCGGCATCCCCGTCAATCGCGCGCCCCGCCGCATGATCGACGACCTCGCCAAAGGCGGCAGTCATCAGGGCGTGGTACTGCGCGTCAGCCCATACCCCTATGTCGAGATCGAGGAGCTATTCGTGGTTGCGCGCGAGCGGGGCGAAAAGCCGTTCGTACTGCTGCTCGATCTGCTGCAAGACCCGCAAAATGTCGGATCGCTGCTGCGTGTCGCGGAGAGCGTCGGTGTTCACGGCGTGATCATCCAGGATCGGCGCGGTGTCGGCGTGACGAGCGGCGTAGTCAACGCCTCATCGGGCGCGGTCGAGCATTTGCGCGTGGTTCAGGTCACAAACTTGGTCAACGCGATGCGACGGCTCAAAGAGGAAAATATCTGGCTGGTCGGCCTGGATATTGGTCCCAATGTCGTGCCCTTCGACCGCGCCGATCTGAATATTCCGCTTGGGCTGGTGTTGGGCAGCGAAGGCGAAGGCGTGCGGCGGCTGGTGCGCGACACCTGCGACATGATCGTATCATTGCCGATGCGCGGCCACATCGAAAGCCTGAACGTGGCGACGGTCGGGTCGGTAGCGTTGTATGCGGCGTGGCAAGCGCGCGCCTGGGAAGGTTGGGCACACGCCCGCCCCGCCACAAAATAATCACAGGACAAGCAACGGACGCGGCAAGCCGTCGTCCCTACAACAGAGGGTCTGGTTGTAGGGAGAATGGCGTGCCGCGTCCGTCTCGGTGAAGAAAGTTACCCTTTTAACGCGCCTTGCAACATCGCCTGGAAAAACGTCCGGCGCAGCGCCAGGAACAGCGCCAGCACGGGTAACATGATGATGATGCAGGCCGCCGTCCACACATGATAGGCGATCTCGAACGACGATTGAAACGTGTACAACCCCACTGTCACCGTTTGCAGCGTGTTATTGTTCAGCAGCAGCGCCGCCGCCAAAAATTCATTCCAGGTATCCACGAACATCAACAAAAACGCCGCAAGCAAGCCCGGCGCGGCCAACGGCATCACCACAAAGCGCAGCGCTTGCAATGGGTTGCAACCATCGATCAATGCCGCCTCCTCGATCTCCAGCGGAATCGCATCGAAAAACGACTTGATGATCCAGATGCTGAACGGCAAACCACCCGCCGTATAAATGGCGATCATCACTTCATGCGAGTGATCACGCAGCAGGCCAAAATCGCTGCTGAGCTTATACAGCGGCACAAGATTCGTCAGCCCTGGAATCATCATGAGTCCCAGGACAAACAACTGAAGCGCGCCGCTGCCTCGAAACTTGTAGCGCGAAAAAGCGTAACCCGCCAGTGCCGCCGCCGCCACCGTCAGCACCGACGAGCCGAGCGAATTGACCAGCGAATTGGGGATGTGATAGCGGATCAGATCGCTGCGCAAAACCTGTTGATACCCATCGAGCACCCACACCTTCGGGAAAAACAGGGGTGGATTCGTCCGCACCTCGATCTGCGACTTGAACGAGGTCATCAGCGTATACAGCACCGGGAAAATGAATATCACGGCGAAGAAACCCAGAATCACATGCGTCGAAGTGACCTCTGTGAACTTTTGGCGACGCGAGCGCACCATCGTCGTCATGTTGTCACTGCGTCTTTGCGCGTCACCAGCCGTAGATAAACGATCGTCAGCGCGATGTTGACCAGAAACAACAGCACCGCCGCCGCTGCACCCAATCCAAAATCGCCATCACGCTGTACCGCATTGAACAAATAGAGCGAGGCGGTCTGCGCAGCGTTGCCCGTTCCGCCGCTGCTACCCAAAATCGACAGGATCAGCCCCAGTGAGTTGATGCCTCGAATGGAGGTGAGCAGCACCGCCACCAGAAACGTCGGTCGGATGATCGGAAATGTCACCCGCCAAAAACTGGTCCAGCCGCTCGCGCCATCGAGGGCAGCGCTTTCGAGCACCTCGACCGGCACCGTTTGCAGCGCGCCCAAAAACAGAATCGTCGTAAAGGCCAGTGCCCGCCACACTGATGCCGCCACCACGATCGCCATTGCGCCCGTCGGATTGGTATACGGTGACATGCTCAGGATCGGCTTCAACCAATATTGCAGGAGGCCATAACTTTGTTGAAACAGCCAGCGCCACATCGTCCCGGCCACCACGTCGGAAATGACCCAGGGGATGAAGATGATGATCAGATAGAATCCCGTGAACTTCACCCGCCGATTGAGCAGCACCGCCAGATAGACGCTCAATCCCACCGTCAACACCAAGTACCATCCCGCGTAAACAGCGGTGTGGCCGAGCGAATTGATAAAGTTGGTATCGCCCAGCAGCCGCTCGAAGTTGCGCGTGCCGACGAATATCATATCACCCGCGTGCGTGCGGGTCAGGCTAAGATAGAACGAGTAGAGCGTCGGGTAAATCTGTACGACGATCAGCACGAGCATCGCCGGCAGCAGAAACCAGAAAGGCAAAAACTTGCGCGCCTTGCCACCCGTCATTGAGACGCTTATCTGGGGCAATTTCAATGAAGCTTTGTCTAAGGCTCCGCTTGGTTTTGACTGGCTATCAACTAACATAATCGACCCCACGGCGCTCCGGTAGTGTTTGTTGGATCAGGCGATGCAAGAAATGGGAAGTTGAAATCTCACCCATACCTCCTTGATGGATGAACAAGGGGTTAAACGGGTGAGGTGGGTACGTTAACTATCCACTTATCTGGAGTGGGCGGAATGGACGATCCTTACTGCAAGCCCTTGTTGTAGTTGTCCTGAGCCGCTTGCAGTTCTTTCATAATGTCCAGACTCGGATCGCTGACCAGCTTGTTGATCGTGTCGGTCAGCGCGGCCACGCCCTTATCGAAATCGGCCAGGGCTGGCGGTACCTGCGCATACTTTTGTTGATTCTCAGCGATCGCCTTCCAATAGCCTGTACTCAGGTTCGGATCGGCCAGCGACGAAACCAGCGCGGGCAGCGCACCATACGCGACCGCGTAATCCGCATCGGCTTTGGTGCTCAGCGAATAGTTGATGAACGCTTTCGCGCCGTCGATGTTCTTTGCACCGAGGGGAATTGCATAAGCCGTGCCCGTGATCATCGAGACGGGCTTGCCGCCTTCCCAGGCCAACGGTGGGGCAAAACCCATCTTGCCCGCGTCGAACGCTTTTTGCACCGATGCTGCATCATTATTAAACGTTGTACCATCCGGCGCAGTCAGCGGATTCAAGTACACATACGACCAGGAGCCAGCCAAAAACGAGGCCGCTTCTGCTTTTGTAAACGGCGTCTCGTCATCGAAGCCCTTGCTCAGATCGAGATCGGCTGGCGCGTACTTGTTGCCGAACAGTTCGCGCGCCCACGCCACCACGGCGACTGTCTTGTCGTTCGCCCAATTTGCCATGCCAGTTTTGGGATCAGCGATCGTGCCGCCCGCCGAAACGATCAGCGGGAACCACGTCATTTGCAGCGAAATGTTTTCCGAACCCTTGAGGGTCACGATGAACTTATCGGGATTTTTCGCCTTGAACGGTTTCGCCGCGTCCAACAGTGCTTGCGCTGTGGCCGGGAAACCCGATGGGAAATAATCCTTCCAGTAGTAAACTGTTTCGCCCGCGACACTGGTGGGCACGCAGTAAATCTTGCCGTCGGGCGCGGTGCAAGCGGCCAACGCGCCAGCATCGACATCCTTGAACCAGCTCGCGCCTTTGACAAAAGCGGTCAGGTCAACCAGATCACCATTCTTGAAGAAGAACGGGATGTTTTGGGTATCGACGTAGGACAGGTCGGGCACGTCGCCTTTGGCCGTCACTGCCAGATTCAATTTGCTGTTGATCACATCATAGGGTTGGTAAACGTTGGTGGCTTTGTTACCAGTCGTGGTCGCATAGTCGGCCAACGCAGCGGCCAGCCACTTATCTTGTGAGTTTTGCGGATTCTGGTCATTGAACTTTGTCCAGATGGTGATTGCGCTTGCTTGGGCCGCATGTGTAATGCTGCCGAGAGCGCTGGTCAAAAGCATCAATACGGTGAGGACAATCAGCACGGTGGGGCGTTTTGGTAGAGACATGAAACTTTCTCCAGTATGTTGAACATCAGGGAGACCAGAAAATATAGCATATTTGTAGCGTAAAACCCATTGGTAGGCTTACCTTATACAAACATCATACAACTTTACGTGACGCCATCGTGAATCGGTTTTATCGATCGCCACCAATCGTTAAATTCGTGGAAATTTCTGTATCAAACTTATCAACATCTCCAAAAGCAGCCCCGCTTCGTACAATCTGGGATACAATAATCCATAGCAAGTTCAGCAAATTACAAGTGGCGAGAACCTGATGCAGGCAGATAAACGAAGCGCATTGCCCAATAAAAAATACCGAAGCGAACAAATCGATGAGACGCTACGCAAGCTGCACACGGCGGTGGCAGGCATTAAAGCATCTGTCGTAGTCAACCGCGATGGTCTATTGGTGGCGACTTACCCACCGAGTACCGAAGAAAGCAGCCCCCAGGTGGCCGCCATGTCCGCCACCCTGTACAGCTTGGCCGAGCGCACACTCAAGCGGCTTGAACAGGGTGAATTGGAGCGTTTGATGATGGAGAGCGAGATGGGGGTTATGATCATTTACCCCGCCGGACGCGCCACGCTGGCGGTGCTGGTCGATAAAGATGCCCAACTTGGACGTGTCCTGTTTGGCGCACGCATCACCGCACAAGAAGTAACCGAAGTGCTCGACGGCTAAACGGCTCGCCGTTCAGGATTGATTCAACTTCGGTTCCGGCTGTGGTGTATTGACACCCGACGTTTTCGGTCCCTGTGGCGGATTAGCGGCTTGCGTACCCCCGGTATCGCCATCGTTTTTGGCGGGTTCACCACCGGGAATGGCCTTGCTTGATTCTAACGGACTCGTGCCCGCGGCTGGCGCGGGGGATGCGACTACCATTGGTTTCGCTAACGCGGGTGGGGTCTCTGCGGCTGAAGTGCTGGATGGCAATTGAAAATACATCTTCATTACCATCTGACCCAGGCGAATTTCATCCCCATCCCGCAGGCGATACGGGCGATGGCTGCTCAAGCGCAACCCATTCAAAAACGTCCCATTGCCGCTGCCCAAATCCCACACATCAAGTCGGTTGCTATCGCCAGGACGAATGGCGGCGTGGCGGCGGCTGACACCCATTCGGTAGCCCGCGAACGGGGTTAAATCGACAGTCGGCATAGCACCTGTCGCCGGGTCGCGTCGGCCCAAGATGACTTCTTGCAACGGTTTGAGCAGAAGCGGGTCGTTGCTGCCCTCGATTTCGATCCTCAGCAGTGCGCCGTCCTTGAAAATTTCGCTGCCCACACTGTTGATAATAGCCGCAACGGCGGCGTCTTTTTCTTCCTTTTCGTCTTTTTCACCGAGGCTGCGCGTGCTCAACGCCGATTCGCCGATCAGGCTCGTGCCGCAGTTCTCGCAGAAAATGACGCCCATCCGATTCTTATAATTGCATTTTGGGCAGATTTGCATAAGGAATCATCCCAGGCCGAAGCCACGAATATTGCGTATCAAACTCAGTATAGTGTACCGCAATTCTGCATATTCGCTTAAAACCTTTGCAAAACTCCCAAAATCGCTGAATTGACCCTCGCCTATGCTGTGGATTCGACCGGGGTGGCTGTGCGCGGTTGCAGCGAAACGCGCTCGACGCGCATTCCATCCATCACTTCAACGCGCAAAATGGCGTCCTCTTCGGTAATCGAATCGCCCACCTCCGGGATGCGTTCCAGTTTTCCCATGATGTGGCCGCCCAGCGTGTCATAATTATCATCGACAATGTGCAGCTTGAATTCGCTGTTGATTTCGCTGATCAGCATCAACCCGTCCAGGGAAGCGCTGCCATCTTTCAGGCGTTGTAATTCTGGTCGCTCACCCGTCTCGAACTGATCGGCCAAGTCGCCGACGATCTCCTCGATAATGTCTTCGAGCGTGACCAACCCGGCGGTACCGCCGAATTCATCCAGCACGATCGCAATCTGCTGGTGACGGCTGCGAAAGCGTGCCAGCAGGTTCGGCACGGGCAGCGCACCCGGCACGAGCAGCACATCGCGCATGAGGGTGCGCAAAGTTGTTGGCACACCCGGACTCGCCATCACGCGCACCAAATCCTTGACATAGACCACGCCAATTACATGGTCGGTGTCCGTTTCATAAATCGGAAACTTGGTATGCGCGCTCTCGACAGTCAGCTTGATCAGCGCTTCGAGCGGCTCATCGACATCGATCATCTTGATTTCCGTGCGTGGGATCATAACTTGGCGCGTTACCAGATCGCGGATGTCGAACACGCCGACGAGCATTTCGCGTTCTTGCTCGCCGAGTACGCCGCCTTCCTCGGATTCGCGCATGATCTGTTTGATTTCTTCGACGCTATAGAGCACCGAGTGCGCACCGCCCGGCTCCAGGCCAATCAAACGGACCACCGTTGACGCAGCCCGATCGAGCGCCCACACGAACGGCGTCGTCAGCCACTCGAAGGCGCGCATCGGCACACTGAGCAGCGCCGCCGCCCGTTCGGGAGCGCGCAGCGCCGCTACTTTCGGCACCTGCTCACCAAAAACGACGTGGAAACTGCTGACGATAATCAGCGACAACGTGAGCGGGAGCGCCTGCAAGATTCCTTTCAGCACGTTGGGTACGATCGCTTTCTCGAAGATCGGACTCAAGATCAGGCTGAAGGTACGTTCGCCTTGATCGCCCAATGCCAACGAAACGACGGTCACGCCCAACTGCGAGGCTGCGATCAGCCGATCCCGTCGGGCTGGTTCGCTGAGCCAATGCCCCATGATGCGCGCGCCCCGGCTTCCCGCCGCCGCCATCTGATCGATGCGCGAACGCCGCGCCGCCACCGCCGCAAATTCGACCATCACGAAAAAGGCATTCAACCCGATCAAGACGACCAGAAATAGTAATTGGGCGACGATCTGCCCTGGCGTCGTTACCATAGCGGCTACTGCGCGACTCCTCACCTACTCATACCAAAGAGTCTATTATAGCATAGGTGACGCCCGCGCCGCCCTATGTATGCTCTCAGAGGGTGCATTCAGGGATGGGGGCAGATCATAGAACCCCTCTATCCCCCCACCCCTTATCCCCCACGCAGGCGGGGGGAAAGGGGAGTCACAGCCGACCGCTGAGCGAGATTGCCAGGCGGCCCTCAGCCGATGGCTGCGCCCCAGCGATCGGCGGGGGTCTGCTCCCTTTCCCCCCGCCTGCGTGGGGGAAAGAGCTGGGGATAGAGGGGTTTGTCCATTAGATAACATTCGCAATACGCGCAATCGCCATATGTGGCGGTATCCGATTAGAAAAAGCGCTCGTTTACCCCCATATATGGTGGTGATCCCAATTACGAATGTTATCTATTCCCCAATCTCGCCCCCAACCTTGAATGCACCCTGCGCTCAGAGGAAGGGGATTGCAATGTCAGGACGGTCATTTTGGACAGCATATTCACCCAAAAAACGGTCTCAAGCAAGAAAAGTCAAACAATCTTTGGCCGCAAAATTACTACCGAATATTTGTGAACGCGAAATCGGCATCATTTCGCGTTCTTTTGGTGTAGCGACCTGTCCCAGATATTCCTCGTTATGCGCCTTTGCCCTCGGCGCGCACGATTTTATCTGTGCGGAACAGACCTGTTCGGCAGGTTGGGCAGTAGTAGTAGAAACGCTCGACAAACGTATTGCCCGAGTCGGTTGTCGAGTAGCGGCGGCGTTTACCCTTGTTGTGCATCGTGCGACCACACTTCGGGCAGGCCACCCACTGCGCACCGCCCATGTTTTCGCGCATCAGCGTTTCGACTACTGCCGCGCTCATCTCCTGGCCTGCCGTTAATGCCAATGTTTCGATCTCGCGCAAGCTGATGGCATCGGTGGAGCCGTGTTTTGCCAGCACCCCTGCGATGGCGACTTCAGCTTTCGCCAGTAGCCACCCTTTCAGTTCTTCGTCGGTCATCATCGTAAAACTCCGATCTCCGCTGACTCACTTACGATCTACTCGCCGACATGCCCAACGGTTGCATCAAAGTTGCAAAATTGAGCAAATGCACCAACGCACAACATCGATTCACTTTACCCAACTCATCTAGCTCTACAACCGAACTTACGATTTGACCCATCAAATGCCACAGATTGACCTCACCCCCTCAGTCCCCCTCTCCGTCCTCACGGAGAGGGGGAAGCCAGCCCATACCCACTGCGGCTATCGCTGCATCATTTCGGTTGTAGAACGAGGTGGGTACGTTGAGGGCAGTTCTTCAACTTTCATCAGACGGCGTTGACCGGAACCGCTTGCGTGATGAAGGCCAACGCATCGATCAGCACGTCTGCGAAATCGGGCGGGAAAGCATGTCCCATACCTGGATAAACTTTGATACGATAGGGCAATTTGTGCTTTTCGAACAATTCCGCGAGTTTGAGGTTATCTTCGTAGCTGCCATCATCCTTGTCACCCACTACCAAAAAGGCACGCACACCCCGATCGCGTGCTGCCGGGATATGCTCCGCCAGTTCATCGACTTTGCCAGCCAGATAGGTACCGACGCCGATGAAGCCACGCGGCGGGTGCGGGTGCGTCAGGGCGAGCAGTGTGGCGATCCGTCCGCCTGCCGACATGCCAGCCACGACCAGCTGTGATGAATCGAGTGCCTGCCCGTATTCGTGATGCAGTGCGTTTTCATGCTCATGGACTTCGGCGATGCTCTTGGCTTCGTCGTCCCAGTTGAAATTGTTCGTAGTGAATCCGATCTGTGATGATTGGAGCATTGCCAGCAGCCAGCCCGCCGCCACCGCTGGTTTCCAATAGTTTACCGAGGCAGCGGCGTTGTTCCCGTTACTATGCAGGGCCAGCAGCACGGGATGCGGCTGGGGCGTGCTCGGCACGAAGACGAAATGCTCCGGTTTCACAGTGTTTTGGGCCGTGACGCGCTTCGCCGCGCTCGTCGTGGTAAGCGCTTCAAATTCCGAGAGATTGCGCAAGGTGGTGAAGTCGGCATCTTCGCGCATCTGTTTTTCGGAATACCAAATGTCGCCGTCGATCGCCGTGTGCAGATCGGCGAGCGCCTCGGCTGGTTGACCGTTGAGCGCATAGGCACACGCGCGGTTGTAGAGGATCAGCGGCCTGTGATCGGGAAAGTTCGGTGCTTCTGCCAAAAACAAGGCAGTGGCGGCCCCGTAATCTTTGGCGTTGTAATGCTCGAAAAATTTTTCCATCAGATCGGCGTAGGTTAAATCGCTCATTGGTGCCTACCTTTCACAAAATCGGATCATTTGATCTACAACATGATCATATGCGCAATTGCGCAATAAGTCAATAGAGCAACTGCAATAATTCTAGGGATGAGGACCTGCCGCTACTGTTAAATTGCCTGCAAAATATTTCACCTGCAAAGCAAACGGACGGCTTGCTGCCGTCCGTTTCGTCTCTTTCAAGTTTCGAGTTGATTAGGGCGTGACGGTATACAGCGCCATCATGCCCGCTTTGATGTGATCGTTGACGTGGCAATGAAACAACCACGTGCCCACATCGTCGGGGATCATGTCGGCGCTCATCATCATGCCCGGCATCAACATCGCCATATCACTGCGATTCATGCCGTTCATCAAGACCGTGTTGCCGTGCCAGTGCGGCGTGTGAATATCGGCTTCGGTGCCCATGCCGATCAGGTACCAACGCACATGATCGCCCTTTTTCATGGTCAAGCCGGGCAGGTTGCCGAACAGATAGCCGTTCATTGAATGTTTGAGGTTGCTCTCGATGAAATCCTCGTCATCGAGTTTGACATCCTGCGCTTTGCCCGGGAAGTGCTCGACGTTGTAGGGCAAATAGGGGCTGAGATTTTCGTTGAAAATGTGGAACATCACGACGAATTCGCGGTCCACATCCTTTGGCGAGCCATCGGCTTTGGCCTTGCCTTTGGCGGTGACGATCAGCGGCCCGATCAGCCCCGCATAGGTGTCGCCGATCTCGTTCGCGTGCGAGTGGTACATCCACAGCACCGAACTCGCATCCGCCATGCCCGGCCCCGCGCGCTCCGGCACGTCCCAGTGATAGGTATATGTACCGCCAGGTGCCACCGTATCATCGGCCTTATCCGCGCCATTCGTGCCATCATTATAAGGCGCACCCTCCGAGTCCTTTTTGTAGAAGACGCCGTGCGGATGGATGCTCGTCGGCATTCCGGTGTTGTTCGTGAAATGGACGACGATCGTATCGCCGACTTCGGCGCGAATCACCGGACCGAGGACGCCGAGATGCTGCCATTCCGGCGCGATCGGTTTGAGGGTTTTGAAGGTGGAGTCGGTGTATTCGCGATAAACGGCTTTGCGATAGATACTGCCGATGCGATCGTGATCGTTTTTGGTATAGGTATCGCCGACTTCATCGAACGGCTGGCCGGAAATCGCGTTCATTTTGAGTGGCGCGTAATCCCAATTGATTTCATCAGCGGCAATGAAATATTCGCGCACTTGGCCGCCGCTCTGTCCGGCAACCGCGCGGAAACCGCCAAGTCCGAGCGCGATGATACACAGAATAATGACTATTCCGGCGCTGAGCCGGAGACGCGGCGCGAGTCCATTGTGGGTGAATGGTGTCATAATCAACGAGATGCCCCCTGAGTCATGAAAATCAACGCGGTTCAGTATAGGGCAAAACGGGCGGCGTGCAAACAGGTAGAAAGAATCTATCCAGGGCAATTGCGTCTTATTTTGTGGCCGTTAGCGGACGCGGGG
>JBBRMW010000039.1:0-29159 GCA_038230635.1 Aggregatilineales bacterium | reverse complement strand
TGGCTGAACTCATGCGCGCTTGTCGCACCATCCGCCCCAAAGCCCCCGCTGCTTCTGACGCCGCTCGCCGTTACTTTGCTAATAACCGCACCCGCCTGCGCTATCCCAAATACCGCGCGCTCGGCTTACAAATAGGCTCAGGGGTCATGGAAAGCACTTGTAAGCAAACTTTCCCCGCCGCCAAGCGGCATTCCCCCATGTGAACAACTGAGCGGGAGAGATTGCGCTTGGCCGGGCTTTCCCTTTATGATTTTATCGAGTGTTTCCAAAAAGTAACTGCTCAGCCGTCTTTTTCGCAATTTTCGGGTCGCTATGGGTCACAAATGCGAGCAGTGAGGGATGTTAGCTGCGCAGTCATCGATTTATGATAATAGCCTATAGGATAGTCTATTACATAAACATCATCTTTATGTGCTTTTGGTTGCTAATTTGTAAAACTCAAAAGTGAATGAGCCTGGAAAATGCCTTGCCCATCGGCTTTTTCAAATTGCGTTTTTTGCCCATTTACCCCCTGAGCAGTTACACGGGCGCAAGGTAGACCTCAATTTACCCAGGTGGCAAACGCGCACAAACTCGTCCGCACCATCTATTTTCTCTTGAAATACCATGTCCCGTACTCAGAACTTGGGACGCAGGCTTATGAACAAAACCAGCGAGACCGCGAGATGACTGCCTTGCGTAAAAAGCCGCCAAACTCAGCGTCACGCTGGTTATCCCCGAAGCCGCCGCCGCTTAAATGGCATAGCCAACTCAGTTATGCTCACCACCTTTGCGCCAGTTGTTCAGGAATCGGCTTACAGCGTTTGAAACTGTCAGGTGCGCAACCTTTGCCTGCACCCAGCCTCACCTCACATTTGAATAACGCGCCTGCCTATGATACAATCGTCACAATATTCACAATCGGATTGTTACGGGCAGGCGGCAGAAATAGCTGCTTGTAGTGGCGGAGGATCGCAGCGCATGACCGCAATTATGGACATTCCCGACATCGTGATCGGACGACTGCCGATCTACCTGCGAGCGCTCAACCAACTGGTCGAGGCTGGGCAAGAGATCACTTCATCACACGAATTAGGGCAGCGGTTGGGCATCAGCTCCGCACAGATTCGTAAAGACCTGTCCCATTTCGGCGAATTTGGCAAACAGGGCACAGGTTATAAGATTCATCATCTGCAAACGCAACTCAAGCAGATTTTGCAGGTTGATCATGAGTGGCCGGTCGCCATCGTCGGCATGGGCGATCTGGGACATGCGTTGGCGCGTTATGCGGGCTTTGTCGATCGCGGTTTTCGGATCGTGGCAGTCTTTGATAACGCAGCCACCAAAATCGGGATTCATGTTGGCGATCTGACTATTCGGGGGATCCAAGAATTGGGCGAAGTTGTCCGCGCGAATCACATCAAAATTGCGATGGTGGCTGTTCCCGCCCACGTTGCACAAGGCGTGTGCGATACGCTCACCACAGCGGGCGTCCAGGCGATCCTGAACTATGCGCCGATTAATTTGGTCGTCCCGCCGAAAGTTAACGTGCAATATATCGATCCAGTTACGCACTTGCAGCGCATGACGTATTATTTGACCGATTGACTTGCAGGCGCGAAGAACAGCGGACGCCGCAAGCCGTCGTCCGTCTTACTGGGGCGAAGTCATTTGAATACCCGCCAATTCGCGCAGTCGGGCCGCGACCAACTCGGCGCGCCCCCGCAAAAACGCTGGATAGTCATTCATCCACAGCGCGGAATCTGTACCCATCGGCAGCAGGTGACTTGCCAATGTTTCGTCCAGATCAGGGTTGGCGTCGGCGAAATCGGCCAGATACTCGGATGGCTGTTTGCCGGCCATGATCGTTTGAAGCGAAGCCGGGATCAAAATCGCGTTGAGCACTAAATCCGATTCGCCGACACCTTTGAGTATGCTCCGCGAAAAGACGACCCGCCGCCCGGCTTTGGTAGTTGGCGAAAGCACATCGGCGTTGATCGAAATGATCTGGTTGTCGATGAAATCGCGCGGACCGCTGAGTGCCAGCAGACAATACACGGCATCCTTGAGTGCGCTTCCTCGCTCGATTCGCAGTTTGAGCAAATCCGCTGCCGTTGCCGTGCGCGTAGGCAGCACCAGCGGCTGATTGGTCAGCAGCGCATCCATCACCTCAGCACGATCGCGGGCAACGTTGCTAACCGCCGATTGTCCGTAGCGGCCACCGATCGCCGAGCGCCAGAACCAAGCGATCAAGCCCGCACGCTGACTTTCTGACGGCTGCTCAGTGGGCAGCTTGCTGAATAAATAAGCCAGCAGCGGCAGCATCGCCCGATATGGCAGCCAGCTATATGTTTTGACGCCTACTGTGCTGAACAAAAAGCCGATCGCCGCGAAGATGGCCTGGATGACGATCGGCCACGCCGTTTCGACTTCATCGACCAGCAGATCGAGCTGTGCCGCCTGCGTGATATTCCCGCGCAAGTAGATCGCCAGCGATTCGGTCACAATCTCCGGCTCGATCGCGCCGAACGTCGTATCTTGCAGCCAACGGTTTACATCGGTATGCAGTCGATCGCGCAGATTGAAATCGGTAGACCAAGTGGACGCGATGATCAGATCGGATAGGCTCAGCCGCTTACCACCCTGGTTGATCCGTTTGAAAATATCACACACATCGTCGAGTGTTTTATCTTCGACCACGATCACCGAAAACGGATAGTTTTTGAAGCGCAGCCGACATTGACGCAGGCGTTTGCGCTGCTCGCCCGTTAGCGCATCTTCCAGATCGAATCGGTCGTCGTCCATCAGATCGCAGAATGGGATGTAGCGTGCTTCATCGCCGCGCCGCAGCCGGAATACATCATCGTCTAGATCGAAGCAAATGTCGATATAGCCGCGCAGTTTATCGAGCAAGGCGGGTTCGGCATACGGATCGCCCTCGTGGCGTGCGATCAACTGACGGGCGTGGCTGACCACATAAAGCGACGTGATCCGCTGCTGACCGTCGAGGATGAACAACACTTCCTCGGTCAGTCGCGGCGGTGGCAGGTGCAAGCCGCCGATGTCGCGGAAATATTTGTTGTAGATGGTGGGCGCGCGCCAGAAGAAAAAGCTGCCGATCGGGAACTCGCGGTAGATGCTGTCGAGCAGCGCGATCACCTTATTGCGTTCCCAGACCCACTCGCGTTGAAAATCCGGCACGCGCAATTTGCCATCGTGAATTGACGTGACGAGGCGCGGCAAATCCCAGCGCACGACCTCGATCTTACTGGTCTGCATGGCTCGTGTGTGCTCGTCTAAATATTCTCATCACGACGAATTGCCGCTCGCCACATCCCACAACCGCGCCGTTCCGTCGAAGCTGGCAGACAGCAGGAATTTGCCGTCAGGCGAAAAAGTCACCGAGACCACGTTATCCGTGTGCCCCCTAAATGATCGAAGCTGCTTGCCCGACGCCACATCCCACAAATGGATAATATGATCGAAACCCGTCGTCGCCAAAGTTCTGCCATCCGGCGAAAACGCGCCGCCCACCATGATCTCGCTCGTGGTGAAAGTGCGCACTACTTTCCCGCTCGTGGCGTCCCACAATTTGGCAGTCCGATCGCTGCTCAGCGTCGCCAGGAACCTGCCATCGGGCGAGTAAACGATGGTGTTCACGGCCTCAGTGTGGCCGCTCAGCGTTTGGAGCGCTTTGCCGCTGGCGACATCCCAGATAATTGTCGTTTTATCATCGCTGCATCCGGCGATCTGCTTGCTATCCGGCGAAAAATCGACCCAGTTCACGACGGCACTGTGACCCTTGTAAACCCGGATTTGCGTCCCGGTGCTCGCATCCCACAAACGCGTGGTCTGATCGTCGGCGCTGGTCACGATCGTTTTGCCATCTGGCGAGAAAGTCGCATCCGTCAACGCGCCCGTGTGCCCGGTCAGTTGGCGGATCATTTTGCCAGTGGTCGCATTCCACAGAATCGCGGTTTGATCCCACGCGCTCGATAGAAGCGTTTTGCCATCCGGCGAAAAACTGACGCTGCTCACTTTATCTTTGTGTCCCGTGAGCACGCGAATCGCATCGCCCGTCACCGCATTCCACAGCCGCACCGTGCCGTCCGCGCCCCCCGTGACGATCGTCAGGCCATCCGGCGAGAATGCCGAACTGTAAACTTCCCCTTTATGGCCGCTGAAGGTGCGCGGCGTCAGGGCGCTTGATGACAAGACGAGCGTCACTTTCAATATTCCGCCCACCGTCGGCAAGATGGCGATCAGCGTCGAGCCGATCGGGCGAATCGTTGGCGCAAGCTGAGTCGCCGCGATGACAATTGTTGTGGGCAGTGAGGCGATGGCGGCCGGCACAGGCGTCGGCGGGATCGGTGTCGGCGGCACGGGTGTCGGCGGCACGGGTGTCGGCGGCACGGGTGTCGGTGGCACGGGTGTCGGTGGGATCAGTGTTGGCGGGATGAGCGTCGGGGGCGGCGCATTGAGCGTGCCCGCGATCGCCGTCAATGCGACGCGCGTCCCTGCCGTGTTACCCGATGGAATCGGCGTGACCGTGCGCGCTGGAACATTCGCCGTTGGCGGAACGCTCGTGGGGAGCGCGGCGGTCGGCGGTTCTGTGAGCGTGGCAGGCGGGATAAAAGCGGGAATGGCCGTGATCGCACCGTCGGGCACTGTTGGCGCAATGGCGATCAGCGTTTCACGCCCCACCGTGCCGCTGATCGTGTTCGCGCTTCCCGGCGTGCGTGTTGGTGCGGCGACCTGTTTGATAAGCTGCACGGCAAAGAAACTGCCACCGACGGTCAAAACGATAATGATCAGGCCAGCCGCCAGCAAGAATCCCCAGGGCATTCGCCGCGTATTCGGGCGCGGACGCACGCCACTGGGCACGGACGCATAACCGGGCGGCGGCGCAACCAGCGGTGATGCTTGATAGCCAGGTGGCGGCGTTTGAGTCGGCAATGGAGTATATGCAGGCGGCGGCGTGTGAACGGGTGGCGGCGTCGCATACGTGACGGCAGACTGCGGCGCGACGACGCTGGTATACGTCTGTTTTGTGTCCCGCTTGCCGCTGGCCGCCACTCGGAACGCCTCCGCCATCTGTGCCGCCGACTCGAAACGGGCACTTGGGTTCTTGGCGAGCGCGCGCTCCAACAGCGGTCGAATCCCGGCTGGCAGCGATGGATCGAGGTGCTCGATCGGCGGCGCTTCATAGAGGTGCATGTGCATCATGCGATAGGGCGTTTCGCCCTTGAACGGCACGCGACCATCGAGCATCTCGAACAGCATCACGCCCAGCGAATACAGATCGGAGCGTGCATCGACGGGCTGACCGTTCCACTGTTCGGGTGCCATATAGGCGGGTGTGCCGACCATCGTGCCGCTTTCGGTGAGCACCGTGCTCGATTCGGCCATCAGTTTGACGATGCCAAAATCCGTCAGAAAGGCGTTGCCCGCTTCGTCGAACAGCACATTTTGCGGCTTCAGATCGCGGTGGATGATGCCTTTGTGATGCGCATAGTCGAGCGCCGAAGCGATCTGATCCAGAATTTGCGCGGCTTTGGGCAGGCGGATCGCCCCATTATGAATCTGAGCGGCCAGACTGCCCCCGCTGAGCAGTTCCATGACCAAATAGACGAGGCTCTCATGCTCGCCATAGTCGAACACTTTGAGAATATGGGCATGGCTGAGTCCCGCGACCACATCCGCTTCGCGCTGAAAGCGCTTGACGAAATCGGGACGATCGGCCAATTTTGGCTCGATTACCTTGATCGCCACATCACGCCGGATTGAAGTCTGCCGCGCACGGTAAACTTCGGCCATGCCACCCGCACCCAGCCGTCCGACGATTTCGTATTGTCCGAGCCGCTGCCCGATCAGATCAGTCATCGTAAGCAGTTCCACTTCGTCTTCTGCAAGTCACTGCATTATAGGCTGAGACGAGATCGCGGGCAAACTTTGGGCGAACGTGGCAGGCCATGCCCGCTATTTTCCCAAATCACGGCAGCCAGCGCGGAAATGTTCCGTTACTGGCAAGGTGCGTCGCCACTTTATGTGTCAAGTCGTACATCCAGATTTGTGGCCGCGTATCGTCACCCGTCAGTGGAAAACGCTGAAACACCAGGTTTTTACCCGTCGCGTCGTAACTGGCGTCCCCGTGAACATAAGCTGGATCGACCAACAGTGTTTCGGCGATCCCAGAAGCCACCGCCACCCGATAAAACTGTGCGCCGCCCTCGGCGGGCTGATCCGCGGCGCGCCGACTGACGATCAGCGCGGTGCTGTCGGGCGTCCAGGCTGCTTCGGTGTCATCGTCGCGCGCTGTGTCTGGAATCAGATTACGCTGATCGACCGGATCGTGCGCCAGATCGACGAGGACGAGGTGCGTCACATACTGATTCTCGCCTACCTGCGTGATCTTTGGAATCCAGAACCAACGACCATCCGGCGAAAAGTTCCCGATCGCTCCGTTATCGGACAGGATCGGCGCATCTTTGCCCGTTTCAAAATCATAGATGGCGATGCCGCCGATACTCGCATCGAATACCGCCAGCCGTCGCCCGTCGGGAGACCAGCGCGGCGCATAACCCAGCCGTCCCCGATCGGCGAATAGCGGTTTGATCGCGCCCGTTGCTGGATCGAGCAGCCAAACACGCGGCGCACCGGGTCCACTGCCCAACCCGATATTCAAATCCGCCCGACTGAAAGCGATGGAACTGCTGTCCGGTCGCCAAACCGCCTGATCGCACGACGCATCGGGACAGGCATACAAAACATGCGACGCACTCGCCGCCACGTCGTAAACCATCAAATTCGTCGCACCGCGCGTTGTCAATTCCGAATAAACGATCTGCCCCCCATCTTGAGAGACATCGAAATCCAGGATGCCACCCTTACTATCGGTCAATTGCTTGGGCGTTTCGGGCTTCGCCGGATCGACCAACCACAAATCTTGCACCGGACTGTCGGCAGGACCCAGGTAAACCACGCGCGGCGCTTCGATCATGAACGTCCAATGCAAATCATGCTTGAGAACACGACCGTTCAAGGATGCCAGACCCGCCCTGACCGTGATGGTATATGTCGCGCCAACCTGAAATGCGCCGCTGGGCTGGAAGCGCAGTCCATTATCCTTGACCATCAGCGTACCCGGCAGCGGCGGTGAAATCGTAAGCTCGCCTTCGTTTATTGTTGACGCGAGCGGCGCATCGAATGTGACGCTGATCATTGCCCGACTCGACCCGATTCGAGCTGGGCTGAAGCCCTCGACGCCGATGCCGATCTGGTCGCCGCGCGCAACCACAACACCGATTATGCCCGTGAGCAGCAAGATCACAATCGCCATGATCCAATCGGATCGATTCTCGGCGGCACGCCAACGCATTAATCTACCCCTTCAATATCGGCGCTCACAAATCCAATGGGGTCGATCCGGCGCTTATTGTTTGGGTGATGATGGTGTACGGCGCGTGCGCTTGCGAAAATCACCTTCCATCGTCGTCCGTTTGTGAACTGAGTCGGGGTCTTCAGGCAGCACCACCTGTTGCACGCGCGGGATCGGCACGAGCGGCATGATCGGTTCGGGCGGATCGGGAATGGCTTGCGCTTCCCACTGTACGGTGAATTGTTCCATCCAGGCCAGTTCCGCTTCGAGCATGGCAATATGGTGGCTGTACAGCGCGTTCGTCTGAAACTGCGAATTGCCTGCCAACTCGTCGGACTGCTCTTTACGCGAGCGCCGAATGCGGACGCGCAGTTCTTGTTGATAATTTTCGAGTGCCGCGCGCGTTTGTGAGGTTTTGAGCACATTCAAACTCGCCAGACCGAGTTCGAGACCGCGCCCGTGCGTGTGTGGCGTGCTGAGCAAATCGGCGACGGCAGTTTGCAGCACCGCATAGCCAGCGGATGTGATTTGCCAACGGCGGGCAGGCAAGTTTTCGGGCAGGCTCTTCACCAATCCCTGCCGCTCCAGCTTGTCGAGCACGTAATACATGGATGCCACGCCGATCGCCGTCCAGCGTCGCAACCCGCGTTCTTCGATTAGGCTATGGAGCACGTCGTCCGACTTGGGATCGTTGAGGAGTAAGCTGAGTAGGGCAAGCTCGGCGTCTGTCATGGTTCAAATTCCACAAGTTTTCGTTTCACCCGCGCCCATTCAGCGTAACATAAGCCTGGGGCGGAGTCAATTAGTTGGATCGTGAGGTTCTGCGACTTTGTGCTGAGGCCGAGGGCTGTTATAATGGCCCGCTGGCAAATAATTTGTGTTGTAAAGTATGATCAAACGGACGGCTGCTAGTCAGCAATGCCCAATCTGCCGGGCACAACAACCGATTAACGCGACCCGCTGCACCAATTGTGGGGCGGCGCTGCTTGGCTCGCCTATCAATGCGGAGCCGACTCAGCTTCATCTCAAGCACCTCGATACGCGACCGATTCAGCCCAAACAGACGTGGGAAGATGGCGAATCCGACCTACACGAGGCTTTGCTGCCCACACTCCCACTGAGTGGCGGATTGGCACTGTTGGTGGCGCTCATCGTCATGGGTGGCGCGATGTTCGTGCTGACACGCCGTGGCGCTGATAACAGCGTGGGCAAGCCCGTCAGCAGCGTTGTGATCGCGCCGACAGTGATCGCCCTTCAAAGCAGTGAGACGCCGGGCGCGCCGACGATCACACTGCGCCCAAGTATGACCTTGCCACCCACCAATACGGGCGTGCCGACGATCACGCAGGCCGTTCAAGCGTCCACGCAAAGCATACAAGCCCAGACATTGGCGTTGCCGACGGTCACGATCGTGCCGCCTTCCCCGACGATCACGCCGACGCGCGGACCGTGCATCCAAAAAGCTAAAGCGGGTGATACGTTATCGGCATTAGCAGCACGCTGCGGCCAATACGGGTCAGCCGTGATTGCAATCATCCTCGATAAAAATGGCCTGAAAGACCCCGGTCAACTTCAGGTTGGGCAGGTCATCCAGATTCCCTGGCCGACGGCGATTGGCGCGACGGGTGCGGCGGTGGCAGGTGCAGCCAAAGGCTCGGCCACATCACCAGCGAACGCGGAACCGACCTTGATGCCCGGTCAGGCGTGGTACATTGTGCGCAAGGACGACAGCGCGATCAGCATCGCCTATAAGTTTCACGCCACAATCAAGATTTTGCACGATCTGAATCCAGAGATTGCCAGCGATTTTACGCAGTGCGACTATAGTCTACCCGCTGGCGGTCAAGGTTGTTCGGTTCGACTATCGGAAGGGGAACGAATCCGCGTACCGATTCCACTGCCTACCGCCACGCTCACGCTCACGCCCAATGGCAGCGAGACGGCGACGCCCAGCGGCACGGCAACTTTCAACGCACCATCCAGCGTCAGTCCCGGCGATAACAGCGTGTTCGACGACGCGGAATTCCCGGTGCTGCGCTGGACGGCTTCCGATAAGTTGTCCGTTGGTCAAGTTTATCTGGTCACGGTGCGTGATGACACGGCAGGCGTGATCCACACCGATACGACGACCGAACTCTCGTATACCGTCCCGCGTGATTGGCAGCCAAACGACGGCACGCGCCATCAATTCGAGTGGTCGATCAGCGTGGTGCAACAATCAAGCGGTGGGACACAGCAACCTGCCAGCTATAGTACCGAGACGCGCACATTTGTGTGGGTCAGCACGGGCGCACCCGGTTGAGCATGGAAGTAAACTTCCCGTCGCTCTGGTTTCGGAGAGGGGCTGGGGTGAGGTTAGTCCGAAAAGGGGTTACGATTCTGAAGATTCACTTGAAGATTCATACGCGGCGCGCGCCACTGATCGCCTTGCTGTTCGGCGTCATGTCCACCGCGCTGGTAGCCTGCCAGCCGGATACGGTGCCCAACCCAACCGTGATCCCAACCGTGATCGCCAGCGTTTCGCCCACGCCCACACGCCGTCCCACGTCGGCAGTTACGGATACGCCCGCGCCGACTTTCTTGCCGATTGTCTCTGCGACGGCCACAACGAGCGCGCCCGTTGTGGCTGCCGATGTGCCGACGGCGATCCCCACGCTCAGCCCGATCTGCGTGGTCGCCAAAGCGGGCGATTCGATTCAGGGGCTTCTCATTAAAGGCGGTTATGCAGATTTGTCTGCCGCGCCGGCCTTCCGCGAAGCCAATAATATGTCTCCCAACAGCAACAACATCCAGATCGGGCAGCAATATTGCATTCCACGTCCTACTTCAACACCGACGCCCCTAGGTTTGGAGATCACACAAACGCTCCAAGCACGCTTCATCCCAACAACGGGAGCTATGATTATCGGCGATTATGTGGTCAAAAAAGATGATACATCGCTCGGCCTGGAAGCCAAATTCAATGTACCGCTCGGCGTAATTTGCAAACTGAATCCGCTGCCCGACGGTCTGAATTGCGCTGGCTGCGACCTGAACGCCGCGATCTTCCAGGCCAAGTGCCGTGTCATTTTGCGCGAAGGGCAACATCTTAAGATGCCAGGTCCGACGCCGACGCCTTCGATCACCCCCACCTTGACGGGTAGCGAGACGGCCACGCCGCTCCCGCCGTATCGTGCGCCGATGCCGCTCGCGCCAGTCAACGGCGGAACGGTCGCGGGGAGTCCGGTACGCCTGGAATGGCTGCCCATTCAGGGTATTTTAGGCGCGAACGAATTCTATATGCTGCTCATGACCGATTCGACGGTCGCCGAGCAGCCGCGCAATGCGCAGTATTTTACCCAGACCACCTCATTGGTGATCCCGCCTGATTTTGGCCCACAGGACGCTGCCCCGCACACCATAAACTGGCAGGTGGTCGTGGTGCGGCGCGATGCCAACGGTGTGGTCTTGCTGAGCGAAAAGAGTCCGCCTTACTTATTCACCTGGATGGCAGGCTGAACCAAAAGTTAGGATGGCATCGAAAAACGTGTGATAGATACTAGGGGATGGCGAGGGTCACGAGTTGCAGGGGTAAGGTGCTGAGGTTTCTGAAACAGTCTCTCGGTGGGTGTTTTGAAAGTGACGAACAACCCTCACCCAACCCCTCGCAGATGCCGGATTCACCTCACCCCCCGCCCCTCTCCGTCCTCACGGAGAGGGGTGCAGGACTCGACTCGGTCTCGATCTTTGGCCGATGCGGTGTGGTTTGACGCCCCCTCGCTGTGGTAACGGAGAGGGGGTTGGGGGGTGTGAGGTGAATTTGTGGGTAATGCACAGGGGGCTGGGGGTAAGGTGCTGAGGTTTCTGAAACAGTCTCTCAGATTCTGGACTTTTGGCATCGCGCTGGATCGGTGCGAAAATCGGCACAAGTTTTCACATATGCCATAAGGAGTTGAGAGTCGTGACTAAAAGAAAAACCGCGCGCGAGATCGTCGAGATTGTAAAGTCTGAGCCGCTCGATAACGTGGCCGCCTTTGGCGAACAGTTCGGCATCGCGCTGCCCACCCGTTATCCATCAGAGACATTTGCCGCGCTCAACACGCTGCTGGCCGTCGATGCGCTGGCGACGCCCTGGCTGTTCGGGATGAGCCGGGGGACGGTTTGGTTCTGTCGCATACTGGCTGGATTGCTGTTGCTCTTGCGCGGCGATAATCATGATTTGTCACTCCGCAATGCGCTGCAATTGCAAGCCCTGATCGGGTTAGCGCTTATCAGTTTGTCGCTGCGGGGCGGCATATCGGGACGCTTTTTCGAGCGCATCTATCTGCTCAGCGGCGGCATGATGATGTTGGCGAACACCCTCATGACGCAAGTCGAGGAACGCCACGCCTAACCCGGCACGCCAAATCGCTGATTGACCGCCGTCCGACCATCCAGCGTAAGCTGCATATCGGCCAAAAAGTCGTACACCAGCGGATCGTGATACGCATTCGGGAAGCGCCGTGCGATCTCGTTGCGGATCGATTGCGCGGTGTCGCGCCGTCCCAACGTCGTGATCGCAATTTGGTGACGCGGCGGCACATAAGCCACCCAATCCAGCGAGGCGATCACGCTGGGGCGGAAGTGCAGCCAATATTTGCGCGCCGCAATAAACAACCAGTCGCCAGTCAGTCCGGGCGCGATATAGATGAAATGATAATCAGGGACAGGAATCGCCATTTAATCTCCATTTGCTCATCATAAAACGGGCGACCATGCCCGCTCAGAAATCCGCCCGTTGCTGTTCAATTACGGCATGGCTCATCGCTTGAATGCTCGGCGGCAGAAGATCGCCCCCGTCGAAGGCCATGAACGCGACCGCGTACTGCTCGCCATCGGGCAGCGTGATCAGGCCCGCGTCGGTGCTAATGCGGTAGCCGTCGCCATAATCGCTATCCGGTCCAATATAGCCATCTTTGGAGGCGGTCGTGATCCCGAAGATCAGGCTGTTCTCTTTGATCAGGCTGAAATGCTGATTCGAGAGCAACGCGATCGCCATGTCATAGTAGCCGAGCGCGCGCCCCTGCACCGCCAGATAGCGATAAAAGCGCGCTAAATCACGCGGTGAATAGGTGTTGTTGATGGTCAGCACCTTGCCCCCATAGATCAGCCGCCGATCGGTGAAGCGCTCATCGGTACAGGCCGCGCACGCCGTCCCACGCGCGACCCAGGCGTGTAGCCCCGACTCCGCGCCAATGCCGACCTTTTGCTCACTCCAGGTGTTGAAGGCGATCAGCGGATTTGATCCGTAGGCGGCGGCGGTCGGACTGTTCGCGTAGACATAAGCGAGCGTGCCCCCGGTGGCGTCATTCTCGCTGAAGACCGCCATCTGATACAGGTTTTTCAGGACGGCGTGATTGCGCGTCCAGGCGTCGTGGTAGGCGTCGGGCACTGCATCGATCTGATCGACGTTCCAATAGGTCAGCGGCAGACTCCGCCAGGTCACCGGATCGATATGCTCGAAAAAGTACAACGCGACCGGTCCCTTGAACGCCGACGCGACCGGCAGTTGATCGTCACCGTGATAGCCGATTGGATCGAGGCCGTGTAAAGCGCTGATCGGTTCGATCCACGCGCCGACTTTGCGCGCGCCGATGATCGAAGCGAATTGATCGGCGAGGTGCGCGGCGTTTCCGGCGGGTGATGCCTCGAAGGCGGGCGAGGCGAGGCGATCCGAGTAGGTCAACGTGAGCGATGCGCCGCCATCGAGGGCGGTCAGGACGAAGTGCGGTGGCGCGCCTGTGTAATTCGGGTTCAGCCGCCACAGATAGTCGATGCTATGCCGATTTTTGGGATCGAGCGTCGTGGCAAGGCTGCATAGGCCGCCGAAGGTATTGGTCGCGGGCTGCGTGCCGAGCGATTGAAAGACTGGGCGCTCGATGCTGTCGGAGTCGCGGTACACGGCATTCCGCACGATCGAGTCGAGCAGGGTGGCCGCCGCGCACAGCCCTGCGCCGATCCCATCGGGCGTGGCGACGAAGCCCGTCAATTTGCTATGGAGCACGGTTTGCAACAGCGAATAATTGACGGCCTGTTTGAACGTGACCGTCTCAAAAAACGCGGCCAACTCGTCGATGGCGTGACGGGCGTTGGCGACATAGGTGGCGCGATCAGGATCAGCCGGATAGCCAATTTGCGCGGTGTACGTGCGAGTGAGCGTCGCTTGGGCGGCGCTTGGCTGCATCATTCCGGCGAGGCACGCCATTGTCACAACAAACAATATGCAAAGACGGGCGACCACGCCGGGTTCTCCCCTACCCCAGACCATCTTGAGCAGGGGCGAACCCGATGTGGTCGCCCGCTTTCCCCCCCGCGTGGTCGCCCGCTTTTATGGCGGTTTGCAGGCTTTTCAGTACGCGATCGGGCGTCAGCGGAATATCGTCGATCCAGACGCCCGTCGCATCGTGGACGGCGGCGGCGATCGCAGGCGCGAGCGTGATCAGTCCCATTTCGGCGACGCCCCGCACCCCCCACGGGCCATTCGGGTTGACCTCTTCGAGGATCACCGATTTGACCTCACGCGGCACATCCAGCACTGTCGGGATCAAATAGGTCGATAGTAACGGGTTTTTGATCACACCGTCGATGCTGACCAGCCGCTCCATCAGCGCGTAGCCTTGCCCTTGCACGACCGCGCCCTCGATCTGGCCGCGAATCTGCGCCGGGTTGATGGCGCGTCCCACATCGTGCGCCGAAACGACGCGCAGCACGTCGATTTGCCCGGTTTCGGTATCGACCTCGACTTCGGCGATCTGCGCCATGTAGCCATAGGCAAAGTTCGGTGAGGCATGACCTGTCTCTGGATCGAACGATGTGGTCGACGGCGGGCGATACTCGAATGTACCGATCGCGGGACGTTCCTCGTTCTGCCACGCGGCGTGCGCCAGTTTCGCCGCGCCGATGATCGCATTACCCGCCATGAAGGTCAGGCGCGAGGCCGAGGCGCTGCCCGATGTTTGCGTGCTGGCGGTATCGTGCGTGATCAGTTCGACTTTTTCGAGCGGCACGCCCGTGGCTTCTGCCGCCATTTGACGGAAGGCGGTATGAATGCCCTGACCAACTTCCGCGCCCGCCTGTCGCACCATGACGCGCTCGATCGCCGATTCGCCGTGCAATTCAATCGTTGCCCAGGACGATTCGGGTGCGCCAAAGCTGAAGCCAATATTTTTGAAGCCGCACGCGAAGCCGATCCCGCGCCGCTTATACGATTCGGCGGGTTGTGCCAGCGGATCGCGCCGCCAATCGCCGGAAGCGTGCGACCAATAGCCGCTCTGCGCCGCGCATTCGGCGACCACTTTGCCGATCGTCACGCCGGGCGGCAGCGGCGTCCCGACCGACGTAATGTCGCCTTCGCCGAGCAAATTTCGACCGCGCAGGTCAACCGGATCGATATTGAGCGCGGCGGCCAGCTTGTTTATCTGTCCTTCGGCGGCCAATGCACCCTGCGGCCCGCCGAATCCGCGAAACGCGCCCGCCGGGATGTTGTTGGTATAGACGCCGAAGCTGTCTAGTTGAATATTCGGAATGAAATAGGGGCCAGTGAGCATCAAGTGCGCGTTGCCCATGACTTTGACGGTGGTATACGCATATGCCCCACCATCGCCCACAATCTCGCCCTCGACCGCCACGATCTTGCCCGCCGCCGTCGCGCCCCAACGGGTCCGCAGCGTGATCGGGTGGCGCTTGTGGTGGCCGATCATCGATTCTTCGCGTGACCAGATAATCTTGACCGGACGGCGCAGTTTTTGGGCGGCCAGCGCCAGGATGATCTGCACGGACATATCCTCGCGGCCACCAAACGCGCCGCCGATCGCCGGGTAGATCACGTGAATCCGATCGGCGGGCAGCGCCAGCGCGTGCGCGATCTGCTCCTGATCTTCGTGAATCCACTGCCCGGCCACGATGATCGTGATGCGGTCTTCGTCGTCGATGTAGCCGAGTCCGGCTTCAGGTTGTAGATAGGCGTGTTCCTGCCAGGAGGTGCTGTACGTCCCTTCGACGATGACCGCCGCTGCCGCCCAACCCGCCGCCATATCGCCGCGCCGGATGCGATGATGGCACAGGATGTTAGCGGGGGTGTCGGCGTGCAATTGGGGCGCACCCGGTTGCATGGCCGCGAACATATCAGTGACGATCGGTAGGTCTTCATATTCGACCACGATTAAATCGCGCGCCGCCGCTGCAATCGCTTCGGTTTCGGCGATCACCACCGCGATCTGATCGCCCTGGCAGCGCACAATATCGGCATCCGCTTTGGCGCTACCGGGGCCACAGAGTACGGGCTGATCGAATTTGAGCAGGCCATATTCGTTGATCGGCACGTCGCGCGCGGTCAGCACTGCATGGACGCCGGGAAAGGCTTCGGCGGCGTGCGTATCGATCGCGGTGATACGGGCATGGACGCGATCGGAAAAATACACCTTCGCCCAAAGTTGACCGGGCAGATCAATGTCACCGGGATAGACTGCCGTGCCCGTAACTTTGGCGATCGCGTCGGCGCGTGGGCTGTTTTGGCCGATGGTCGTGTAACCGTTATGAGATTCTGTCATACTGAGAGATTTTCCGCACCTAGTAGCGTTTGTTGCGTTCTTCTTTGGTGCGCGGCGGCATCTCAATATCTTTTGGACTGTTGGGATCCTTGCCAGTTGCAATCGCTACGAAAGTCCAGGCGATGATCAGAAAAATCAGCCACATGGCAAAGGCGATAGCGATCCGTTGCAAGTTTTCATTCTCGCCGTACATCGGCGGCCAGATCAGCGGTGGCGCGGACGTTTTTTTGAGAAGCGTTTGTATCAGCTTCATGGCGGGATCAACCAACACAAAGGCGACTCCGAATAAACCCACCGCAAGAAGCATTCCAAAGACGGGCAACAGCGGATTGCGTTTACGTAACTTTTCAGCCTGTTTCACCATGATAACGCCACCTTTTCTAGAGTATGCCGAGACAAGGATATTCTAGCGCGCTTTGACGCTTGCGCCTACGCTCGATCGAGGGTTAGGGCGATCGCTGCGCCCACAAAATCAATTGATCTCATGATCGCCTTCAAAGCCGAATTGTTCTCGATTTCGTCGATTCTCTCGAATTGGGGCGGCTTTTTAGAGTTTGTTTACTACTTTCGCTGTACTGTGAACACAGTCTTTTATTGATCGATCGCTCAGCAATTGAACACTCAGGATGTGCCGTATGCAGACCTCACGCCCGCTTTCCATAATAATTGCTGCCATCGCCGCATGGTTCGGCGTTTTTTCCGTGCTCGTGCCTGCCAATGCCCAAGCCGATGATCCATGTCGTGTGCTCGTAACCCAGGCACTGCAAACACTGCAAGATCAATGCTCCAATTTGGAGCGCAACTCCGCGTGCTATGGGCATAAACAGTTGACGACCACCTTTGTTCCCAATCAGACGCCCAAATTCGATACGAGCGGCGATAAAGTGGCAATCAAACAGATCAAGTCGCTGCTAACGCTCCCAATCAATCTCAGCGATGGCACATGGGGACTCGCGCTGCTCAAGCTCCAGGCCAACCTGCCCGACACGCTGCCCGGTCAAAACGTCACGTTCTTGGTGTACGGGAATACGTCGATCGACAATGTATCGGGTGATATGCGCGTTTTCTATTTTTCTTCGGGCTTGGGCGTACCAACCTG
Organism: Aggregatilineales bacterium; assembly: GCA_038230635.1. Taxonomy (GTDB): domain Bacteria; phylum Chloroflexota; class Anaerolineae; order Aggregatilineales; family UBA2796; genus JBBRMW01. The sequence continues at coordinate 12,136 of JBBRMW010000039.1, read as the reverse complement.
TACGCAGCTTCCCGAAGATGGCATCGTCGTCCAGTCGCCTAATCATGTGCAAGTTTCCTTTACCGCGAACGGCGTGACTATTCAGATCGCATCCACGATTTTCATGCGCGCCCAACCCAATAAGACATTGGATATCACGTTACTCGAAGGACATGCCACCATTTCCACGGCGGCTGGTTCTCAGACCCTGCTGCCCGGGCAAATGGTATCGGTGACGATGGGCGGCAAGAGCAAAATAGAACCCATCGGCGCGCCACATAAGCCGGTTAAGTATGATCCCAAGAAAGCTGAAAAGCTGAACGATGTGGTTCATGCTGTCCAGCATAGTGACGATGCAAAGCCGACCAAAGCGCCAGTACCCAATGCAAACCCGAATGGTAAGGGCAAGGGTGACGATAACCAAGGGGACGGAAAAGGAAACGGGGACAACCAGAGTGATGGCAACGGCAAAGACAAGGGTGATGGCAAAGATAAGGGTGACGGCAAAGACAAAGGGCATTGAAACGGCAAGGTGTCCGATAAAGGAAATTTTGATTTTTGATACCCGCTATCGTTCGCTACCGAGCCAATTGGATGCTTCGCTTATCGATTGAGAAAGATCATCAATGACTGAGATTGGGTACGTGGGCACACCAGGACGCTCGGTAGGTGTCTATCAGCTCACCGAACTGATCGGCCAAGGTGGCTTCTCCGAAGTTTGGTCGGCGTGGGATACCCGCCTCAAACGTGTGGTGGCACTGAAGATCATCCCAATTGATGATGAGGCGTCAGCATCAGAAAGCGCTGCCCGTTTTGCACGCGAAGCGTTGATCGTTACGCGCCTTGAACACCACCATATTCTGCCACTTTATGACTTTGGTGAAGAAGCCACATTCCGCTACTTAGTGATGCGCTACGCAACCGGGGGTTCGCTGGTCGATCGGCTTGATCATGGTGTGCGGCTGGCCCCGAGCGAAGTGTTGCGCTTAATGACGCCGATTGCTGCAGCGTTAGATTATCTGCATGAAGCCCGCGTCGTCCACCGAGATATCAAACCCGGAAATATTTTGCTGGACGCCCAGAACACGCCCTATTTGGCTGATTTTGGGTTAGCCAAAACGTTATCGGATGATACACAACAAATTCATTCGACGGCGGGTACGCTGGTATATATGTCGCCGGAGCAATTTCGCGGCGATGTGCTCTCGGCGCAATCCGACCAGTTTAGCTTTGGAGTTATGCTGTTTCTGCTGTTTACGGGGTCACTGCCCTATAGCGGAAATTATGTCTTCGCCATGCGTCAACTCACCAATGGCGAATCGCTTCCGGATGTGACCGAGTCGAACCCTACGCTGCCCCAAGGCCTGAACGACTATTTACGCCAACTGACCACCGCCGATCCAGCGGCGCGCCCGACACACCTGGGGCCGATCCTCAGTGCGATGGCCGCCTTATTCAGCGATCAGCCAGCGAGCACGCCGGAGAACTCGGTGGTAGCGATCACACACGCCCTTGAAAGCGGCGTCTATCGTCGGCGTGAAGCCGAATTCTTGCTCGAAAAGTATCTGCCCGCCTGGCAGGCTGGCAAGTTTACGTTGAATCGGACACATTTCATTTTGCTCGATATGATTCTCAGTGGCGAGGGGATACTGCTCACAGCCGAATCGCGCTCGTTTATGCTGCGCGGCGCGCTTGAATATGGGCATCAAATCGATCGCTGGTGGATGCAGGCGACGGACAAAGAACGCCAACGGGCGGCCTGGGATGCGCTGAATAGTTTGGATGGGAGCATCGTGCTGACGACGCTCAGCCGAATTACAGGACAGGTGTGGGTGAGCGAGATTCAACCCGCAACACTGGAGAAAATTGGGCGACGGCTCGTACCCATTTCCGCGTTCACCCTGCCTGCACTGCAATTTTTGGAAACGGCACTGGTCGTGCGTGATACTTGGCTGGTCGATGATGATTTATCGGGCCTGGATGAGAATCTGGCAGTCCTCGCGTGTGCGACCAGTTCGCTCGGCCTGCGGGCGGCACGTCTGATCGGGCGCGCACGACGGACACGGGCAGCAGTCGCGCTGCCCGCCACATTGCGCGAAACGGGACCGCTGCTGACGGTCTATGAAACGGCGGGCAACTTACCATCCGGCCACTTCTCTGCCACGCAGACGGCAGGGTTGACAGGGCTGCTGGCGCTGCGCCAATTAACGCACGATCCGCTCAGCATATTACGTCGATATCCCTGGGCATTGGCGGGCAGTGTGCTGTCGGTTGCACTGATGATATTCGTGCTCTTTCGCGGACTGACTCTGACGGATACGGCGCGTGTTCTGAACGCACTGGGGCTGGGCATCCTCTACGGCGCGATTTATGGTTTGGGTGTGTGCTTGGCGCGGCATATCGGCCTGCACCTGACGATCGCGGCGCGCTGGCTGCGGCTGCTATTGGCTGTGCTGGCGGGTGGCGCGATCGTCGCGCTCGGTATCAACCTATATCAAAACTTGGTCTATGATGATGTGATCGCACCCGCGCTGGCTGTTTCATTTGGATGGCTATATGTGGTGGGATTTGTACTCAGCCTCGGAAAGCCTGTATGGATGCAGACTTTGGCGGGTACGGCGGGCGTGGCGGGCGCATATTTGATCCCATGGTGGCTCTACACGGCGGTTAACAACACGGATAGCATTCCATTCTATTTTGACGGCGCGAATCCAAGCGCGGCGGTGCCCTTGGTGATCGCGGGCGCTCTGCTCGTGGCGATCATCACCCTGGGCGAATCTTGGCTGACACTTATGACCGGACGTTTAACGCGGCGAAATCAGCGCGATGTCGCAATGCACACGGAAACGTTGAACGTTGGCACGAGCGCACCATCTGACAATACGGTTGTGGTTTGAAACCCGCCGAACCCGGGCTGCCGCGTCCGCTATGCGTCTACAATGGCCGATAGGAACAATTTCAACCCGCATAGCCCGGTGCTGCACCCGCGTTATAGCCTGTGAGTTCGACGTAGCCGTAGCCGCTGAAGGATTGATCGCCCTGCTTGCCGCTGATGCTGGACGCGCCCTCCCAATACACCGCCATTGCGTGCAGCTCTTGATCGGCGAGCAGCGGCGTAATATTGAGCGTGATCGGCGCGCCTGTTTTGGGCTTGACGGTGACATGCCACTCGGCGGGATAAGTCGCGCCGCTGAACGGACTGTGCCACGTCGCACTCGATTCGATGGTGAACTGCGCCAGTGCCACGCGCTCGGACGTGCCATCAGCGTTGATCAACGTGCCTTCACTGGTCGGTTCGGCAGTCCCGTCGTCGAGACGCACGCGATACAGCATGATCTCGCGGTTGTCGCTCAGTTGCAAGCTGAACCAATCCCAGCCAACGGCGTGTTTGCTCAACACGCTGGTGCTGAACTCGTGATCCATCCAGGCGAGGCCAGTGACGGTATAAGCGGTGCCATTCACGGTGAGTGTGCCCGCTGTATCGAGGCGTGTCAGCGAATAATAGTAGCTGGCGTTACCGGATGCACTGCTCTTGGCACTGAGGCCGCGATCCCCTTCGAGCGTGGGGGATTTGGTCTGTTTGGTGGTCAGATCGAGCGCGATCGGGGCATCCGCTGCACCATCGGCACGCAGGTGCATCACGGTTGCGTCGTCGGTCTGCGCCTCCATTGACCAGTTTTCGATCCAGATGCGCACACGCGGATCGATCACCGCGCCCGCCAAGCCCGCCGCGCCGCGACTGAAGCGCTCTGTGCTATAGAACTTCGCACCACTCACATCGGTCAGCGCGAGATCGGCAAAGTACAGTTGATTCGTGCCCCAGGCGGAGGCGCGGGCGGGATTCGTCGGGGCGAGCGCGCGCCGGAAAATGGTCATCTCGAAGCCGAATCGTCGTCCGCTCGGATCGGCTAAGTTGCCCGTGTAATACCACCACTCGGTTTGGAAGTCTGGATGTGCGCCGTAATCCGCCGGAAACGTCAAATCGCGCACAGCCAGCGCCCGCGCATAGCCCGTCGTATCGCCGCCGCTGAGCGATGCGATCACGTTGGCGGTGTAAGCCGCTTCGGTTTTGCCACTCAACTGTGTAAGTCCGACGCCGATCAGGGCAACGACCACAACGATCCCGATTAGCATTGTCAGCGTGCGCCGCATGGCATTTGATCCTTCTATCACAATCACTATTTAGATTGTACGGGAAACTGCGCGGAATGGGTAATTGTGGATTCGAGACTCATTGCTAAGCAATAGTGGAGCAATGGAATATTTGAAAAATGAAATGATAGGGTTTGTTTGAAAGCGTTCGTTTAAGCAAGCCGTATTAGAAAACTGTTACACTGCTATCACATGACTCTATGATATGATAGCTAAGGTTTTTCCCTGAAATCAGCCAATCCATTTTGACTGCCTACCTACTGCGAGGATATTTTTATGCGGGTCGCCCTTCCGATGTTCGTGTTCGCGCGCAAATCGTTGGTATCCCTGTGCTTGATCGCACTGGTCGTGGGTGGTTTTTCATTCAGCTTTCCGGGGACGGTGCGCGCGGTCACCCTGACAGTTAATACCACTGCTGACTTAAACACGGGGTCTTGTGCGACCACGTGTTCGCTACGCGATGCGATTGGTGTAGCTCAAAATGGTGATGCAATTACATTCAGCGTCATAGGTGTTATCACCCTTCAAAATGGGACATTGAACATCACAAAAAATGTATCCATCAGCGGGATTGACCCCCAATCGACCGTGATCGACGGCAACCGAACTGTAACTGTCATGACTGTACAAGCGACAGTGATGCTCAACAACCTAACCATTCAAAATGGTTATACAACCAATTCTGGTGGGGGCATCATAAACAGTGGCGATCTCACACTTTCCAATGTACAGGTTCTCAATAATTATGCGCAGGGTACCGCCGGGGGTGGTATTGATAGCATTTCCAGAAACCTGACAGTCTTAAATAGTACATTTTACGGTAATAGCTCTCACGCAGTCGGTGGGGCGATACGGAGCAGCCGTCAGACAATCATCCGGAATAGCACTTTCAACAGTAATGAAGCAACCAATGGGGGAGCAATTTATTTTGTCCAAGAACAGCCATCTTTGGATATTTCGAATTCTACTTTTACATTTAATCGAGCTGATGGTGGCGGTGGCGCAATTTACAATTTTGGCGGTTCGGTAACAATCACTAATAGTACTTTCGCGGGTAATGGAGGTACACCAGGAAATGCCCTCTATAATGAAACATTTTTCAATCCTGGTACAATTACCCTCAAAAATTCGATCCTTCAGAATCCAGCCTATGGTGCTGGAAGTTGCTCAGGCCCGATTGTCGATGGTGGCTACAACCTTCAAGAAGCCGTCAAAAGCTGTGGCTCAACAATTCCCGCAGGCGATCCCAAAGTGGGCACATTAGCAAATTATGGCGGAAATACGCAAACATTCGTTTTGTTGCCAGGCAGCCCCGCTATTGATGTCATTCCACCAGCTAACTGTGTACTGCCAACGGATCAACGGGGTGTATCCCGTCCAATCAACGGCATGTGCGATATAGGTGCATTTGAATCCTTCGCATTCAGTCCGAATAACCCATTAACTGGCAATGTTGGAATTGCATTCAATCAGATTATTAGTGCCAGTGGCGGCATTGGCCCTTATAATTATCAGCGATTCACTGGATATCCGACACTCGGGAATCTGCCATCAGGGCTTACTCTGACAGCAGATGGAACAATCACAGGCACTCCTTCCCAAACTGGTTCATTTCCAGTCACTATCCTTGTCACCGATCAACAGGGCGACAAGGACATACAGAATTTTACATTTAATATCGGCCCGCCGATTACCAATACGCCGACACCAACAAAAACACTAACCGTAACTGTAACTGATACACCAACCAATACGCCTACGCCAACTGAGACGCTTACCATCACACCCACCACTACCGAAACCAATACGAGCACACCGACGGAAGCGCTAACCGAGACACCTACCATTACAGCCACCGCCACGAGTACGCCTACTGCGACGAGCACGACTACTGTCAGCCCGACAAGCACGCTAACAACCACGGCCACGGCAACCGTAACGGCCAGTGCCACGAGCATCGTGCCGCCCAAAGACACGATCGGGATTTATCGGGCAGGGACGTTCTATCTGCGCACGGCGAATACCACCGGCTTCGCCAATATCACGGCAGCGTATACGAAGGGCAGCAGACCATTCCCGGTTGTTGGTGATTGGACGGGCGCGGGCTTCGACTCGATCGGCGTGTTCGATCGGGCGACTGGCAACTTCTACTTGCGCAACACGATCACGGCGGGCGCAGCGGATGAGGTGTTCACGTTGGGCAGCGCCAACGATCTACCGCTGGCAGGACGTTGGTCGGCGAGCGCGACACACGATGGCGTGGGCGTGTTCCGTCCGTCGAATGGTCTGATATACCTCAAAAATGCGCTGAGCACGGGCTTCGCCGACTTCAAGATGGTGCTCGGAATCCCTGGTGACATCGGGATCGCGGGCGATTGGAATGGGGATGGTATTAATAGCCCCGGTGTTTTCCGCCCCGCCAGCAACACTTTCTATCTCAGCGACAAAGTTCAAAACGGCGTGGTCTTTGGTGATTACTCGCTGCGGCTGGGTAATCTCGGCGATGTGCCGATCGTGGGCGACTGGACGGGGATCGGTCACGCGGGCGTGGGCGTTTTCCGCCCAACAAACGGCGTGATTTACCTAAAAAACAATCTGACGCCCGGTTTTGCCGACATCAACCTCACGTTCGGCATTGCTAACGACATTCCGGTCGCCGGAAACTGGGTGGTTCCAGGTGGATCGCTGCCCCCGAATCTGATCGTGAGGCCGCCGAGCGTACCGAGTACCGCGACTCCGCCGCCTGCGAGTTTCGACGGCTGAAACTGAGTCAATTGCCCCACCCTGGGTCTCTGGAGCGGGGCAATCTTTGCAGTGTGAAGGTGAGTGAAAAGGCACGGAATCCGCGCATCGCGGCTCTTATGGCTCCATGAAGTACGTGCTGCCCTGACCTTCCGCCGTCCAGCCGATGGCGCCATTATAGTTGACCTTCCACCAAACGATGCCATTGGCAGTGCAAACGGGGCCATCGAGGATTGCCACCGCCGAGCCGCCCGGAATCGACCCTGTGGCCGAGCCGCCCGGTGAAGCCCGCAATGTGTTCGCATCGCCGGGCGTAACATGTGCGATCGTGCCGATCGATAGGCGGATGGGTGGCGCGCCAGGACAGGTCGCCGGTGTCGCGGTTATCGGAGTCAGCGGATTCTCTTTGACAAGCGGGCTAAAAACGGGTTGGCCGCCGAACGCCAGCAGGTGGATCGCCCTCACATCAGTCTGGATGTATAGCAATTCCGTGCTTGGAATGAGGCGGGCGAGCGCCTCCGGATCGAGCGTTTTGGCGGCGCTGAGCAAGCGCACCAGGGGCGCATTGGCCGTGATGAAGCTAATGACGATGGCTGAGCCGTCGGGTGCGACTGCGATATTCCCGACGCGGTAGCCTTCGCGAGAATAATATTCCTCTGGTGCGCCTTGCGGGATCGGAACCGCCATCACCTTGACCGTGTTGCTTGTGCCAGGAATCGCCGGCCACGTAACCCCAACCGCTTTCTGCCCGATCGCACTATTCGGATCGGGGTTCACAGTCGGGTTTGGCTCCAACGTCGTGTAGATGATGTGCAGGCCATCCGCTGACCACGCCAGTTGATCGGCAGTGGCGGGGATATTCGGAGTGGGCGTCAACGTCCCCGTCGCCAAATCGATGATCACCACCACGGGAGGCGCCGTTGTTGTGACGGCCAGCGCGCGCTTCCCTTCCGGGCTGAAGGTAACGTCGCGCAGATTGGTGATCGTGTAGCGGGTTGTGCCATCGGTGTTGAGCGCGGTCAGGCCAAAACACGGCGCGAGGCTGTAATAGAGGGTCGCGCCAATCCAGGCCAGCGTCGTCGGCGCATAAACGCCGCTTTTCTCCCGGAAATACAAGTGCTGGGCGGGGTCTTGATTGTCACCGCCGCCATCGGCATTGCAGCTTGTTATTACATCGGTAATGCGGGTGGGTGCGCCGCCGATCGCCGGGATGCTCATGATCCCACGCAAGGCTTTGGCATCGGTCGAACCGGGCAAAGCCGTAACATAGGCGATGCGTGTGCTGTCGGGCAACCAAGTGGCGGCGGCACTATCAAAGCGTCGCAAGCCAAAATCCTTTACGAGTGCAGTGGGCGAGATGCCCGATCCAGGCACAACGCTGTATAGTGTGCGCGACAAATATTCCGTGAACAGCAGCGTCCGTCCATCGGGCGACCAGACCAGATCACCGTAATGTCGGAAAGTCGATAAAAACGGATCGGCTTGCAGTTTGTCGATATCCATAGGCACATTGGCGTCGGTGGTAAGCGCTAAATCACCGTTGATGGTTGACTGCGTGCGGAAATGGACATTGCCATCAGCCGCGATATAGGCAAGTCGCAGCGGATTCGCGGCGGGTAGAATGTCGGTGGGTGGCGCGGTAACAGTCGGTAATTGGGCGGCGGTTGGCTGTGGCAGCGGCGTTGGGAAAGCGGTCGGAGCGGGCTGATTTTCGGGTGGGCTGCATCGAAAAAACGTCAGGCTGCCCGATGCGGCGCGATAATCATACACGACATTATCGACTGTTATTGTGATTTTGTAGCCGCGCGTGTCTTTTCGAGGGAACGTCTGACCGGGCTTTGGACAGCCCAACCCAGCATCGGTGAACACGTCTTCTTCCCACGCCCAGTTGGTACTGGCGCGCGTCAAATGGCGTCCGAGCTTTTGGCTCAGATCGGCGAAGATGGCGTCGATCAGTGTATCCGGTTCGGCGTTTTGAGCGAGCATATAATTTGTGGTGTTTGGAAAATGGCTATCGGTGCTCGCCCGTGCCGTAATCGTGAGACCAAGGCCGAGTGTGATCAGCGCCATGATCACACCCAGCCGTCCGAAAAATCCGCGCATGGTGATCCCCCTATGAACTGAATAAGGCGATCATAGCAGGGCTATTTTATTCGCTCTACCCACGCCAAGCTGACGCCAACCGCTGATTGCCCAACTCTCGGCAGATGATACCTTTTCAGAAAAAGATATGGAAGGGGAGTTGCAGATTGGTGGCTGGCGGTGTGGGACCCGGCTCGGCCAGCAGCGATTGGATGGCCGCCTCGATGGCCGTATCGCCGCCTTCGCCGATCAGCCGGAAGCGCCGATGACCGTTCTTGTCGATCAGCTCTAAGGCAGGCCAAGCGTGCATCTCGTAGGCGTTCCAACTTGCGCCGTCGTTGTCGATCGCCACCGGATAGTGGATGCCGTTTTCTTTCAGGTAGGCGTTGACGGTGTTCGCGTCCTGCTCGTAGCTGAACTCCGGGTAGTGGACACTGATCACCTGAATACCTTTGCCGTTGAGCCGCGCGTAAATGTCCCTCAGATAGGGCTGCGTGTGAAAGCAGTTGATGCAGTTGATCGTCCAGAATTCGAGCATGATGACTTGGCCGCGAAAATCGGCGAGGCGCAGCGGCTTTTCGGCGTTGAGCCAGACCGTGTTGGTCAGTTCTGGCGCGAGTCCGCGATCGGGCAGGTCTGCGGCGGATGGTTGGGCCGCTGCCGATCGGATGCCGAACGCGGTCAGGATAGCGAGGCTGGCTAACAATACCGACTTTTTGAGTAAGCTGAGGCGGCGGTTGATGAAACGCATGATCAAAACCCTCATACCAAATCGACTGTCAAATTTTAGATCGCCCAATCGGCGGGTTTTTTACACGGTCGTGCGAATCACTTAGCAGGCGCTCATATAGACGACATCAAAGGCCGTCATTGCAGGTTCCACCCGTGGCGGCCCGCGATCCGCAGCCGAGAATGTGACCATTCGGAAGCGACATTTGCGCGAAATAAAACGGCAGTCCCTCCATGACCGCAATGTTCTTGCTGTCATTGGTCGGGATGGTCGCCGTATAATGTTGTTCAGGCTGAGTCGCAAAGCCAAGCCCCACGCGGATATCGGGATAGTATCGCCACAGCTTGCCTAAAACTCCAGTCGGTACGAGCAGGTGGGCGGGTGCGGGCACAATGGGCGCATCCGTGACCAGGGTCTCGGTTAGGCAGTAGCCATAGGCATAGTTGGTTTGATCGGCTTTTTCATGTGTAAAAACCTCTGCGGGGATGATCGCGTGTCCATCCGTTTTGATCGCATAGGCGCAGTCATAATCAGCTCGCCATACCATGTACCCACGCTCAAAGGTCTGGAAAATCGCCTGCGTGGTATAAGGTGTTAGCGCAGGCCCCGGAAAGATAGCGACGGGCGGCGTCATGGTGAGTGGAGTCCGGATGCCTCGATACGAATCACTCGTCAACGGACCGACTATAGCGATAGCGACGATCAAGAGAACGATCGCAATCCAACCAAGCCCCAAACAGGTAACCGGGGTTTTCATGGCCGACTCTCCAAATTCTAATCCACCCACAGTTTACCCCTTGTCCAGCCATACTGCGCATGATAAAATAGCGCGCAGTCGCCACCTTAGCTCAATGGCAGAGCATTCGCTTCGTAAGCGAGAGGTTTTGGGTTCAAGTCCCAAAGGTGGCTCAGCAGAACGACCCGCAGCCAGCGCGCTCGCGGGTTTTTGCTGTTTGAAGGGCTTGACATTGGCGGCACAGGACGAGGAGTCAGGATGACCGATGGAGCGGCTGGATCGAATTTTCGCCCGGTGACGATCGGGGTGGCGGGTGGCACCGGATCGGGCAAGACAACCGTTTCGACGGCGCTTCTGGAGCGTGTTGGCGCGGATCGGATCGCCTATTTGCCGCATGATGCCTACTATTTCAACTGGGATGATATGCCGCGCGAGCCGGATGGCATGGTCAACTTCGATCACCCGAACTCGCTCGATACACCGCTGCTGATCCAGAATATTCGCCAGTTGCAACACAATGAACCGACCGAAGTCCCTATCTACGAATTTGCGCACCACCGCCGCAGTGTGAACACCCAGCATGTGGCACCGCAGCCGATCATCCTGGTCGAGGGGATTTTGATCTTCGCCGAACGTGAGGTACGCGAACTGTGCGACGTGCGCATCTTCGTCGATACCGACGCCGACATTCGCTTTATCCGCCGCCTGAACCGCGACATCAGCGAACGTGGCCGCAGCGTCGAGTCGGTGATCGCGCAGTATATTGCCACCGTGCGCCCGATGCACCTCGATTTTGTCGAGCCGAGCAAGCGTTACGCCGATGTGATTATCCCCGAAGGCGGCTATAACCAAGTCGCCGTCGAGATGCTCGCCGATCGTATCCGAGGTATTTTGGCGGAGCGGCAACGCGCGGAGTGATTCGATATAGCGCGCCCCATGACGTGCCCATCAGCTGCGTTGTCACAGGCCGGTCAAATCCCAAATCAGGACGGTTCCATCGCGTGACGCCGAAGCCAGATATTTGCCGTCGGGCGAAAAGCTGATCCTGTCTGCATCGTCGGTATGGCCCTGGAGCCGCGCGACCTGCTGAGCAGTTCGAGCACTGAAGATGGCGATGTCTCCGCCAGAAAAGCTAATTCCGCCCAGGTAGCCCTCCGCGGTGCCAAAGCCAACAGCCACGAATTTCCCGTTGGGCGACCAGGCCAGTGAAGACAGGGGAAGCAGCAGTTCGGCCCGGTTTGACGCGATTTGGCTGGTTCGGATTTTCCCCGATCGCAAATCCCAGATCGCCAGGATGTACTGGTCAGGCAGTCGGATCACGGAAGCCAGCGACCTGCCGTCGGGGCTGTACGCGAGGTACGGGATCGCCCGATCCAGTTTTGCCTTTGTTCGGTAGGTCAGCGTGGAGACTTTGCTGAGCGCAGCCGCGTCGTACTAGATAATTGCGCCGCCGCATGACCCGACCGCGATCTGCTTGCCGTCGGGCGACCAGCCGATCCCGGCTACTTCGCCGTAGTATTCACCGTCCGCACTCGCCTCGGCCTCGGTCGAGCGCTGAACGTTTCCCGTCGCGGCATCGACCACCAACACCTGCTGCTGATAGGTGTCCTGTGCAATATCTTTTACATCTGGTGAAAAGTCCATTCCTGCGGAACCATCAATGTCAGTTTGTGCCACCAGTTGAGCAGACGCCATATCCCAGATGACGTGTGTTT
>JBBRMW010000038.1:0-29439 GCA_038230635.1 Aggregatilineales bacterium | reverse complement strand
GGTGCGGGAGGCGTCGTCATGGTGAGATGGACGAGGCAGGCCTCGTCCCTACAGAAACGGCGGCTGGGGTAGGGACGAGGCCTGCCTCGTCCGCTGGTTAGATGTCACAAAACCCGACAGCGACCGCAGCCGTTTCTTAGCCTTACGCCTATGACCACGCCGGGTCGCTCGCCAAAATAAAATGTGCCGACTTTATCTGATTTCACCCTCAGTTGATCGATCGACGTGGTACGAGGCGAATTTCGAGATCGGCGTCGAGTGCTTCAGCGACACGCTCCAAAAAGGCGATCGACGGTTTGCCATCGCCACTTTCCAGGCGCGAGATGCTCGATTGTTGAGTCCGCGCGAGGGCGGCCAGCGTGTCTTGGGTTAGGCCGCGCAGCGCACGCAGCATGATGATCTGCGCGGCGATAGAGTTTTCTGATTCGGCTTCGTTGAAGGTAGCCGTGAAATCGGCATTCGTCATTTTCTCAGCCAGATACGTATCTAAATCACGCATCGGTTTGTTTGCTCCAGGTGGTCGTTTACGGGTGAGACGTTTCGATTATCGCACAGGTGCATACAAACGGGGCATGGCCGCCCCATTTGTGACAGGTAGCGGACGCAGCAGGCCGCGTCCCTACAAAAACCGCCATTGCGGTAGATATGTGGCCTGCCGTGTCCGTCCGATACCACAAATTAGGCAGGTCGCTTGTGGGTTGACTGGCTCAGGAAGTCCAGCAGACGCGATTCCGCGATCTGCACGTCTTCGATGCGAATTTCGCGCTGCGGTTTGACGATGGCGTGCAGCAGAATGTACTCGGCTTGACCGAGCGGATTATAGAAAATGCGAAAATTGCGACCGTTGCGATCGCAGCGCAGTTCCCAGATGGTATCTGCGCCTTTGAGCTTTTTGGTGTGAGGCATTCCCATACTCACGCCCATCGCCTTGAGCAGCAGCGTCGTGCGTAAGATGGAAACCTGATCGGCGGTGGGCAAGGCGTCGATAAACTCCTCGACTGGCCGGCGATTGCGGTGATCGGCGTAGAAGAAGACGTTGTAACCTGCCGTCATTGTGAATGATCCTCCACGTTGCCTATGGAGGCATCATATCACAAATTTGCGATAGCCGATCCTGGTATTATGAACAAAAGCATAACGAAACTGATCAGCCGCGCCCGATCGGTTCCATGATGGCGATGCTAATAAAGCCGACCAGGATCGCAATGTGCAGGATCAGAAAAGCGAGCACACTTAACAGCACACTGCCCGGAATCAAGGCCAGTAAGATGTGAACGAACAGGCTAAGCACGACCAAGCCGATGCCAACCATCAATGGCAATCCGCGTCGCCGCGAAAGTCCGGTTGAGAGATTTTGCAGGCGTTCCGAGATGACGGGTGATTGATCGAAGCGTTTCATACTATACCCCCTGGCCGACCAGCGAAGCGGCAAATGCACGCGGCAAATGGGCGCGCACATCCGTACCCGTTTCGGTGGACGTTTCTTCGTCGATCACGCCCAGTTCGTGAATCTGCGCGAGCAATGCACCCTGTTTGTACGGAATATGAACGCTGACTTCGACCATCTGCTCGACCAAGATATGCTCAATCTCGGCAATCAGCGTCGCCAAGCCCGTGCCTTCACGCGCCGAAACCGGGATGACCGCGTTATACCCATGCTCCCAATAGTCGGACGGGATCTGCCCCTCCCACATATCGGCTTTATTGAGTGCCAAAATGCGCGGGATGCGCGGCACTTCGATCTCGGCCAGCGTATCTTCGACAGCTTCGATTTGCTCGCGGGCATTGGGATGCGACAGATCGACGACGTGGATCAGGATGTCGGCCTGGGTCACTTCTTCGAGCGTGGCACGGAAAGCCGCGATCAGCGTGGTGGGCAGCTTTTGGATGAACCCGACCGTATCCGACAGCAGCACCGTTTTGCCACCGGGCAGATTCAAGCGGCGCGTGGTGGTATCGAGCGTGGCGAAAAGCTGATCGGCGGCATAGACTGTCGCGCCCGTCATGCTATTCAGCAGCGTCGATTTGCCCGCGTTGGTATAACCCACGAGTGCGACAACCGGCGTGCCCGCTTTGGTGCGTTGGTCACGATGGCGGCCACGCTGGGCGCGAATCTCCTCGATGTCGGCTTTGAGGCGCGTAATCTTGCGGCTGATTTCGCGTCGATCGACTTCGAGCTGCGTTTCACCAGGACCGCGCAAGCCGACGCCCGCCACACCACCACGTGCCGCACCACCGCCCGCCTGCCGCGCAAGGTGTGTCCATTGCCGAGTCAGGCGCGGCAGCCGATATTCATACTGCGCCAATTCGACCTGCAATGCACCTTCGCGGGTGCTGGCGTGCTGGGCGAATATATCGAGGATGAGGGCGGAACGATCGAGCACTTTCACATTTTCGCCCATAATCTTTTCGAGTTCGCGTTGGTGGCGCGGCGAGAGTTCGTCATCGAAGATCATGACGTTGGCGTGCAGATGTTCGATTTCGTGGTGAATCTCCTCGGCCTTGCCCGATCCGATGAACGTGCTCGAATCGATTTGTTTGACATGTTGAACGGCGCGCCCGATCACTTCGATGCCAGCAGTTTTCGCCAGCAAGGCCAGTTCATCGAGCGAGTCGTCGATATGCAATAACGGGATTGTGCCGCGCACATCCGCGCCAACCAGGAAGGCGTGTTCGGTGTGTGGGTTCGTTTGAATCAGATCTGACAATGGATAAGACCTCACCGCGATATTTGGAAGGGATAGCGACAAAAAAACGGGCGACCACGCCGGGTTCGCCCCTACAGCGGAGGGTCTTGGGTAGGGGCGAACCCGATGTGGTCGCCCGTTTTTACAATTTACGGTCAGGCGTGAACGCGATACCATTCGCGCAGCCGATCGAGCGCTTCATCGAGGCGCTGTTCGGAGACGCCGAGACTGAAACGGACATAGTGACGCCCTGCCTCACCATAGGTCGAACCGGGCGTAAGCGACACCGACGCCTCGCTCAAG
Organism: Aggregatilineales bacterium; assembly: GCA_038230635.1. Lineage (GTDB taxonomy): Bacteria > Chloroflexota > Anaerolineae > Aggregatilineales > UBA2796 > JBBRMW01. Next base: position 26,449 of record JBBRMW010000038.1, on the reverse strand, counting down.
GCTGAGTCGGTATAGTCGCGGTCGAGGCTGCCATCCAGCAAACGCGCCCACACATACAGCGATCCCTGCGGCACGTCGGCGGTCAGACCGATTGTGGGCAACGCGGCGATGATCTGGTCACGGCGCGCCTCATAGCGGGCATTGCGCGCGTCGATCCAGCTTTGCGGCGTGTTATTCAGCGCTTCCGAACCCGCATCATAGATCGGGCGAGATTGCGCCGAGTCGAAGGTGCTTTTGATCATCAACAAATTGTCGATGACCGTGCGATTTCCGACGCACGCGCCCAGCCGCCATCCCGCCATGTTATGCGATTTCGAGAGTGACATGAACTCGATGGCACTGTCTTTTGCGTCGGGAATCTCCATGACACTGTGCGCCCGATAACTGCCGAAGGTGACATCCACATAGGGGTTATCAGAGCATAGCAGCAAGTTGTGGGCGCGGCAAAATTCGAGCGCACGTTCAAAGGTATCCAGGCCGGCGATTGCGCCCGTCGGATTGTTTGGGTAGTTGAGCCACAGCAGTTTGGCACGCTCGATGCCGGGGAACGGTTCGTCGAAATCTGGCAGATAACTGTTCTCGGCGCGAATCGGAAAGCTAATCGTATCGCCACCCGCCAGCAGCGCGCCCGCGATATACGATGGATAGGACAGCGACGGCACCAAAGCGACATCGCCCGCATCCAGATACGTCACCGAGAGATTGACCAGACCCTCTTTCGAGCCGATCAACGGCAGCACCTCCGTATCGGGATCGAGCGTCACGCCAAAACGCCGCTCATAATAAGCCGCGACGGCGCGCCGAAAACCCGGATCGCCGCGATAGGCCGAATAGCCATGATGCGACGGATCGGCGGCGGAGCGCGCCAGTGCCTCAATCACGGCGGGCGGCGGCGGCAGATCGGGGCTACCCATATCCAGGCGGATCACATCTTTGCCAGCGGCCTTCAATTCAACCAGACGTTGATTCAGCGTGGCAAATGGATTTACCGGAAAACGCGCCAAGCGGGCACTAGGTTTGGGTAGCTGGGACACGGGTTCATTCCTTGCTATGTTTGCGACAATCCGATCAGGTTTTCGTCGATTCGTGCGCGGTCGATGCTTCGGCGGTGTCTGCAACGTCGCGGAACAAATCTTTGCTGCCATGTTCTTTGAACAGGGCGGCGATCCGTTCGTCTGGCGGCGCGCTGCGCATCGGGATCATGACGTGAAAGACGCTGCCGGGCAAATTGCGCTCGTCGTAGCCGGGACTCTCCGCCCAAATGCTGCCGCCATGTGCCTCGATGATGCCTTTGGCAATCGCCAAACCGAGTCCGGGGCCACCACCCTTGAATTTGACCTTGCCGCTGGAATGGAGCGCGACATTACCCTTTGAGGAGAACTTATCAAAAATAGTATTTAGGTTTTCCGGGGCGATGCCGATGCCCGTATCCTCGATTTGCAGGTCGGTGAAACCGGGCAGGTCGCGCGCGCTGATCGTGATGGTGCCGCCGTCAGGCGTATACTTGATGGCGTTCGAGATGACCTTGTGAAAAACCTGATACAGGCGCTCGGAATCGGCGTAGGTTGGTTTATCGGGATTGGCGGGGCGCGCGACCTTGAACTTGAGGCTGCGTCCTTGCATGGCGTTGTCCAGATCGAAGCCGACCAGATCGATCATACGAAAAATCCAGACGGGCTGGAAGTGCAGATTAAGCAGCCGCATATCGATGAGCGAGACATCGATCATATCTTCGACGATCTCGCGTAAGCGTGTGGTGCCCCCCGCGACGCCATTGAGCATCAGCGTCAAGCGCGGGTTGCTGTTGGCATCTTTGAACTCGCCGCGCAGCATATTGTTGTAGCCTTCAATCAGCGTGAGCGGCGTTTTCAGTTCATGCGCGGCCACCGAAATAAAGTCAGATTTCCCCTTTTCAAGCTCTTTGACCACATTTTGCGCTTGGGCCAACTGACGCCCTGAATCGGCGACGATCTCATCAGCTTCGAGTTTCACAACATAGCTGATCGCGTCGGCAAAGATCGCTTCCGCCGCGAACAGCAGATCAATCGCTTCTTCCGCTGGTTGCGCACTAATTTTATTCCAGACGACGCGCTTGATCGTCGTCACGATCAACAGCAGTGAGGTCGGGCCGCCATCGTTCAGAACGCCGCGCGTCTTGATCCAATTAATGAGCACGGCGTGCAAAAGTGTGCTGCTTTGAGTCTGTGCCGCCCACTCAAACGCGCCAAAAAAACCTGTGAGCGATGTACGGATCGTCACCCGCAGTGCTTCATCCGGCGATAGCTCTGCGGCAGCTTCCTGAATCAGGGTGTCTTTATGTTGTTGCAGCCAGTTTTCCAGATTCGCCATAGCTTTTCAAATTTCACTTTTCTGGTAGCAGGGTGGTGGTCGGATGTGGCATGGTTGAAGGGCAGGGACGCGCATGTACCTGCCCTATGAAACGGCGGAAATCGATCAACGGAATGCACCTGCAAACGCAAATAGTGTGTCTGGCCGCACCAATCGAATCCTCACTTTAGATCGTATTATAACCCTATTTTGCGCGCAAACGGGCTACATTCACGCAGAATTAACAAACCCAACGATTGGACAAGCCTCGCCCACCCGCCTGAAACTATCAACGGGCGGCCATCTCGACCGGATCGCAACTTTCGCACGGCTCCGCGCGGCTGCCGACCTCGCGCTGAAGGGTGACATGTTCGATGCCGAACGTATCATGCAGACCGTGCGTGGCATCCAGCAAAAATGCGTCGTCGCTGATGGCTTCGCGCATGACGAGGTGCGCGGTCAGCGCGACTTCGGTGGTGCTCATCGCCCAGATATGCAGATCGTGGGCGGAGACGACGCCCGGCAGCTTCGTGAGATAAGCTGACACGCCCGCTGGATCGATCCCCTCAGGCACCGCATCGAGCGCCATATCGAGCGACTCGCGCAGCAAACCCCAGGTGCTGATCAGGATGAATACGCTGATCAGCAAACTCACCACCGGATCGAGCCAAATCCAACCCGTCACGGCAATCACCACACCCGTGACCACCACGCCGAATGCCACCAGTGCATCGGCAGCCATGTGCATAAATGCGCCGCGCACGTTCAGATCGGATGCGCGGCCTCGCATAAAGAGCAATGCCGTAGCGCCGTTGATCAGAATGCCAATGGCGGCGATCACGATCACCGTGCCGCCAACCACCGGACTCGGCGCAGCCAACCGTCGGATCGCCTCCCAGCCGATGCCGCCCGTGACGATCAGGAGCAGTACGGCGTTTGCGAGTGCGGCCAAAATCGAGGTGCGGCGCAACCCATAAGTGTAGTGGGCGGTGGCGCGACGGCGGACGAGGATACTCGCGCCCCAAGCCAGGATCAACGCAAACACATCGCTGAAATTGTGCGCGGCATCACCGACCAGCGCAAGCGATCCGGCCAGCCCACCGAAGATCGGTTCAATAAGGACGAAACCGAGATTGAGCGCGATCCCGATTCCATACCGCCAACCGAAGTTTGACGGTTGGTGATGATGGCCGTGGCCGTGACTGTGATCGTGGGTCATTGAAAAATCCTCACCAAAGAGCGCATACACGAAGATGGGCGAACCCGATGTGGTCGCCCATTCCTCCTCATGGGGTTTTGCCGGTTCCTAGGGTGTTGCCAGCGCCAATGCCAACGCGCGTCGAAAAACTGGACTGTTGATCGCGCTCCAGGCGGGCGGCAAGCCATCGGCCAATTCGTCCAGGATGCTCAACTGCGCCTTGTGCAGTGCTTGGGCGGCGGGTTCCGGCGAATCGAGCGCGGTCAGGAGCGATTGCACGAGGTGGATCGCGGCCAGATAGCTCTCGAACGGGAACAGCATATCGAGCGCCTGCACCGCTTCCGAACCGAGCAGGCTACGGAAGTACAGCAAGTAGTCTTGCAAACGTCGCGCCGCCGTCAACGCATCCACCACCGACTCGCCGCGCTCCATCACGTCGCGGAGTTCTGTTAGCTGTGTCCAAACGACGGGACCAACCAACGTGCTGATCAGCGCGCCAGAGTCGTGGGCGGGTTCGCCGACGAGTTCACGTCGCAGATCGCCGAGCAGGTGATCGTAACGGGCGAAATCGAGTCTCTCAAGTGCTGCCTCTGCCGCCGCGCGCCAACCATCCAGGCCAAAGCCGATCAAGGGTGCATTGGCATCTTCGCTGTCATCGGAGAGCGCCAGCGCGCGATCGTAAAGGGTGGCAGCCATCGACGCGGCTTCCGTCGTGCGGGCCAGCCAGCGCAGATCATTCTCGAAGCGCTCGACGGCGGCCAACGGCAAGAGGCCAGCGACGCGATCGATCTCACGCGCGAGGGCAGGCAGCCGCGATGAATCGCCGCCGCGCACCTGAGTCGCCAACCGATCCAGTCGATCGGTAAAGTGCATCGCCAGCTTGCGCATGGCGCGACCGCCGCTCATCGCTGGATCGAGCGTCATCACCAAGTCAGGCATGTGATCGGGGTGAGTATGCGATGAACCGGGCAGCCGAACGGCGGCGGCTTCGGTCGGAGCGGTCTGGTCGTTGGTGGCGGTTTCATGGCGAACACTAACCCGCACCGATTGACCGAACAGCCGTTCCCACAGATCGGCTTTTTCTTTGACGTGCCCCACATCGGCTTCCGCATCGGGACCGCTGAGCAAAATCAGCAGTTCGCCCTGGTGTGGCTGTACATCGACGATTTGCGTGGTCTGCGAGAGTGATCCATCGCAGCCATCGGCGAGACGCAAAATCGCGGCCAATGCCAGCGTATCGCCGCGCAGTTCGAGCGGCAGTCGCAGATATTCGGGTTCGCGTTCAGGTCGCACGCGCTTGCGATGGAAAACCACAAGCAAGGCGATCATGCGGCGTTCATCGGCGTTGAAATGCTTAAGCGGCGTGTCGAGGATAATGTCGCGTCCGCGCGTGTGATGCTCCGCTGGGTCAAGTTCATAGGCAACGTTGTGCAGCAGTGCGCCCGCTTCGAGCAAGGCACGGGTGCTATCGGGCAGGCGATGCACTTCAGCGGTCGCGTCGAACAGCGCGAACGCCAATTCGGTGACGCGCCGGGCGTGCTTCAAATTGACGCCATAGTAGTTAACCAGCACTGTCACGCTGTCCAGGACGGGTGGCGGGGCGGGCGGCTCGATCACGGGTTCGGCGACGAGCGGCTCATGCGGCTCGGCTTCGGGGAACACAATCTCAGGTTCCACCACCTCAGCGATCACGACGGGTTCAGCAGCTTTTGGACGACGACCCGGCTTTGCGCGCGGCTTCTTCGCGGGCGGCATTTCGAGTTCCGGCTCGATCGCTTCTGACTCAGATTCCGACGGCGCGATCGGCTCTGGCGCGATCATTTCGCTCGTCGGCTCCGGGAGCGAATCTACAATCGTCTCGATTTCGACTGCCACCACTTTTTTGGGCGGACGACCGCGACGGGGACGTGCTTCCAGTGGTGCTGCTTCGACGATCTCCGGCTCTGGCTCCGGTTCAGGCACGACAATTTCCGGTTCGGGTTCAGGTACGGCGATTGCAGCCGACTCAAACAAATCGGTGCCGCGCTCGCGGAATTGTTTAAGCCAATGGTTGACGCCGCTGACGCTCATGCCGATCTCTTTGGCAATCTGGCTGATCGCTACGCCTTCGGACCAGCGCAGGATCAAAATGGCACGGCGGCTGATGGAGGGGTCTGCATTTTGTGCCACGTCGCGCAGAATCCGCTCTTGGTCAGGGGACAACGTATCCCGCTGAGTGGTAGGCATGTTTGGCTAATCCTTGTCGTCTTCCGTGCAGCGCCGAGCAAATCAGCGGCAGGATGCTTATCTATACCGAATAACGAATAAATCGGGCGATCCGTTGATCGCAACCATCAATCTGTCTATTCTAACAAAAGATCGCAGAAATTGCAGGCGCAGCTTTGAATAGGATTGGACGTGATACAATAGCGTGATACACGTTTTGTTGATACGCACGCATAGGATTGCTAGGAAGTGGACGATTTGAAGGGAAAAGCGGCAATCGTCACGGGCGCGAGTCGTGGCATGGGGGCGGCGATCGCGTTGGGGCTGGCGCAAGCGGGCGCGGATGTGCTGCTCGTAAGCCGGAGTGCGCCGACCGCCGAGGCAATCGATCAGTTTGCGGCCACCGGACAGCGCGCGACCCATCATGCCGCCGATTTGAGCGAGATGGCGAGCATCGAGCCGATCCTGGCGGCGGCGTTGGCAGCGTTCGGGCGGGTGGATATTCTGATCAACAACGCGGGGATCGCGCGGCGCGGAGCATTCCTTGATTACACCGAAACCGATTGGGATGCGGTGCTGACAATCAACCTGAAAGTGCCGACGTTTCTGGCGCAGGCGTGCGCCCGTCAGATGATGACGCAGGGCGGCGGTAAGATCATCAATATGTGCTCGCTGCTCAGCTATCAGGGCGGGGTGCTGGTATCGGCGTATGCGGCGGCCAAGCACGGCCTCGCCGGGATCACGCGGGCGATGGCGAACGAACTTGCGCCGCATCACATCAACGTCAATGGGATCGCGCCGGGTTATATCAGCACAGACTTGACGGCGGCGTTGCAAGCTGATCCTGCCCGCGACCGCGCGATCCGCGATCGGATACCCGAAGGGCACTGGGGCGAACCATCAGCGGTGGTTGGCGCGGCGCTGTTTTTGGCGGGATCGGGGGCGGATTACATTCACGGCCATATTCTGAACGTGGATGGCGGCTGGTTGGCACGTTAGGTCATTGTTAATCCGCTCTTAAACGCAATTTAACCCTCGCTCCGCGTGCCCTTAATCTTGCCTCACTAACCTTTCTGCTCTGTGCAAATTTGCATTAGATTGGAAAGGACTCCGCTTAATGAACAGTTCCAAGTCTTCCGTTGCGCGCGTCACCAGCTTGGCTGCGTTGACCCTGATCGTCCTCGTGAGCCTGGTTGCGCACAGCGGCGCAGCGTTCGCCCAGACCGGCACCGCCGTTCCGACGATAGCTGCCACCATGTCCTCCGGTACGATGGCTGCGACAATGGCTGGTACCAGGTCCTCGGCCACAATGGCTGCCACGATGTCCGGTACGATGGCCGCCGCTCCTGCTTGCGACAAGGCCACTGGTTTGACCCTGTATGCCGCCATTGGCTATGATGCGGACGTTGCCAAGATTTTCACCGCCGCGACTGGCATCGCCGTCAATCTGGTCGATGACAGCACTGGCCCGCTGCTGGCAAAGATTTCGGCTGAAGGCGCGAATCCGCAATGGGATGTGGCTTGGTTCGACGGTGACGCCGCCATGCAGGCGCTCGATGATCAAGGTTTGTTGGCGCACTGGGATTCGCCGAACATCGCCAATTACACCGATCTCGGCCTGAAGGCGCTCCCCGCCAGCCACGCCTACTATCCGACGGGCATCACCGCCGCCGCCGCCATTGCCTACAACGCCGACAAAGTGAAGGCGCAGAACTTGGCGCTGCCGAAGGATTGGAACGACCTGCTCAACCCGATCTACAAAGACCTGATCGCCGAGAGCAATCCGAGCATCTCTGGTCCTTCGTACCAGCACATCGCCTCGATCGCCACCATCATGGGCGGCATCGATAAGGCGAAAGATTACTTCACCAAGCTGAAGGCCAATGGCCTCAAGATTTTCGACACCGCTGGCCCCGCCCTCAAGCAGATCACCACGGGTGATCGCGTGTTCGCGGTCGTTCAGGACGCCGGCGCTTACGGCCAGATCAACGCGGGTCAGCCGTTGGCGATCATTTACCCGACGTCGGGTGTGGGCATCCTCCCCAGCGTGATCGCCGTATCCGCCAAAGCCGCCCACACGGGCTGCGGTCAAATCTTCGCCAACTACATCCTGTCGGCTGACGGTCAGAATGCCATCGCTGGTGGCGACCCGACCGAAGGCGACCGCTACTACGTGCCCGTCATCAAGGACACCAAGATCATCGTGAAGCGTCAGTTGGATGGCATCAACTTCATCCAATTGGACATCCCGGCTTACGCGAAGGCCGCCGCTGATTTCAAGGCGTGGTTCCGCGACAACATCGCGCAATAACGTCTCCAGAACCAACTCACTGTCTCTTATCTCAAACGGGCGATCCAACTGGATTGCCCGTCTTATGGTGAAACCAATCAAACTTCGCGCATTCACCTCACCCCCCGGCCCCCTCTCCGTAATCACGGAGAGGGGGAGTCGGAAGGCAAACCTTGACATACGTGGTCTTTGATTGGTTTGACCATTACCTGCTATAGCTGAAACGGGCGTTTAGTAATCATTATGGCAATTCCCGCCAATTCCAACCCGCTGGCTGTGCCGTCGCAACCCACCGCGCTCGGTATGAGCATCCGTCGCATCGCGCAAATCCTCGTGATCGGCCTGCCGATTGTCGTGTTGATCCTGCTCATCTTTTACCCGCTGGCCGCAATTATTTTGCAAAGCATTTTTCCAAACTTATATGCCGCCAAACCCGATTTAACGCCGGAGTTTGGACTGATCGGTCAGGTGTTGAGTCAGCGGCACACGTATGTTTCGATTTTCAACACGCTCTGGCTGTCGATTGCGACGGCGATCATCACCTGCGGGTTGGGGACGCTGCTGGCAATCCTGACTGAGCGCACGGATTTGCCCGGGCGGCGCATTTTTCGGCTCCTGGTTTGGCTGGTGTTTTTTACACCGTCGTATATGCTCGGCGAAGCCTGGACGCTGATCTTGATCCCCGGCAGTCTGCCCGATCACTATTTACATTTTTCCAAAGCGCTGATTCATACGCTGCTCTCGCCGTTGGGCGTGATTCTGGTGTTGAGCCTGAAGGGTTTTCCGCTGACCTATTTGTCGGTGAGCGCCGCGCTGCAAGGGCTTGGCTCGGAGTTCGAGGAGGCGGCACACGTCGCGGGCGCTCGGACGGCGCGCGCATGGCTAAGCATCAATCTGCCGCTGCTGCTGCCTGCTATCCTCGCGGGCGGACTGCTGACTTTCGCCGACTCGATCTCCGATTTCGGGACGGCGGCGACGATCGCCCAAAACGCGAGTGTGCCGCTGGTCACTTATCAATTGTACGCGGCGGTGTACAGTTCGCCCGTCGATTTTTCGCAGGCGGCCACCTTATCGCTGCTGTTGTTCGTCTTGACGATCGGCGCGCTGTTTTTGCAGGGGCGTTTACTCCGTGCACGGTCGTTCCAAGTGATCAGCGGTCGCACCCGCCCTGCCCATCGCGTCTCGCTGAAACGTTGGAAACTGCCCGCACTGGCGTTCTGTGCGATGTTGTTTGCATTGGCGCTGTTCATTCCAGGGTTGATCAGCACGCTCACGTCGTTCACCCATTTCTTGGAGCGCGGCCTCGATCCCTCAAACTTGACACTCAATAACTATGCCACCGTCTTGCATGGCAACACAGACGATGCGGCAGCATTGGGGCGCAGCTTTGTGCTGTCGCTGATTGCCGCCACCATTGCCAGTCTGGTCGGGCTGCCCATCGCCTTCATCATCCGGCGCACGACTTTACCGGGTCGCCGCCTATTGAGTTTCCTGACCGTGGCGACCGTCGCTGTACCGGGCTTGGTGCTCGCCTGCGGCTACATTTTCGCGTGGAATGCGCCGTTCCTGGCGGCGATCGGCATTGGTTCACCGGGTGGCTTCCATATTTACGGCACGTCGTGGGGGCTGTTGTTCGTGTATATTGCCAGCGGATTGCCGTTGGCGGCTCGCTTGGGAATCGGCGCGCTCGACCAGATCAGCCAGAACTTGCTCGATACGGCGCGGGTGCAAGGCGCGAGTCTGTTTCAACTGTTGCTGCGTATCGTTGCGCCGCTGATGCGCGCGAGTCTCGTTTCGACGTGGTTGCTGGCATTCAGTGGCTCGATGTTTGCGCTGGCAACATCCGAACTACTGTATCCGGCGGGGCAGCCGACGGCGGCAGTCGCCATCGTCAAGTATTTCAACGATCTACGTTTCAGCGAGGGGATGGCGCTTACGGTGCTCACGGTGATCGCAGTGTCGTTCATGCTCCTGATCTTGCGCGCCATCCCCTGGTCGATCGGGCGATTGTTGCGGCGACGCGCGATTGTCCTCACGACGCGAATCGAAGCCGCCGCCGTCGTTGAGCCATAACTCCTTCTAATCGATGTAGCAAAGCAGAAAACCATGCCATTTTTAGAGATTAAGCAGCTCACCAAAGTTTACAACGCGCGCACGGTCGTGTCCGCCGTCGATCTGACGATGGAAAAGGGCGAAATATTGTCGCTGCTGGGGCCGTCGGGCTGCGGCAAGACGACCATTTTGCGGATGTTGGCTGGATTGATCGTGCCGGACAGTGGCTATATTCGGGTTGATGACCGAGTTTTTTATGATAATGGTCATCAGTTGCCGACTGAAGAACGTCAATTGGGCATGGTGTTTCAGGACTTTGCGTTGTGGCCGCACATGACCGTCGCCCAAAATATTGGTTTTGGATTGCGCCTGCGCCGCCAATCCAACCAGATCATTGCTTCGCGCGTGGAAGAACTGCTGACGCTGGTCAATTTGCCGGGTTTTGGCGGGCGCTTTCCGCATCAGCTTTCAGGTGGTCAACAGCAGCGTGTGGCGGTCGCGCGCGCGTTATCGACTACCCCGCGTCTGCTGCTGCTCGATGAACCTTTCTCCAGCCTGGACACGGGGCTGCGCGCGACCATGCGTGAAGAACTCGTGCAGCTTTTCAAGCATCTGAAAATCACGGCCATCAACGTGACGCATGACCAGGATGAAGCAATGGTCATGTCCGACCGGATTATGGTGCTGCGCGAGGGCGTGGTGCAGCAGATCGGCACGCCAACCGACCTGTATCTTGACCCTGAAAATACGTTCGTGGCATCGTTTATTGGGCAAGCAAACTTCTTTGGCTGCAAACATCTGGATAGTGCGCCGGGAGATGTGGCAAGCACCGCGAACGTTAACTTGACTTGGCCTGCCGCCGAACCGACCCTGCCGCCGGAGTCGAAAAGATTCACGGGGCTGGTAAGTCCGAACGTACTTACGCATCTGAACGGACAGGTCAGCTTGATGTGCCGCCCTGACGATGTGCGCATTCACGCCGTGCCACCCGCAGCCGAAGTTCCAAATGTGCTAGCCGGTACGATCGCGTATACGTCGTTTGTGGCTGGACAGTGGCGCACGATGGTTCGCGTGCCTGGACAAACCCCAGAGATTCTGACCTACCCAAAGTTCAGCCCGAAGATCGATCAGGCGGTTTGGTTGGAACTGCCGCCGGAAGCATGTCGCGTGCTGCCGGGGTGAAGAGTCGGCGCATATATTAATGGTGGTTGCAAGTTTGTGATGATGGGTCATGGCCTATTGCTTAGCAATGAGGAGCAATAAAATTTGATCGCAGTGAGCTAATAGATATTGATCCATTTGATCCGATTGTTATTTGCGAGAAACAATTAACAATTCAATCATTCAAGCAAGGATCGCCGCCGGAGGGTGCCGTGTGTGAGTAGTTTATCATAGAACATGTGTTCTGTAAAGAGTGGGCTTCGATCTGATACGGAATCCGGTTGAATCCTATAGGATTCACCTCACCCCCCAGCCCCCTCTCCGTACTCACGGAGAGGGGGAGTCACACGCGCTGGTGCAATAGTCTTTACCCGGAACCCGTATGATCTGCAAAAGAACCTTACCGCCGATCCGGCTCTCTGCAAATTGGGAGGGGGGCTAAATCTCTGTGGCGTGAGGCGGGCAAAATGCGATCAACTATTTCAAAAGCCAAGCAGTTTCTTTCGCAGGAGTTGTTCCCTTCAATCCGTTTGGTATATCCAGACTTATTAAAAGCGATATCTTGTAGTTATCTTCATAGTGCCGATTTACCTCTTTGCTAATAACTGAAAAAGGTGGGCCTTCCATCAGGGTCTGGTCGTACTCGAAGGTAATTAGCAGTTGCGGTGCGTTACCCGTGATGTCAGTTATGTGTTTGGAATATCGAATACGCATCGTTTCAGGTAGGGCGACCAATGCAGCCCGATCGAAGATGGCATCGATGGAGCCAAGCATCTCACGAGTGAGATTAAAGATGTCGCCCACAAAGATATCTATATCGGTTGCGCTGTAGTGCTTTACTTGACCAATGTCCCGTATTTGCGGTTGTACGCCAAGCTCTACAAATAACTGCTTAATAGCCAGTTCGCTCAATTCTGCCCCAGCAATCCGATAGCCATTCGAAAGCAGCCACGCGATGTCAAGTGTTTTTCCGCACAACGGTACGAATACGCGACTACCTTTTGCTAGGGAAAGGGCTTTGAAATAGGTAACCAGCAGGGAATTAGCTTTACCTTCGTGGAAGGGAAGTCTATTGGTTTCCCATATTTGATGCCAATAATTCGCGTCCATAAGAACCTCCTTGAAGATTACATGGATGTTTCGATATAGGAGTATACACCTTAAAGCTAGCCACCCGACACCTCAGCGAGAGAAAAAAGGGGTCTGGAAACGGGTCAAAAATGGCGTCGAAGCAGCATGACGGCCAGGGTCAGGCGACTGAGGCGATGAAAGGAGCGCAAGTAGGAACTTTCGAGGTCAAAACCGTGCTCTTTGCAATCGCCAAACAGTTCTTCAATGCCCATGCGACGGTTATACAATACGGAATCCGGGTGATTGGTGACGGATTGACCTCACCCCCCGGCCCCCTCTCCGCAATCGCAGAGAGGGGGAGGCGAACCCCGCTCGCTGATTCAAGGCCACCTGATAACACGGGTTTTCACCCGGATTCCGTATAAGCGCAGAATGTCGGGCGGGTGGGTCAGGTTGGTGGCAAGCAACCAGGGTTTGGTTTTGCCGCGTTTCCAGCACAGCAGCAAGCGGGTGGGATAGGCATTGGCCTGCGTGAGATTAGTATAAGGCAGCCAATACCAATCACCGGGCGTTGTCAGCAGCCTGTTCAAGCGTCGCCCAGCGGTTCGACAGGAATATACCCTCATCAGATATACCAAGTTCGTCACCCGGCTGTCAATTTCTTGCGGCAGCATCGCTACTAACCGCGCATATAAACCACGATACAATTGACCAGGGGGAATGTAACGCATGGTTTCGCTCCGTCTTGGTTTTGTCTGATTAACTCAACCTTACTCGGCTTTCTATGTGCTTGCAATCCTCTTTTTCCCAGGTGTCGGGCGGCTAGATCGCGTTCCAATAATTATAGATGCCCAATAACTCAGAAGGTCGGCTGCTTTTATCAATATATTTCAATGCGATAACGTGAACGAGGCCTATTGGATCACAGTCTATCTTGCCGAAGCCAGTGACAACAGGTTTCTGATATTGAAAGTCAGATTTTCTCGTCTTTACACTCAAAATCCAAGATAATCGAACGTCGGAATGAGTAAAAACCTCACCGAGATACATGCCTACATCATAGATCAAGGAGATTGTTATATCAGTCAGCATCCAATCCGTTGGTTTATACCAACTTTTTCGCCTGTCTTTTGGATCGTTATCAGGCAATGAGGCTATAAATTCAGCATCACGTTGTTTTTCAGCATCCGTTTTTTGACGTATTTTGGCTGTTTCGGCAAACCAAGTTCCAAGGATATCAAGAGAATCTGGTGTTTTGGTAGCACGCCAATTACGAAACGCGAGGTTATCGGATGAACTGACTGCCGCCTGAAGTGTTTCGATGCGAATTGGGATTTGACTCTGAAACCAACCAAAGTAAGATCGCGCTTCAACATGTGTAAGTTTGGCAAAATTCGCCCAGAGCGAAACCGACGGAGCGATCAACGAGTAATTTTGCATTCTAGTAGTCGGCCACAACAGATTTCGTAGAGTCCCCATCTCCAACTTGATCAGGAGAGCCGTTTTTGACGTTTGTGAACTCATTTATTCTGTATGGCCGACTTCGATTAATCACGGTAACTATGCCGTGCGGGGCACGCGCTTGGGCTTCGCGGCGGGTTTCGGATCGACCTCTTTGGCGACCTCGACCTTTTTGCGAGTCGTCGTTTTGGTGGGTTTCTTGGCAGCCGCCGCTTTGGGTGTGGCCGACTTTTTCGGTGCGACGGATTTGGTCGCTTTGGTTGCCTTTGTTGCGCGTTTCGGTTTGACGGGTGCCCTGGCCGCACGCTCTGCCAGCAGCGTGAGCGCCTGATCGAGCGTCAGCGCTTCGGGACTCGTGCCCTTTGGCAGCGTCGCATTGACCGCGCCGTGCTTCACATATGGCCCAAAGCGGCCACCGAGCACCACGATCGGCGCGCCATCGGCGGGATGCGCACCCAGTTCGCGGAGAGGCTGCGGCGCACCCCGCGCACCGCGTCGAAGTTTCGGTTGGCTGAGCAGCGCCAACGCCCGATCGAGCGACACGGACAGCACATTGTCATCCGTCGTCAGCGAGCGGTAGTCTTTGCCATGTTTGACAAACGGGCCGAGCCGACCGACCCCGGCAATGATCGACTCGCCATCGTCGGGATGTTCGCCGAGATGACGCGGCAGACTGAGCAGCTCGAGCGCGAGAGGCAGCGATACGTTTTCGGGCTTCATGCCTTTGAGCAGAGAGGCGCGTTTGGGCTTGCCCTCATTATCATCCATCTCGCCAAGCTGCACATACGGCCCGAAACGCCCGTTGAGCACATACACGGATTTGTGTGTTTCCGGGTCGAGTCCGAGCGTTTCTGGACCCTTTTCCTTTTCGCGGAGCAGCCGCAGCGCGTCTTCGTCGGATAGGTCGCCGGGCGCGAGATCGGCGGGCAAGGACGTGCGCACGACATCGCCATTTACCTGCTGTTCCAGGTATGGCCCATAGCGACCGATGCGCACGCGCGCATCCAGCCCATCAAGCGCGAGCGCATAAATCTCGCGCGGATCGATGCTCTGCGATTTTTCGCTGACGCGCGTTTCGAGGCCATCGCTGCCCTGATAAAACGTGCGCAGATATGGCAACGACTCGGCATCGCCTTCTGCGATCTCATCGAGTGTCTGCTCCATGCGTGCGGTGAATCCGGTATCGACCAGAGTCGGGAAATGCGTTTCGAGCAGTCGATTGACCGCAAAGGCCGTAAACGTTGGCACAAGCTGATTGCCCGTTTTGACCACATAGCCACGATCCTGAATCGTACCGATGATGGTGGCGTAGGTGCTCGGTCGGCCAACGCCTTCTTTTTCGAGCGTCTGCACCAGCGTCGCCTCGGTGAAACGGGCGGGCGGCTGCGTTTGGTGCGGGATTGGCTCCAGTTCGTGCGGGGTCAATGCGCCGCCCACCTGCATGGGTGGCAGCAATACCGCACGATCATCGAGCGCCGCATCAGGATCATCCGAGCCTTCGACGTAGACGCGGAAAAAGCCCGGAAAGTCGATGCGCTTGCCGTTGGCCTGAAACACCGTATTCGCCGCCTCGATGCTGACTGTGATCAGCGTCAAGCGCGCATCGGCCATCTGCGTCGCCATTGTGCGCTTCCAGATCATATCGTAGAGTGTGGCTTCGACTCCGCTCAGGCGCAGATCGTCGGCGGTGAGCATTCGATTGCCCGCCGGACGGATCGCCTCGTGAGCTTCCTGCGCGCCCTTGCTCTGGGTCGTGAACTGCCGCGCATTCGGACTCAAATAGTCTGCGCCATAGCGTACTTTGATCGCCCCGCGCGCCGCCCCAATCGCCTCACCCGACAGGTGAACCGAGTCGGTACGCATATACGTGATATGCCCCTCCTCGTAAAGCTTTTGGGCGATGCGCATGGTGTCGCGCGCGGACAGACGCAGCTTGCGATTCGATTCTTGCTGCAAAGTCGAGGTGGTGAACGGTGGCGGCGGGCGACGAATCTGGCTCTTTTCGGCGATGTCGGCCACGCGCCACTCGGTTTTGAGCAAGCGCGTTTGCAGATCGCGCGCCTGGGTTTCGTCGAGCAGCAGTACCTTTTTTTGCTTATCTTTGGCGATCAATCCGGTGGTTTCGTCAAAATCTTTGCCGGTTGCGATCCGCATCCCATCTACCGATTGTAAGAACGCTTCGAAGCGGCTGCTCTTGGCGGCGGCAGGCGATAGCCGCGCACGCAAATCCCAATACGTACCGGAATGGAAGGCACGCCGTTCTTCTTCGCGGATGACCAGCAGCCGCACCGCCACCGATTGCACGCGCCCCGCCGACAGCCCCCGCGCGATCTTTTTCCACAGCAGCGGCGAAACGGTGTAACCGACCAGCCGATCGAGGATGCGGCGAGTTTCCTGGGCGCGCACCAGCTTATCATCGATGTCGCGGTAATTCTTGATCGACTCCTGGATCGCCTCGCGGGTGATCTCGTGGAAGACCATGCGCCGCACCGGGACTTTTGGCTTGAGCACCTGCGTCAAGTGCCAGCCGATGCTTTCGCCCTCCCGATCTTCGTCGGTGGCGACGATTAATTCGTCGGCATCTTTGAGTGCATCCTTCAATTCCTTGACCAATTTGCGTTTGGCGGCGGGGATCACGTACAGCGGCTCGAAGTCGTGTTCGACGTTGACGCCCAGCCGCGCCCACGCATTCTTTTTGACCGCTTCCGGGATTTCTTCGGCATCGGCGGGCAAGTCACGGATGTGTCCCATGCTCGCCATAACCTGATAACCGTCTGGTAAAAACCCGCGAATCGTCTTCGCTTTGGTCGGCGATTCGACAATAACCAATCTCGTCATGCGTGCTCCAAATATCCTGATAGCGACACGGTAAACTTGAATCGAAGTTTAGCGGCGTTTGTCCCATAGCATATAACAGATGTATTGAAAGTACGCAAGATTCAGAGTTTCGGCTCACCGCAGCAATCGTATCTATTGTGCGGCGTTCAACGGGCGCGGCAGGCCGTCGCCCCCTTCGGCCCCGAGTTAAGGATTTTTGCGTGTACTGATGGCTTTTCTGACTTGATGGACTACTTATGTGCGATAATTGAGCAAATCACCGGCTCGAAATTACCTAAAGCGATTTTCCATTCATGACACTATCTGATCTCTATGTGCTTCTCGGTCATGTTGCCCACGATGAAACACCGCAAGGTCCGCGTTTGGGCGGAACCGTCTCATACGCAGGCAGTATTGTGGAGGCATTAAGCGCCCAAACGGGCATCCAAGCAGCGATTGTAACGAGTGCGCGCAAAGATGAGGTCGTCTTGCGTTCATTGCCAGCACAGACCCAGCTTCACCTCATCGAAGCGCCGGCCAGTACAGTTTTTGTGAATACCTATGTGGAGGGCAAGCGCCATCAAGTGATGCCCAGCCGTGCGAACCTTTTGACCCTGGCCGATATTCCACTGGCATGGCGCGCGCCAACCATCTTGCATCTTGGTCCACTCGATGATGAAGTTGATCCCGATATTGCGAAGGCTTATATTGGAACCAAGACTTTGGTTGCCGCAACGCCGCAAGGATGGATGCGCGCTTGGGATGCAAATGGGCTTGTATATGCCAAGCCGTGGGAAAAAGCAGAGCAACTCTTACCGATGCTGGATGCGGTCGTTTTCAGCGAAGAAGATATACACTGGGATAAGGCGCTCGAAGCGCATTATGCTGCTTTAGCCGCCTTATTGGTGGTGACGCGGGCCGCCAAAGGTTGCACCGTGTATCAGCGTGGTCAGTCTCCATTTGATGTTCCCGCGCCACAGGTTTCGGTAATCGATGCCACGGGCGCTGGCGATGTTTTTGCTGGAACCTTTCTGACTATGCTCAAATCAGGGCGAAACATTCGCCAGGCGGCGGAAATTGCAACGCACATCGCCTCGTTATCTGTGACGCGGGTGGGTCTCGAAGGGATCGCAACGCCGGACGAGATTGCCTCCATATTATGAAATTAGCCGTCCCCGTGAACAGGGCCGCACTAATCCTGCGGCCTTCAACTTTGGCCGTCTTTTGAACGTGCATACCCTTAACTTGGTGCCTATAGGACGATGGCTTGCTGCGTCCGCCTGTTTCCGCGCACCCCGATTTCGTGGACACGCGCGACTCGATCGTTTATAACTGCTCATACGGAATCGGGGCGAAGACCCGTGCTATCATCTGACCTTGAAGCGACGTGCCGCGTTCGTCTCCCCTCTCTGCGATTGCGGAGAGGGGGCCGGGGGGTGAGGTCAATCCGGCATCAATCACCCGGATTCCGTATCAGTATGCTTTTGCTCAACTATCAAAGAAGGTCACAATGTCCAAAATCTCAAAACTTGTTTTGGTTCGTCATTTAGCTGTTCGGCTCGGTTTGGCTGCCACCCTGATCGGCGTGGTGCTCGCCTCGAATCCCGCGCGCGCACAGTCTAGTACCCCCGCCGCGACCGCCGACGCCGCCCAGGGCGGATTCGTGTTCGGCGGCAAATTCGCGGGCGTGCAGATTTATCGCGCGAATAGTGATGGGTCACACAGCAAGGCGCTCACGACGGGTGATCAGTCTGATTTCCCGGTTTGGTCGTCCGATGGCACACAGATTGCCTATACCGCCTTCAATCTCACCACCAGCATGGCGCAGATCATCGTGATGGACGCCGACGGCACGAATCCACATCCATTGACCGATGCGGCACTCAATGCTTTTAGCGGGGCATGGTCGTCGGATGGCAAACAATTCGTGTTTTATGTGCTGCCGCCCAAAGCAACCTCCTTGAATGGCGGCAGCCTGTACGTCATGGCCGCCGATGGGTCGCACCCAACCAAAATTCTCGACGATGGTGGGACGGTGCTGAACTGGTTTCCGAGTTGGACGCCCGACGGCAAGCGCATCATCTTCAGCAGTGATCGCGGCGGCGGCAAAGTCTACCAAATCTACACGATCAACCCCGATGGAACGGATATTCAAGCACTCACCGACGACAAAACCGATACCGGAACGGCCACCGATCGCGTCTTGCCGCTCGTGTCGCCCGATGGCAAGCAGATCGTGTTTCTGGCCGGGAAACTCAATTTTCAAGTGGCCGAAGGCGGCAAATACGACGTATACGTGATGAATGCCGACGGCTCGAACGTTCGTCAACTGACGACCGTCAATAATGTCGTGCTTGGCTTGGCTTGGTCGCCCGATGGCAAGCAAATCGCCTACCTTGCTGGGAGCGGCCAAAAAATCCACCTTTATGTGATGGACGCCGACGGCTCGAACCCCGCAACGATCACGACCTCGAACGTGATCCTGCAAAGTGTCGGCTTGTCCTGGTTCGAGCCGGGGAAATAGCTGTTTTCATCTCACGCCCAACCCATTTCCGTAGCCAAAGTGTGAGGATCAAACGCAGAGCACCCCTCGCCATGAGTACGGAAAGAGGCAGGGGGTGAGTCATCATGAACGATGAACACATGCGACATCATGAAAATCGCGCGGCGTGGCCTCTGTCTCCCCCTCTCCGTGATGACGGAGAGGGGGCGGGGGTGAGGTCAATTACCCCATTTTCATGAGAGGTGAATCTGCAACAACGCGCTATCCCGCCACCACCGCATCGGAAGCCTGCCGCACATTTTGACTATCGGCATCCATGACCCAGGTGTGGAGATTACTGTCCGGCGAATACCGACTGAAATAGATTTGTTTGCCATCCGCCGACCAGAAGGGTACGCCGCTCCACACCGAACCGTCCGTGATCGCGCGCAGGCCAGAGCCGTTCACGTTCATCGTGTAGATTATGTTGGGCATCCCCATGCTCGCGCCGAAAACAAACTGCTTGCCATCGGGTGACCAGCTTGGACTGACGGGGCTATTCCCCTGATAGTCGGCGACGCGGTGTATAGTTCCATCCGCCACATTCGCGGTAAATATCGTCGCGTTGCTGTAGGTCGCCGTCTGATAAAAACCGAAGTTCGAGCCGATGAACACAAGTTGTTTGCCGTCGGGCGACCAATGCGGCATCGATGCCGCGCCCTTGTAATGCAAAATTAGGCGCGTCTGTTTCGCGTCGGCGGAGACTACATTGATATTTGTGCCGCCGCCTGCCACCAACGGCTGATCGGTATCGATGTACAGCAGTTGCTTTTTGTCCGGCGACCATTGTGGCTCACCCGAACTGGTCGAGATCGCACCACCCAGGCTGCGCCAATCCGATCCATCAGGGCTGCCTACGTACAGATCGCTCTTGGCGAGCACCTGATCATAGCGCACCACGAATAATATGCGCTGGTCAGGCGACAGCATACCGTTGCTGTAAACCGCCGCGCCATTGGGCAGCTTCGGTTGGCAAACCATCCCACTGCCCGCATCTTGCAAAAAAAGCGAATAGGTATCGTGGTAGACGTTCAAAACATGCTTGACGCCCTCGTTTTGCATGACGGTGTGACAATCCGTCAGGTACATGGCGACTCCGGCATCGAGCGGGGTGCTCGTCATGCGGCTCAGGGGCAGCGACGTACCCTGAACTGCGGGCGCACGAACGCCGGGGAATAGTTGACTGCCGATGATCACCAGCCCGACGATCAGCATGAGGCTGGCCCCCGAAAGCATGTAGGCCAAGTTCATCAAACGGGGGCGGCCAACCCGCTTTCGTTTGGGCGGGAATGACTCGGCGGAAAGATTGAAAGACGGCTCAACCAGTTCGCCATCATCGCTCAAAACACGCTTGGGTTTGGGATCGCTCGTTGGTCTCTCTGTTGACACCGCGCCCTCCGCAACAGTCTACACACGAAGCTGCCTCACCTTCGCAATACACGCGCGCAGTCAAATTCCCTTAGCGTGATACCGCCATCAAACTGCCAATTCAAACTCAGCCAACATTCAGCGTGACGCGCATTCGTCCGGCGCGCTGGGCGATCGCGGCGGCTTGGCTGAACGGATACAGCGCCGCCAGCCCGATTGGGTTGCCCACGTCGAACAGGCGCGCCAATGGTCGCGTGACGGCGCGATCGGCCATCCAAAAGCCGAGGCTGCCCGTCCAATCGTTGGGCACGCCGCTGTAGTCAATCCGCGCCACTTTTAACCCCGCCCGCTCGGCCAATCCCGCGATCGTTGCGGGCGTAAAAATGTACAGGTGGCGCGGCGCATCCAGACCTCGCCAATACGCGCCGAACAACCGCGCATCCCACGAAGCCGCGTTCGGAATCCAGAACACGGTGCGTCCGCCCGGCTTGAGCAGCGCGGCGATCCGGGTCAGCGTGGCGCGCGGACTGTGAACATGTTCGAGCGCATATTTCATCAGCACCAAATCGAACGATCCCGGTGGCAGCGTCGCGGAGTCTACATCATCGAGCATCCCGGTATACACGGTCAAGCCGTGACGCTCGCGCACGATCTGGACGGCGGCGGCGTTCGGCTCGACTCCCGTCACCTGTGCGCCCGCCTCCCGCAGCGCGACCAACATCTCGCCCGTACCGCCACCGATCTCCAAAGCCGCAGCGCCCGCTGGCAAACCTCGCAGCAAATTGCGCGCCTCGGATTTCCGTCGCCGCGCCAACAGCCGACTCTTGAGTCCGGCAGAGGGTCGGAAGGCGTGGTAATCCAGATCAGGATAGAACGCGCCAATACTTGCGCGATCTGGGCGCGGGTTGATATACAGTAAGCCGCAGTTTTGGCAGCGTACCAAGTTAAATTCGCCGGGCAAGCCGTAAATGCGATCTTTCACGCACAGCGCCAGCCGCGTGTTGGTCGATCCGCATAGGTCACAGGCGACGGTTTCGAGTTGGGTCAATGAGTCCTCGAATGATGGATGATTGGTTTCGGTCGTATCTGCAAATGGGTTTTGTGGATGGTCAATGCTGCTTCGATTGCTCATAACCTAAATGATTTGCGTCATTAGAGGTGAGAGCGTTTTGGCCGCACCTCAAAAACCCCCTCGGCTCGAAAAAAGCAAATATCAAATTCTTGAAATAGATTAACTTGACCCAAGATCAACGGAACTTGCTCTGCCCGTGTCCAAGCAAACACCAACGAAACCGCCTCAAATGTGCCAATGATTCCAGAAAGCAAGACACCTCTTGCCTCATATTGGGCGAGATTGCCCGACAGAGTCGCCAGAAGCGGCTGCTTTTTCCAGTCAGCGCCTAATGCTAATCCTGCTCGATAAGGCAGAACATTGATGTCTGCGCCCGTATCCAGAAGCCCGGTAGCTTCGATAGCGATGCCATCAAGCGTGAGACTGAGCGACAGTAGCGGGCGCAAAACCACTTCCCCCTGCGCCCCCATCCGTTGGCTATACGCAACCCGTAGGACATCAGCCATTCTGCTTCGTCTTGTTGTCATCGAGCATTTTTTGGAGCTGCGCCGCGGCGGCCCCGCTATCATAAGGAGACCAGACTTCATAGACGGCCCCTGCTACGAAAACGGCGCTCTGTTGAGCGACTTCTTGCGTAAGCATTTCGATGAGTTGGACTTTTTCGGTAATAGCCAACTTGCGTAACTCAGGTAACAATTCTTGCAAAGCCATCCTTTACATCCCTCATGGTGAAGCCGGCTATTTTAGCTTGTTGCGTCTGTTTGTCCACATGATCTCGAAGGGATGCGATCTTTCACGCACAGTACCAGTCGCGCGTTGGTCGATCCGCACAAGTCACAGGCGACAGTTTCGAGTTGAGTCAATGAGTCCTCGCGTATTGCAGTCTCAGAAGATTGGACTGCCTATTGAATGATGAGATAACCGCCGATGAGCAAAAACACGACCGCGGCGATGCGTGTCCCGCTAATCGGCTTTGGCGCAACCTCGAACAGCCCAAAGGTATCGATTAACAAACCAACCGATAGCTGCCCGACGATAATGAGCGCGATTGCGGTTGTCGCACCCAGGCGCGGAATCGTGTAATTGATCGTCAGGTAGAGCACGACCCCAAACAGCCCCACGATATATGTCCAGGCGGGCAGCGTGTTGATCTGACGGATGCCTTCGGGATCGCGCAGCACCAGAATCGCCGAAAAGACCGCGCCGCTCACATGCACGATCAAACTGCCCGCCGAACTGCCCACCCGTTTTCCGATGGTGCTGGCGATCGGAGTCTGGATGCCGACTGCGACGCCGCCCAAAATGCCAATGAGCAAAGTTAAAACGCTTGCCATCAGACGATCTCCCCTGCTACCTTCAAAAGCGGCGCTTATGCGCAATCACATCGGAATATGCCGCTACCAAACGCCGACCGACCGCCAACCACGAATATTTCTCGACCGCCATCGCCCGACCGCGCCGCCCTAAATCTGCCGCGCGCGCCTCATCGGTCAATGCCAAATACAGCGCCTCGGCCAGTGCATTCACATCGCCCAACGGGGCGAAGAATGCCAGATCGCCGAGAATTTCTTTGCTGGCGGGGCGATTGAAAGCCACGATCGGCAGCCCCATTGCCAGATAATCGTAGATTTTGCCGTCACCCTCGGTCGGCGAGAGTTTCGGCGCAACGGCCACCGATCCGAGCGCATAATAATACTTGCGGCGCTTATAGTCGATCTTGCCCGGAAAGGTTGTGTACTCGCCGATTCCCAGCTCGCGTGCCTTAGCGGCGTATTTGTCTTCGTCCGGGAAACCCATGATCAAGAAGTGCGCGTCCGTATACTTGCGCTCGCACACCAGCACCCGGATTGCCTCCAGCAGCACATCGACGCCCTGATACGCTTTCAACAAGCCCAAAAACACGACAATCTTCCGATCGGCAGGGATGCCCAATTCACGCCGCAAGTCGCCTGGATCGATGCCCGGCGCGAGGTCCGCGGTGTCCACCCCGTCGTAGGTGTGATAGATGCGGTCGGGCTTGACGCCGAAATCGCGGATTGCATCAGCGACCATCTGCTCCGACTGCGTGACCACCGATCCAAGATGCAATGTTCGCCGCTCGATCCACTTGAGCAGCCGGAAAAACAGGCTTTGCGTTTTGGCATAGCCGTGCGCGACGATCTCGCCGGTGAAGCTGCCCTGCATATCGAATACGAACGGCACGCCCGTCAGCAGGTGCAGCCCATACGCGATCCAGCAGCCGTCCCAACCGTGCCCGTGCAGAATATCCGGCTTGAAACGACGCACTTCCCGCCAACTCAGGAAGAACAGCAGGATCATCAGGTACAGCTTGCCCCAGGCGGGACCCGCGTCGGTCTTGGTGTACCAGCCGATTTTGCGGATGCGGTGTGTCGTCAGGCCGGGCATATCGCGCCCGATATGATATGTACACAGTTCGAGCGTGTTGCCGAGCGTTTGGAGCGCGCGCGCCTGCTCATAAATCTGAACATGCCCGCCGCGATCGACAAAGAACGGCGTCGGCGCGATGGCGAGCACGCGATAGGTTTTTGGGGGTGTCACAGAATTACTGGTCAGGTTTTGGCCGAGGGACAAGTTCGTTTCCTATCCAGGAGTGAATCTAATACGGGTTTCGGGTGAAGACGAGATATTGGGCGCATTCGACTCCCCCTCTCCGTAATCACGGAGAGGGGGAGGGGGGGTGAGGTGAATCCTATCGGAATTACCCGGACTAGGTATACGCTGAAAATAACATTCACAGGAACAAATCGCCCCATTCTTCATCGGGCAGTTCATCATCGAAATCGTCGCTCATCCAGATTTCGCCTGCGAATTCACCCCACACGCGCGGAATCACTTCGCCCGACTCCAAACGGCGCTTCGATTCCGCAATATCGGCCAGGACTTCTTCCATGGTTGGCATCCGTTTGGGCCCCCGCGCTACTTCGGGCGGAGCCGTTTCGATCCCGCTGCCGGCCAATTCACGCCGCAGCGAATCAACGATGAACGTTTCGATTTCCAGGTTGGCAGCCTTTGCTTGTTCGGCAAGTTCCGCTGGCAGCCGAATAGTGAGCAAGACATCGCTCATAGTCATGACACTCCAACTCAATGAAACCATCTTATCACATCGTATTGAATGAGATAACTGATACGCAACTCCAGACAACTTTCTGAAGTCGAGACAATAAAGTAGACCAACGCTTCAATGCAATATGATTCGATGAGGGGTCTATCTGCTGACAAGTTCACGAAGCTGCTGTGAACGGGATAGGAGTTCGACCACGCTTTTCTGATATGGCTCCAGACCAGTTGTTTCGGACAGTAGAAATTCGTGAAAAACATGTGCTGCCCCATATATTTTACCGATCGGAACCATCAAATCATGTTTTATGGCGCGCAGTAGCGAATCACAATCTATTTTGTCCTCCGTCATGATTTCAACAAAACCTTGAAATCCGTAGTGGGTAAGTTGCCGACAGCCGACTAACATCATGTCCAGAAATTTGGCCCAGGGATCAACTTGCAGGGGTTCCGTCTGCCCTAGGGATTCAGCATCAAACTGAATCGCATTTGCCAATTGGAGTAGAGTAAGCTGGAAACTTGCGATTTCAGCTATGCAAGTGTGATCCAACTTTACACCTTCCCAACTCATTCCAGCACTTCGCGCACGGCGTAGATGCGCTTGACCGCGCCGCCTTCATAGTATGTGCGGGTCAGCATTTCGGCCAGCAACCCATTCGTGATGAACTGAATACCCGTGATCACGAACAACGCCGACAGGATCAAAAACGGGTTGCCTGTAATGTTATAGCCGCCCAGGAACGGGAGCTTCATCAGCAGCGTGAGCACCGCCGCCAAAAATCCGATCCCCAAACACACCATGCCGAGGCTGCCGAACAAGCGCAGTGGTTTCGCCGAAAACGACAGCAGAAACTTGACCGCGATCATATCGAGGAAGACGCGCCACGTCCGCGACAGCCCATAGTGGCTTTTGCCGAAGCGGCGCGGCGACCATTGCACGGGCACTTCGATCATGCGCGCCCCGTCGCGGCTCGCCAGTGCGGGGATAAAGCGATGCAGTTCACCATACAATTTGAGGTGATGCAGCATATCGCGGCGATAGGCTTTGAAGGTCGAGCCGAAGTCGCGCATCGGTACGCCGCTTACGTAAACCATCATGGCGTTGGCAGCGCGACTCGGTAGCGAGCGCGTCCCTGGATCATGGCTGCGATCGCGCCAGCCGCTCACGATGTCGTAGCCCTCGTCGAGCTTATCCACGACGCTCGGCAAATCTTCGGCGTGAAATTGCAGATCGCCGTCCATTGCCACGACCACATCACCAAGTGCGTGATCGAAACCAGCGGCCAGAGCGGGCGTCTGCCCATAATTGCGGGTAAAGCGCACCACGCGGATATGCGGATCGGAGGTGTGCAAGCGGCGGAGCGCCTCGTAAGTGCCGTCGCTGCTGCCATCATCGATATAGATGATCTCGTAGGTGCGCCCGTATGCAGTCAATACCTTCGTGAGCGATTCGGCCAGCGGACCGACATTGTGTTCCTCGTTATGCACGGGAATCACGACTGAAAGCTGTGGATTTTGTTGGCTCAAGCCAGCCCCTAATTTGTTTGGTAATGGGTCGAAGTTCGCAAAACGCGCGGATTATACCAGAAGAACACGCGCGAAACAGCGATCGGTAAAGTAAAGTCAGGGCTGTTGCAAAGTCGTTCACCCCACCCCCCGCCCCTCCCCACGCTGTGGAGAGGGGAGTCCAGAATGGCCTGATCCCCCCTCTCCGTGAGGACGGCTGGGGAGCGGACATGTTTAGAAAAGGGGATTGGCAAAAAGGTGTTCATCGTTCAAACTGAGAGTGACAAGTCAACCAGAGGG
>JBBRMW010000037.1:0-29488 GCA_038230635.1 Aggregatilineales bacterium | reverse complement strand
GCCTTAATCACTTGCATCCGCTTTTGCTTGGCCTTTGCTCCACATCACCCAAACATACAGGCAATTCCAATTTTACATTCAATCAAGCCTGCTATTATAGCCCATAATGCCATACAATGGCATAATCTGGCTTTGCGTCAATTATACTGAACCGCAAGTGTACGGAATTGCGCTGCTCAGCGGATTTGGCGGTGCTCGTATTCTGAATAGTTTGTTAGAAAGCCAAATCGCGCGCTTTGAGCGTGAGCAGTTGGCCGACGTGGCCGTAAATGCCATAGAAGCACTTGAAGTAGCGACAGCAAGTGAGACGGATCATTCTATTGACGGTGAATCTGCAAAAACGTGATAAAATATGGACGAAGCAATAGTGAGTGGTAACAAACGAGCATGATATCTACAAAAGAGTTGGGGCAAATCGTCAAAACGAGCAAGCCGGGCAGCACGCGCTCAACTGAGGCCATTATGCTGTTGACAAAGCGGTTGAACGATCTGCGTCAAGCGTTAGTGGTAAAGCAATTGAGACCGAACCCCACGCACGAGCAGCTCACAGATTAGGCACCGGGCATCCTTTGACCCGTAGGTAGCCCGCCGCAAGCGATAGGGCTTCAACTTGCGTATTCGGCATCGTTTAAGCGCATAACGTTTAGACTTCCGAATGCTGTTCTAGCTCACGTATCGCTGGAACCTGATCGGCGCGTAATGTCCCGATCGCGGAAACCGGCACCGTTGCAACACGGATCGACTCGCCAAGCGCATTGTAAACTTCGAGGATTGCACCTTCCTCGCCCCCACTTGGATGCACCAGATAATCGATTATCCAAGCCACATCCCCCTTTTTTAAATTTTCGTCCGGTATATCACGATTGACGACGACTCGCTGATAGAGTTCGGGGCTCATTTTTTACTTTCGCCTCAAGGGCTAAAGCATAACAAAAAATTGATCGTTCAAGTAATAAACGGCAACACGACGCCCAATTTTTGCATCTAGACCATCGGGTTCACGATTGATCATGTTGACCCTTCCTTCACCTTGTAATTTGCGATCATCACTTCCAGGTGCAGTAAATTCGTAGCGAAAGCATACGGTATGTAATGTCGATGACCAATTACCTGCGCAGGTAGTGCTTAGCCACACGATTTTTCCATAGATCAATTGTCCAGAGGCTTCCAAATCGCGGAGGTTACGCCGAAGTGTCCTTACATTATGCAATACTACAATTTCCCAAATGCACAGCAGGGCGATCAAGCCAACTGCAAGTCCCGCTATCAGTGATTTATTGTCATGGGAATTCTCATTGCTGTAAAATAACCACAACCATAGCAACAGCCACATACAGGCCGTAGCGGCACAGCCTCCTGCATTGATGGGCCTGGAAACTTCGTAGGGGGCATCAATACGAGAATTGTCGTCGCTCAGAAAATTTTCATTCTTGAGCGATTGGAAGAAGATTGGTGGATCAAGGACAAGTGGTGGATCTGTGAAGAAAGAATCTGTCATGGTCGCCGTCAATTGTCCCGATCACTGCCATATATTTTCCTGGGGTAGTTCTTGAAAAACACCGTGGACCCTTGCAACTGCCTCAGCGCATCGCGTGCTATCCATTGCGCTGGTTTGCTGCCGATCTCGCGTATTTCATGGGCAACTGCAATAGCCTCTGCGTGTAAGTCTTTATTGCGCTTACCGACTTGCCGCAAAGCCCAGTTGATCCCCTTCATCACGTATAGTCGATCATCGCTGGCATATTTGATCATTTGCGGAAAGAAGCTGCGGATTTCGGAATTAGGCGCATCTTTATTCGTAAAAGCGTACTGAACCATGCACACAAACCCGGCGCGCCTTTGATATTCTGGCTCTTTATCCGACCATTCAAAGGCTTTCTTGACGGCGAATCGGCTTTTCCCAAAGACATTCATGCAGAACGTATCGCAGATTTCCCAGGTATCAAATACTCCGACCCATTGATCCATCAATGCTTCTGTCAGGTTTGGTGGGTTGAACAGCATACTGGCGAGAAGCCGCGCCTCATAGATACCTGAATCGAATAGTTGAATGGCTATGACGTCATTTTTGCCCAGCCTTTTTGCCAGTGCATTCAACTCTTTGAGAAATATGCCACAGGAATTCTCAGGGGATATGGCAAAAGTGCTCTTAATCCGTTTGACTTCGGGGCTGCCCATCCCTTCCAATTCTTTGAGGATGCTATTGAGTTCCATGCGCTTGTTCCCATCTAAACACGTCCGGCTATTTCTTTTGCCGGAACGTGTTTCGCATCATCTCGCGTAGCGCTGCTTACTTGTAGAGCGGCGTCGGCGTTGGATTGCGCTCGGAGAAGCCGCGCTGATGCCAGTACGGATAAATCGTCGGCGTTTCGCTGACCGTATCCAGTCGCGCCATCTGGTCAGTGCTCAGATTCCAGCCGATCGCGCCCAGATTTTCGCGCAACTGAGCCTCGTCGCGCGCACCGATCAGGACACTTGCGACCGTCGGCCTTTGCAACAGCCAGTTGAGCGACACTTGGGCGACCGTCTTGCCGGTTTCCGCGCTGATGGCATCAAGCACATCGATCACGCTGTAGAACCAGTCTTCGGGAATCGCAGGACCTTCGCCCGCACCCTGAGCGATGCGGCTGCCTGCCGGGATCGGCTGATTGCGGCGAAATTTTCCGCTGAGTCGCCCCTGTGACAGCGGCCCCCAGACGATCGTGCCGACCTTTTGATCGAGCGCCAGTGGCATCAATTCCCATTCATATTCGCGCCGGACGAGCGAATAATGGGCTTGATGTGCGGAATAGCGCGCCCAACCGTACTTTTCGGAAATAGCCAGCGATTTCATCAAGTGCCAACCCGAAAAATTCGAGCAGGCAATATAGCGCACTTTGCCGCTTTGTACCAACGTTTCCAGCGCCCGCAGCGTTTCTTCGACTGCCGTCCGCGCATCGAAACCGTGAATCGTATACACGTCGAGATAATCCGTGTTCAGGCGACGCAGACTCGTCTCGCACGACCGAATCAGGTGAAACCGCGACGTACCCACATCGTTCGGCTCATCACTCATGCGGAAGGTCGCCTTCGTGGCGATCAGCACCTTGTCACGCCGTCCTGTGATCGCCTTACCCAGGATATCTTCCGATTGCCCGTATGAATACACATCCGCCGTGTCGAACATATTCACGCCCGCGTCGATACACATATCGATCAGGCGGCCCGCCTGCGCCTCATTGCTGTTTCCCCACTTACCAAAGAACGGATGATCCCCACCAAAAGTCCCCGTCCCGAAACTGAGTGCTGGCACACTGAAACCTGAACTGCCGAGTACCCGATATTCCACGTTGGTTTTCCCTTGAAGCGTAAATATTGTCGATACTTCTGACATTATACCCATTTTGGTGGGGAGGCGGCCTGCCGCGTCCGTTTACATCGAAATACCTACCCCGAAAAAGGCATGGGGCGTTTTTTTGCCCCGACTGACCGTGATATTCACCCCGAAAACATCGTTATAATTACAAGTGGCGCGGCATCGGAGGAGAATAACGTGAACAAAGAAGCACCCACAGAAAAATCAGACGAACCGATTTTTATCTTGATCACACAATGTTTACAAAACTCATTTTTCCTCGCGGAAGAAGATCGTTTGTGTTTGCCGCAAGATGTGGTCGAGCAGATGTTGGTCGGCAGCGACGAGAACCATTTGCCCGATCAACGCAGCGATCTGACCAATAGGAGCTATCGCCAAGTGCGGGTGCGCCGCCGTTCACGCCGCCTGCCGGAGGTGACCTTTCCCGTCAAGCCCGTCAATCGCCGCGTGTTTGACCCGCAGTTGGTGAAAGTAGGACCACTCTATCGATTTTTCGAGATCGTCCTGAACGAAAAATGGCGCGGTGCGGACAGCAATCTGCATGTGATCCATATTCGGGATTGGCATGAATCATCAGAAAGTTATGATCGGGAACGGCGGCTGTATGGCTCGCACTGTGAGGCCAACACCTGGGAAGCCGAGCCGCTCGAAGGCTTCGACGAGTTCCTGCGACCCTGGCCCGATGCGCCCAATGCGCCAGACGTACCCGATGCGCCGCCCCCCATCCAACAAACCAAAGCTGGTTTCCTGAATCCGCAGCAGAATCACACCACCTATTATGAAGTGCGGTCCAATACCCTCTTTGATCTCCGCAATGACACATCGGATACGCGCCCAGAGTGCAGCAATCTCCGCGAAATCCTCGACCACCTGATCAACGGCGCCGAGTCGACCCAGCGCGTCTATGTGGTGGTAATCGGTGTGTATACCGACATCAAAATCATGACGCTGCTCACCGGGCTGCGCACGCTCTACCGGATCGACAACCTCGTCGTCTCGGATGTGCTGACGGCCTCCACCACCCTGGAACGTCACTTGACCGGGCTAGACTTCGCCGATAAAGTGCTGGGCTGCGAGATCATTCACAGTTTGAACGACCTGGTGAGCGTGCTGGCGCATCGTCGAGACAAAGCACGGCGCACCGTGCCGCCCGATGACCCGATCCCGGCGGATGTAATTCTCAATCACGCCGACTTTCGCAACTACAAAAATTACTTTCTGGACAAGCAGAGCGTGCTCGCCTTTCAAGACAACCGCCTGCACGAATATCTGACCCTGACCAGCCGCCGCTCGATGGACATGTTTCGCTGGTTTGCCTGGGTCAATAAGGGTCTGACTTTCTTCGGCTTTTTGATGTTGTTTCTGACACTGTACGCGGTCGTCGCCCACCTGCAATCGCCAAAAACGACGCCGTTGGAGACGCCGCTGCTGCTGGGCGGTCTCAGCATAGCACAATTTTTGGTGATGTTTTTCCGCAGGCCCAATCAGGATATTCAGCAAAACCTGAGCAACCTCGTGCGGCTGCGCAATTATCTAGAAACCTACAGCACGATCACGGCTTTGCTGCGCCACCACTTCACGCGCCCCGAATATCTCGCCAGCACCGCGACCTCGGCCCTGCCGTCGCGGAAACGCAGCGCCCGCGCGCAGTTACGCGGCGAGACGGCCCCCGCTGACGATATTATGAGCATCGTCGAACAGCAGATGAAGATTCTCAACGAAGTGGCCGCCGCGTTGGCCGAAAACTTCAAAGACATCAACTTTGAGATACGGGGCGCAGACCCAACCGCCTCGCCCGATCCGGCCAAACCGAAAACACCCCCGGACGGCAAAGCGTCCGTCCCGTAGCAATCACCCCTAAAAACGGGTGATCCGCCGTGGTTGCCCGTGTCACCCCCCGTATGCTCAGGGCGCGCCCGCCTATTTTGCCATCCGCTCCGCACCCAACCGAAACACGCCCGGCCAACCTTCACGCCGCAGCGCATCGAGCACTGCCCATTCTTCCTCGCTCAACTTGAGATCATCCGATTTGCGGCGGCGATCATCGCTCACACCGAGCAAATAATCGGTGCTCACGCCAAGCTGTTCGGCCATTAATTTAAGATAGGTTGAGGAAGGATCACTTTCGCCATTTTCATATTTGCTCACAATACTGACAGCCATACCGCA
Source organism: Aggregatilineales bacterium (assembly GCA_038230635.1). Classification (GTDB taxonomy): domain Bacteria; phylum Chloroflexota; class Anaerolineae; order Aggregatilineales; family UBA2796; genus JBBRMW01. The sequence goes on along the minus strand of JBBRMW010000037.1, from coordinate 23,964 downwards.
ACGTCGGGCAAGTTCACGCTGCGATAGGCCGTTTTCTTCGCGCAGAATTCGCAGCCTATCGGCTCGCAAGGCTATTTCATTCGACACGGAAAACTTCCCAGCCACACCTATTGACAATCTCGTGGATTGACCTTATAGTATCTAATATGCGGTTTAATACACCGTATTTTATAAGCACGGCGGGGTCTCCTGGACAGATTCTCCCGCCGCTAGGATAAAAAGGCTATCCCTATGGATATTGTACCGCAATCTCCGCAATTTTCGCCTATCGATATTTTGAAAATGCCGCCCTATCCGTTGTTGGCCGCACCAAAAATCGTGGGGCTGCTCATGCCCGGCGTACTACCACCGCCGCCGCCCGAACCGCCGATCCTCCAATATCTCAGCGGATTGCTCGGTCAACTGCCACCCGATCGCCTGCAAACGCTCCAATCCGCCCTGACCGAATTCCTCGATTTTGCCGTCTCCTCAATGGTCAGCGGGCAGACGCTCCCCGACGCACTCACTATTAGCCGCGCCTTCTGGCGACAGATCGGCGTTCCGCTGCCGACTCAGCCAACCTCAAAACTGACGGGTAAACCGTTCCGCACCCGCGAGGAAATGGACGACGAACTCCGCGATCAGGGGCAGCGCAGTTTCGCAAAATTGCGCAAGTTGGCCGAAGATGCTGAGGACATGATCGCGGCGCGTCGAGCCGCACGGGAGGAGCGCTATGACGCCCATCGCCGGATCGACCTTTGAGCCGCCGCTCCAGACACCCGATGATTATCAGCGCTATGCCGAAAACCTGCGGGCGGAACTGCATCAAGCCGTCGTGGATGCCTACGAATCCGCCACTTATCTCGAACAGCAGGTAGACGAGCAAACCGACGGCCCTGCCACCATCCGCGCCTGTGCCCAAGAGTTTGCCGCACGGATCGATCGAATCGATACCCGCGCTTTGCTTGCCTTCGGCACGATCGAGTCGGTGATCGAACGGCTGCGAACGGTGCTGGCACAGCGCGATCAGGCGCTCGCGGAGGTTGACGCACGTCGCGCCTTCGATGCGTTATTGGACGATCTGGGGTGGCTCTAAATTGACTGTTTGCAAATGATCGAGGCGGTACTCGTTCAGGAACGGGCGATCACGCCTCGTCATATAGCCCGATCACTTTGATCGAATCGCTCGACCCAACCGGGTTGTAGCGCCCAAACAGCGCCCAATAGACCAGATTCAGCAGCACCGCCGCGATCAGCGCCCGGTTGACGGTCGTGATGGCGATCGCGCCGTTGAGCCGCCCGATCACGCGCGTCTGGCACAGCGCCGGCCAATCGAGCGTTCCGCAGTCGCCGCCGATCCGATAGATACCGTAGCGCCAAACCAGCACGCCGACGATCAACATAAACAGTGCCGTCACGATGCGTCGCTTCAACTCGGCGCGCTGCACGACCAGCATCAGCAGGCCAAAAATCGCCGTCAGCAGCAAAAAGCCACCCATATTCAAGGTTAAGATTGCCTCGTGTTTTCAGGCGGGGATTATAACAGGGATGCGGGCGATCGAGCGCGCCCTAAATCGGCACGCCGAAGCGCTCAATGCCCAGTCGAAGCGCCTTTTCGAGCGCGTCGAGCACCGCCGCCAACGTGATCGTCCGCACGATGATCAGCCCCGGATCGACCAAACTGGCGTGCCCCGATTCGGCCATCAGGCGCGTGATCGCGGCAGGCGTGTAGGCGGTCAGCGCAAAGGTGCGGCCATCACGCAGCGCCACCCGGAACTCGGTCACGGCATCGGTGGGATCGTGCGGTGCAGTCACGAACAGGATCGCCTCGATCAAGCGGTGCGGGATCGAGATCACCGCGTCCGCGATGATGGGCAAATCGATTGACGTGTTATCGAGGGTTGTGAGTTGATCGTCGGTATTCATAAGCGCTGATTATGCTTCAAAACGTGCCGTGCGGCAACTTTCAAAAGTCGCCCACGAACGACGCAAGGAACAGCCGTCCGTCACCCGTTGCGCCCACGCTACTGACCACGAATCGATCGCCATTCGGGACTGAGGCGTCATACAGTCCGATCGCCAGCGTGTGTGTCGCGGAACCCGCTGGCAGCGGCACGCGATAAGTATCATGAAAAATGCCGGGCAGCCAGTTTCCCGGCGGGGTCGTGCCACCCGGCAAGCCATCGATCTGCGCGATCGGCGGACGATCAGGCTGATCGTAGATGTGGATAAACACTTTGTCATCACCGAGTATCGCGCCCGGATCAGCCAGCCACTCGACATCCAGCCGCAAACTATGCGACGCTGGCTCGATGCTGATCCGCCAACCAAGCAGCGTGATCCCCGCGCCCGCTGCGCCGAAATGTGCGCCTGCGTTTGATGACGGCAGCGTCGCGGTCATATCCGGCTGAAAATGCCCTTGATAGAACCAGTGATAGTAGGGCATATAGAAACCATCGACGCGCGACGCCTCGACCCGCAACCGAGTTTGCGCGCCCGTGATCAGTGTGCCGGGGATCAGCGTGGCAACCTCCAACCAGTGGCCGCCGAGTCCGCCGGGAATCACGCGGGTCGCGGCAAGTTGGCCGTTTACGAGCAACTTGAGCGCGGCTTCATCATGTGGATGCACGCGCGTAATCCACAGCAAATCCGCGCCGGGCAAAGTGTGGATCGTCATTTCCTCGCCGCCCGTCAACAAGCGACCACCATCCAAAAGCGAACAAGTCGGCTTTTGCGCAGGATCGCAGCCGAGTGTCGCCATCTGATAGAGTTCGGTGGCATAACCCGTCTTTTGCGCGGTATTCCACCAACGATAGCTGTGCGCATCTTCATCACTCAGATCGGCCACGTTCAGCGCATCGACGCGCGCAAAGTTTGGCGGGATCGCGGTCGTGACGGGTGAATCGGCACGTCCCGCGATCGACCAATCGGCCCGCGTCACAATCTGCTCATCCGAGGCCGAGGCGACATTGTGGCCGGGGCGCGTCGATGGGAAGCGTGCCAGCACATCGCGGAACAGATCCGTCGAGTCGAAATAGGAGAGGCCATGCGGATCGGTATAGATCGCAAAATAGGATGGGCGGATCGGGCTGCCGCGCATCTGTTCGTAGACCGCGCCGGGGCCACTCCGCCATGCCCGCGCCGCGCCTGAGTTCGTCAGCCCCACTACATCGTAGGTCGCACGATCGCCGAGATAGCGCACGATGCCGATGTCATGCACGCCAATCCGCGCGTCGAGCGGTGTGTTCGTCGCCACGAAGCGCGCCATCGGGACTTGCAGGCTCGCCACCTCGTGGACGTTATCGCCGTAATAGCCCAGAAAAAGCGCAAGCGTGACGAGTGAGCATATCGCCAATCCACCCACCGCCACCCATTGCGCCCCCTTTGACTCCCCCTCGCCGTGAGTACGGAGAGGGGGTTGGGGGGTGAGGTGAATCTGAGAGCGGGGCGTGCGGTAAATCCTATTGATCGCCCAACCCGCCAACACGAACAGCACCGCCACGATCGGCTGCTGATAGCGCTTGAACTGCCAGAACGCCGTTTCCAGGATCGACGCCGCGCCGCTCAAGCCGATCAGCCAGAACGCGATCATGCCGATCAGCCAGAACGAGGATCGCTCGGTGCGCGATTGGCGAATCTGCCACGCAAAATAGATAGCGGCCAGAATCGCGGCGATGGTCGTGCCAAAAAAGATGCCATCCCGATCGATGCCCGTCAGCATCTCCGCCCAGATACGCGCGAACACGCCGCCGATCGCGCCAATCACGCTGCGCAAATCGAACGGCACATTGTACAAGTAGGACTTGGCTTGCATCCCGCTGGCTGTGATCGATCTCGTCAGCAGCAAGTTGATCGCGGGTTGAATCCCGATCGCCACGATTGGCAAGATCGCCAATGGAAATGTGCGTCGCCCGCGCCACACCGCAAAATAGCCGATCGCACCCAACGCGATCACCGCGCCTTCCGGACGGATCACGGCGGTCAGACTCGCCGCCAACATCGCCGCGCCCAACCGATCGCGTGTTACGCACCACAGGGTGAGCAGCGTCGCCAGGATCATCAACCCGGTTTCCATCCCGGACATAAACGCCCAGCCGATCGCGCCGCTCAGCGCAAACGCAATCGCCACAACCAGCGCAATCCAGGTTTGCCCCCCACCCACTTGCCCGCGAAGCTGGGTCCAGGGGCGCGGCTCCCCCTCTCCGTGATGACGGAGAGGGGGTCGGGGGGTGAGGTGAATCTGTGGGGTTCTGTCCCACACCAACCGAAACACGATCCACGCCGATCCGATCCAGCACAGCACGCCGATCGCCAGCGCCCAGATCGCCAGCCGATCGCCCTGGAAGCCGAGAGCGTAGCCCACTGCCAAAATAAATGGATACAGCAGACTCGTTGCGCCAGAGGTAGCCGGATCACCGGGATTGTAGTGAAACGGCTGCCCCGCCGCGATCATGCGCGCGTATTGGAAGTGGATATACACGTCGTCGAGCGGCATGATCTGCGTTGATCCGCCGCTTGCGCCATGCCCGACGATCAGGTAAGCACTCGCCGCCGCGCCGATCACAAAAATTAAGATGATCAGCGCGAGAACGGGGCGCAAGCGTGTGCGGCTCACCCTTCGGGGTAGACCCGCCACGAGTCTTCTTCGGCGGCCATCTTTTGCAGCGTCTCTGGCGGGATCGCCATCAAGGTGGCCGTCGCGTCGGCGGCCAGCGTGCCATCGGGCAGCCGAATCTCGCCAATGCCGATTGCCATGCGCCCGCGATCTTTTTCGAGGCGCGCCGTCACGGTGAGTGGTACGCCCAGCGGCACGGGCAGCCGAAAGCGCACTTCGATCTTGGCGGTGAACATGAAGCGTTTCGCATCGCCGCTCATTGGCGCACGCCCGATCGTCTCATCGAGGATCGTTGTGACGATGCCACCGTGCGCGACGCCCGGATAGCCCTGAAACTGCGTGCTCAGGGTGACGGTTGCGCGCGCTTGGCCGGGACCATCATTGAAAAAACGGATGCCCAAACCGGCGAGGTTTTCCACGCCGCAGACGAAACACATCCGCGCGCTTGGCTGCTGCGCCGTGTAGGATGGTGCCGAATGGTGGTGATGATCGGCGGGGAGATGGTCAATAACGGCGGACGAATCGACAATTGAGGGGCGTTGCATCTTATTCCTTAACGATTGGTGGTGGTTGAGACTGCTTGTGGCAGCCGGCTTCGACTCGGATAGGCGGCGGCACTGGCACACAGACCGGCGAAAACAAAAGAGGCGATCGCCATCAGCGCATCGTAGCTGGCTTCGCTATAGACCTGTACGGCACTTGTGCCCGCTAGGTTGTGTGAGAGCGGCGCGAGAAAAGCCAACCCAAAGAATACGAGGCCGATCAACACGGCCAGCACGCCCAAAACAAGGACGACGATTCGCATTTTCTCTCCCCGGTTCTAACTTGAGTACCCACGCGCGAAGGCATCGATCACAGCGCGTACATCGTCACCGATCGGGTATAACACCGGACAGGTGCATCCCGATGCGACGAACTCCCGCACTTTGGCGCGTACCTCGTCCGCTGTGCCCGCCGCCGTCACCAGTTGTACCACATCATCGGGCACCAGCGCGATTGCCCGATCCATCTGATCATCGGTGGGCGACCATGCGAAAATCGCGCCGATCTCCGTAATGAGCGCCGGATCGATGCCACTGGCTGCCATGATCGCGGGCTGCGCGCCGATATACTGTGCGACCAAGCGCCGCGCCGTATCCAACGCTTTCTTGCGATCGGCATTCAGCGACACCATGATCAACTGTGGGCGATCGATGGCATCGATAGACCGTCCACCGACGCGCGCCCCGGCGTCGATCGCGGTCATCGCTTCGGCGGTATAGGCGGGCGACACGAGATAGTTGAGCAGCGCACCGTCGGCGATCTCTCCGGCTAGTGCCAGCAGTGTCGTACCCGTCGCGCCGATGTACAGCGGCACAGTGTGCGATCCAGTCCGATTGCCCGGCAGCGCGAACTCGGTCAGGTTGACGACCTCGCCGCGCACGGTGAGCGTTTTCCCGGCCAGCAAATCGCGGACGGCGGTCACGGTTTCACGGATGGCGAGCAAGGGTTTGCCGCGCGAAATCCCGATACTGGCTGCCAACGGCTCCGACCACGCGCCGATCCCGCACAGGATTCGCCCCGGCGCTAACTGATCGAGCGCGCTCAAGGTTGCGCCGATCAGGGCGGCGTTGCGCGTCCAGGGATTGATCACGCCCGCGCCGATCTTGATCTTCAGCGTCCGGGTGGCGTAAGCAGCCATTGGCACGATCGCATCGATCGCCAGCCGATTCTCCGCCTGCCAGACTGCCTCGAACCCGCATTCATCGGCATATTCCACTAGATCGATCGCGTTCTTGAGCGTCAGCGTGTCGCCTATATAGAGCGCGACTCGATCGGTCACAATACCCCCTGCGTACTTTGGCGGGCGGCCATGAGCGCGCGGTACGTATCTAAATCAGGCGGCGTATCGATGTCGAGGGCTACCCGCTCCGACTCGTAAACATGGCAGATGACATCGGCCTGCATTGCCAACCGTGAATGAGCGACATAACTGTTCTCGCCAAACGCGAACGGGATGACATCGGGCGGCGCGAGCAGCAGCGCGTTAGTGCCCGTCCGTCCGCGATCGGGGGCGATCACGATACCGGATCGATAGCCGCTGGCTCGGTTCATCATTTGGACATCGGCGCGCGTGATGAATGGCACATCGGTGGGTAGCACAAATACGCAGTCCGCACCGCATCGTTTGGCATATTCGGCGGCCTCGGTGAGCGCGGCATTCAATTCCGGCGCGCCCGTCTCGGCCAGTGCGTGAACGTTTCCCGTCGTGTACGCTCGTGCCATAGCCAAAGCACGCGGATCGCGGCTGACGACCACAATCCCCATGAAAAGGTCGGTCGAAACGAGAAAATCGAGGCTGCCCCGAAACAGGTGGATCGCCAGCGATTCGCGCTCCGTTGGGGCGAGCACGCCCGCCAAACGGCTCTTTGCGAGGTGAAAGGGTTTGACGGGCAGAATCGCCCAATTCCCACTTATGCCCATTTCCCCGCCCAAGCCAGAATCTCGTAGGCCAGCCGCGCCCGATCGGGTATATCGCGCATCAGAATATCGGCGTTGAGTGCGCGCGCCATATCGACCGATTCGCCCGTCTGAATCACGATGCCGTCGATCAGATCGCCATAATAGCGCGCCACGCCGTTCGCCGACGGTTCCATGTCCAGTTCGGCCATGATCTTGGCGGCTGGTCCCTTTACCGCCTGCCCGTCGATCAGCGGACTGACCGCGATGCAGCGCGCCTTGCGTTTTTCGAGCAGCGCCCGATAGCCGATATTCAGGATCGGCTCAACCGAGAGCAGCGGATTCGACGGGCAGATCAGGATCAGGTCGGCGGCGGCGAGGGCGGCTTCGGCTTCGGGCGTCGGATGTACATCAGCATTCAGAAATTCGAGGCGCGCGATCGTCGGCTGCCAATGGTAACGCACGAAATATTCTTGGAACGGCAAGACGCCGCGCTCGACCGTGTGAATCATCGTCGGCGCGGGCTGATCGGCCATCGGCAGAATCGTCGCGGGGACGCCCAATCCGGCGGACAGGCGGCGCGTGATCTCGGTGAGCGAGACGCCCGCCGCGAGCCATTGCGTCCGCAAAAGGTGCGTCGCAACGTCTTTATCGCCGAGGCCGAACCACGCATCGTCGCCGTAGCGCCGCAGCATGGCGAGCATTTGCGTCGTGTCGCCTTCCAAACCCCAGCCATTGACGACGTTCGCCACCCCGCCTAGCGTATACATGACCGTATCGAGATCGGGCGAGATTGCCAGCCCGTAGTGGCGAAAATCGTCGCCCGTGTTGACGATCACGGTCAATGTACTAGGTTTATTCATGGAACGCACCAGCCCATCGGCCAATTTCGCGCCCCCGACGCCGCCTGCCAATGCCACCACTGATCTGAACGCTCTTAACGCCATATCACCCTTGTTTCAACTCCGAAGCGCGTCTTTTCTTTTGTTTCGGCGGGGTAGCCCACCGTGATCAGTGCCTGCGCCTCCCAATCGGTGGGCAAATCGAGCACCGCGATGGGCACATCCGGGCAGAACAGCGGGGCGCACATCCAACACGCCCCCAAACCCGCTTCGTGCGCCGCCAACAGCAAGTTCTGCACGGCCATCGCGGTACTCTGCACAGCCATCAGATATTCGGCGTTGGCGCGCTTTTTGTCGGGATAACGATCCATATCGGTCATGTTCAGACACGCGACGATCACCGTCGCCGCACCCGTGATCCGCGCATACGAGCGTCCAGCATCCGCTTCGATCGCGGCGGGCGGCGCACCATCAGCGGTCAGATCAGCGCGCAGCCGATCGCCCATTGCGCGCGCGAGCTGCTCTTTCGTCGCGGACTCGGTGACGACCGCGAATCGCCAGGGCTGCCGATTATGCGCCGACGGCGACCAGATCGCAGCATCCAGGATACCCTCGATCGTTTCGCGGGCGACCGGGCGATCGGTGTAACGGCGGATTGAGCGCCGCGTGCGGAGTATATCGTGGAAGCTGGTCATGCGAACCCCTCACTCACGCAAGCAGAGCGAAGGGGTTTTGCTCCCCTTTCCCCCCGCCTGCGTGGGGATAAGGGGTTGGGGGATAGAGGGGCGCCATCTCGCATCAGCGGTACAAATCAGTGTCCGGCGGGCGATACAGGTCAGCGGCGCGCCCATCCGATTCGGGCGGATTCAGGCCGCGAACCAGCGTGACGGGCAAGCCTTCGGCGGCCTGCCCACTGAGCAGATCGGCGGCGGCGGCGATCTCGTCGGCGAGTCCAATATCTGTGTGCTGAAGGGTCCGCCCAAAAAGGTCGGGCGTGCCGCGCAGATCGAGCCACGCTGTGATCCCGGCCACGCCGATCGCCACGCCCACGTTGCCGCGTCGATGCGGGCGGCCATGCGTATCGCTGAGGATCACGCCCACGCCCACGCCCGTCAACGCGCGCAATGACTCACGGATGCGCTGCGCCGAGTCATCGGGATCGGCGGGCAGCAGCAGCACCCAATCTTCGCCATCCGCGCCGACGTTCGAGCGATCAATGCCCGCATTGGCCGACGTGAAGCCAAGTTTGTGACGCACGAGGATCGCGCCGCGCCGCATCCGCGAAACTTCGGCACTTTCGCGCAGCACCAGTTCGACTTCGCGCGGGTCTTTATCGGTCTGCGCGGCCAACTCGATCGCGCGCGCTGAAGGCGTCACCGTGCGCAGATCGACGCGCCGACCTTCGGCTTTCGAGACGATTTTCGAGGTAATCACCAGCACGTCGCCCGCCTCGAACGTGATTTCCGCCGCCGTCGCACCGTGAGCAATGAGTGCGGCCAAGTCATCGCCCGCACTGATCAGCGGTAAGCCGGCGATCGACTCGATGGTGACTCGCGTCACGGCGCGTCGAGTCCGGTGATCACGATGCCCGCATATTTGGTCTTGTAGCGCTTGTTCAGATACAGAATAATGGGCGTCAGCGCTTCGACGGCGATCGAATTTACCAGCGGCCCTGCGTCCAGGCCACGCAGCCCGATCGCTTCGGTCAGGTGGATGACTTCGTTTTTGGCGGCTTCGTCATCACCGCAGATCAACACGTCACACTCGGCACTGTGGGCGGCATCCTTGAGGTGAATCTGGCTGACATTTTGGAAGGCGGTCACGACGCGCACATCCGCACCGAGTAAGGCTTGTGCTTCCAACGAGGCCGATTTGCCATCGGGAAGATGGACGCTGCGAATGTTCGGTGGCAGCAGCGGGACGGTCACATCGACCAGGATTTTGCCCTTGAGCACATCGCGCACGGCTTCGAGCGTCGCCGCGTGCGCATCGTATGGCACGCTCAACACGACAATGGTGGCCGCCGCTGCCGCTGCGTGGTTATCCATGCCCAGCAGATAGCTGACGCCCATTTCGGTGTTCAGCTCGTCGGCTTTGGCCTGCGCGCGCGCCCCATCACGGGAGCCGATGATGACGCGGTAGCCGCTTTTCGCCCAGCGCATCGCCAGCCCGGATCCTTCTTTGCCGGTGCCACCGAGGACGGCGATCGTGACGAGTGTCGGCTGATCAGTGTGGTCGTTAATTTTGCGTGATCCTTATCGCATAGCTGCTTATCAGAGGCGTGATTATAGCCAAAACCTACGAAATTAGGCGATGTGAAGAATCTCAAATTCCATTGATTATAAATGACTGCGTGATTGACACGCATTGAGAATATTTATTGAATTACATGGGTTGTCCCTATCGTATACACAGAGGGGATAGGATATGCCTTCACAACGCATCGAAGCGCCAAAAACGCCTACGGGCGATGGCCGCACCAACAATTCTGCTACAGAATCATCCGGCGATACATACGCGGGCTTAAGCCACGCACAGTTGGCAATTTTGCGGATGCAGGTCACACAGGGACACGCGGCTGTCCGCCGCAAATTGGCGGGCGCATCCGGCATATTGGCACACAGCGTGCAGCGCGATACGGCGACTACTTCTGCGCCCCTCCGTTTTTTCCATCCTCGGTGAGCACAATCCCTCGCGCTGCGAATTCCCCACGCAATTGGACGGGCGACTCGAAAACGATCGATGGGATGCCGACCGCCTCCGCTGCCGACGTATTGCGCACCAAGTCATCGACGAAAAGCACCTCACTGGCAGGCAGATTCAATGCCTTGAGCGCGTAGTGGTAAATCTCCATGTCGGGTTTTGCCATCCCGACCTGCGCCGAGCTGACCACCACCTCGAATATATCTGGCAGTTCTTGTTCCTCGGCCAGCCAGCGATCCATCTCGATGATGTCGGTGTTGCTCAGAATCGCCAACCGATAATAAGGTTGGAGCGCGTGCAAAATGGCGATCATCTCGGCATGGACACGATCGCGCCCGAAATACCAGCGCTTGATCAGTGCTTTTTGCGCCTCGCGGTCAGTGACTCCGAGCGGACGCATGATCGCATCGTGAAACTCCGCCTGCGTGATCTGGCCGCGCTTCACCTGCTGCCACGCATCCGAACTGTTGAAGCGTGCCCACAGATCGTCGTCGGAAACGCCCAGTTCTTGCGCCATCAGGTGGCGTTGATCGAGCGTGGATTGCGGATCGTCGGCAATATCGAGGACGTTGCCGTAGTCGAAGATAATGGCGCGTGTCGTCATCAGAAAATGTTATCTCCCATTCGCATAGGTTACGTGTATCACATTGGGTGCAGATGAGGTCAGCCGGATGACCCATTGCTAATCGGCAGGGTCGAGACCGTCCCAAAATCGACGAACGAGGTGGTCGCGGCCTGCACGTCGATATGGCGTGTCAACCGCAAGCCGTTCACGTTGACCGTCACATCATACGCGCCGACGGGCACATCGCCAATGGCGAAGTTCTCGTTCCAGTTGTCGTCGCCATCGACCTGATGCGATCCGCCCCCCGGACGTTTCGGGTTGATGTACGTGAACGTCGTATCCACCAGTCGATTATCGCGCAGCAGCGAGATCGTCGCGCTCTGCACGGGTGAACCATCCTGATAGAGTACGCGCCCCGCGATCACGCCATGATCGAGCAGCGGAGCCATCCACAACAGCGGATTGCGCGTATTGAAGTACAGGTTATCGCCCTCGCGCACCTCGAAATGGACGTGTGGACCGGTGACGTTGCCGCTGTGCCCGCTCAGACCGAGCACCTGCCCCGATACGACTGGCTCATTGATCGATACCAGAATTTTCGAGAGGTGCGCGTACAGCGTATAAAGCTGTTTGCCCTTGTAGCCGAAGTTGTGCGCGACGATGACGACATTGCCATAGCTTTCCGCCGAATCGACCACCTGCTTGTTTTCGACCCACCGATAGTGATCCGCTGCCCACACCACCACCCCATCGGCGGCGGCGCGGACCGCCTGACCATCGGGGTTCGGCATATCCAGGCCGTGATGAACACGCCATGTACCCTCGGGTCCGCTCGATCCATACGGATAGTAGAATAAGCTGGTGCTGTTGGCATTGGCATCGACCGGGCGCTTGAAATAGAAGTGATCGCGGAGATCGTGCGACATCGGCACTTGTTCGGGTGGCGGCGACCACTGCCCCTGATTCGGATTATTATGATCGACGATCACGAACCCGGTCGGGCTAGGTACAGCGCTTGGACCCGCCACCGTTGGGGCGATCGGACGCGGGCGCGTCGGGCTGGCGACGACCGCGACGTAGACCTGTGTCGGCTGCACCAGGAGCGGCGTGCCAAGCGGCGGCAGGGTGGGCGGAACGTAGGCCGTCGGCACAATCTGTGTCGGCTGTGGGGTGTCATCCGACGAGAGCACGTTTTGCAGCGCCTGCTCCCACGAATTATCGACGGGCGTCCCAGTCGCGGTCGGGTTCGGCAGCGTGAATGATACGCTCGGTTGGACGTTGCGGAACAGCGCAAATCCGACCAGCAGCACGGCGATCAGGATCACCAGGAAGCCCAGGACATCGCGCGAGGCTTTGGTCTTTTTCAAGCTGAACTCCGATCGTTCACGGTTTTAACTGATCGGGCGGGATCGGAGTCGGTGTGCGTGTCGGGCCCGGCTGTGTCGGCGGCGAAAAGGGCGTCGGGATCGGCGTTGGCCCGCTCAGGAAGTTGGTGATGTCGTTTTGTGCGTAGATTTCAAGCATCGCGTCATTCCACGCCAGCCCATCGCGCCGATCGAATTCCCAATAGAGAAGACCCGATGCCAACGCGCGCCACGCCCGATCCGCCGGGATGCGCGCCCAACCATAGTCGGCGGCCAGTGCCGTCAGATCGACGTAATAGCCATTCGGGATTGTCCCTTTGGGGCGGCCACCATTCTCGAACGCCTGCGGGTCTTGCGAGGTGCGGCTGGCAAAATCCCAGGGACGCCGACGGAGCGGCTCACCCAACGATCCACCTTGCAGATTGGCCGCCACGCGCAGGTATACGCGCCAGAAAGTGCTTCCACTGGGATCGTCTTCGCGCACCACTTCGATCGAGGGCGGCACATCGGCGCTGTTGCTGTAGATCAAATTGCGATCGATGTCGAAACTGCGTCCGGCGAAGTGCCAATTTTGCGGCGATTGGCCGGGATCGGGGACATGTCGATCGCTGCCCTGGATCGCCCACCACAGATCGACCGTGCCACCCAGATAATCGAGTCCGGTTTGAGCGCGTACCGCCTCACGCAGCCGCACGAACGAGTCAGCGACTTTTTCGGTGAGCAGGCCGTTCGGCACGTCGGGCAGCACATTGGCGAGCCGATAATAGGGCGGATTCGGCTGCGAGAAGCCGACGGTCGAATTGTACAGCGGCGGCACAACGGGAGTCGCCTGCGGCGGATTCTGCACGAGCAGCGGCGGCAGCGGCATCACGGTCCAGCTTGGATGATCGGCCAGCGACGAAAGCGGTACGGTCGTATAGGCCACACCGACGCTGCCGACCGGGCTGGCGATAAATGTGGTCGTGCCATTGCGATCGACTGCCGACAATAAACTGAGACTGTCAGGCGACCAGCTTGGCGCGCGTCCCTGACCGACCACCACCGGATCAGCGTTGGCCTGCGCCAGCGTCTTGACATAGACTAATCGCAAGCCGGAACTATCGCGCCCGGTATATGCGATCAGCTTGCCATCAGGACTCCACGTCGGCGTATCCTGATCGATATTGGGCGTTGGCGTGATGCGCGCCGCCGTGCTATCGAGCGTCGGATTGCCGGGGTGATCGAGGTTCAGATCGTAAATGGCGGGCGCGCCGTCGCGCAAGCTGACGAACGCAATATCGCGGCCACCGGGCGACCACGATGGCGCGAAATCCGGCGCGGGGTTTTGTGTCAGGCGCTTCGGGATTTGCTTGCCGTCGGAACTGACGAAGTATATGTCGAGGTTGATGCCATCATAGCCTTCGTAAACAATATATTGATCATCAGGACTCCAACTCGGCGCGCGCTCGTAACCGGGCGGATAAGTCAGCCGCGTGATCTTGCCGCCCGCGATCTCCAAAATATACAGACTCCAATAGCCGTCGCGGTGGCTGGCAAAAGCGATGCGCTTGCCATCGTGACTCCAAACCGGGTCGCGGTCATCATATGCGCCATTGGTCAGCCGGATCGCGCTGCTTTGGCCGATCCCGATCGCCCACAAATTGTCATAGCCGCGATCGTGCAGGCTATAAACAATGCTGCCACCCACGCGCAGCGGATCGGGAATCTGCGTGAGGGTGGGCGGCAGCGTCGGCAGCCCGGATGACCGAGTTGGCGTGCCCTGCGCGGCGACGGGCGGCAGCACCCCCGGACGCGGCGCACCCCCGCTGCTGGCACCCTGCGCGCTCGTGAACCACAATACGAGCACGATCAATGAACCGAGCAGTCCGACCGTGAACATGCTGAGTGCGCGGATTTGTGTCTTGATCGGGTCTTCGCGGACGGCTGGTCGTGCTTCCGAATCGCTGACTCGGCGTGCCATCAAGTCACGGCGGTGCTGCTCGGTCGTGCGGTAAATGCCCTGGCCCGTGCGGGCAGTGCGCGTCAGCGTGAACCACAGCGTGATGATCAGTTCGATCAGTGCCACGCGCAGATAATATGTGCCTGCCAGCAGCGCCGTTCCACCCCAGGCGGCAGTTCGCAGCAGCGCGTTGCTCAGCTTATCGGTAAGGCGGAAAGTTCGGGTCAGCATGAAATCAAACCATCACTCGGGCGGATCGATCGCCGGGAGTATAGTGAAAAGTTTGTATCCGCGCAAAGCGGCGTGGGAAAAGCCCTCATCCCAACCCCTCTCCCTCTTGGCTAGGGGATCAGAGCGTGTTGTTTTTCCTTCCACCTGAGCGGGAAGGGGTTGAGAGTTTATATCCGCTATGAAGCGAACAGCAAATCCTTCTGATAGGTATCGAACGTCAAGGTGGCGTGCATTCCGCCGCGTTCATAGAACAGCGTCGCGCTGGTGGGATTCTGCGAATCGACGCCAAGTCCCACATTCCGTTTGCCGCGACGGTAGAACTCGCCGAAGCTGTGATGCAGCAGCGCCAACGCTATCCCTCGTTTGCGCCAAGCTGGACGCATACCGAAGTAATTAATCCACCCTTCACCTTGCCGATTGTATGTCCCACAGGACAATCCAATGATTTGTTCGTCATCCATTGCCAAAACCACAGCGACGGATCAAAGTCAACGTCAGGTTCGTTCTCATCTAACCATTCCTCAAACGACTGTTCTACGTAGCCCCATTCCTCAACAAAGATTTCGTTCCACACCGTCCAGGTCGCGTGCTCATCCTTATTTGGAATAAATGTCCGCACACTGATCCCAGTAGGCCACTTCGCTGGAACAGGCGTTTCCAGCATATCGATCTCCATATGCCTATGATGTCGCGCAGTATAATAACCCTCAACTTCCAATAGCCGCCGTGATAGTAGATCGTTCCCGAACGCATTGGATTGCAGATAATGACGCTGCATTGTTGACACTAGGGAAATCTGTTCGCGGGCACGAGTCTCTGCCCACCGCAGTAGGTAAGTGCCAATTCCCCGCTCAACATAATTTGGATGAACATACCCTTCCACGTCAATCTGTCCGTTCGGATGAAACCTCAGAACACCCTCATAGCCTACAATCTGCCCCTCTATGTTACGTCTGAGGAGCGTATCTTCGTTTGGATCGAATTCAAAAGCCCCCCAACGTTCAAATACTGAACGCCCTTCAAAATAGGCGCAGCCGATCACGGCAATGTCGCAAGCGGTTATCAATGAATGGATAGCTGGCATGTCATCGTTTGATGCATGTGTAATAGATTCAGCCGAAAGTGTTGCAATCATGAGCATGATCCTTTCGCAAAGTCTCACCCAAAATGAACCACCCTATGCTATGGCAGAGGAAACATGGGATGAGCCAAGCATCGCGGATTTTGGAATTATCGTGATCAAAAATAAACAAAGGCACACCATGGCGCGATTGCACCCCTTCCACCCTTGTGGGGGAAGGGGCTGGGGGATGAGGGGTTCGATTTTGCTACGAATTGCCATCCGGTTCTGAAGCGAACAGCAAATCTTTCTGATAGGTGTCGAACGTCAAGGTGGCGTGCATTCCGCCCCGTTCATAGAACAGCGTCGCGCCGGTGGGATTTTGCGAATCGACGCCCAGCCCCACGTTCGTTTTGCCGCGACGGTAAAACTCGCCGAAGCTGTGATGCAGCAGCGCCAACGCGATCCCCCGTTTGCGCCACGCTGGACGCACGCCGAAGGTGCGAATCCAGCCCTCGTCCTGGCGATACATCCCACGCGATATGCCGATGATTTGCTCACCTTCGGTCGCCAGTAGAAACAGCGACGGATCAGCCTCGTCGCCCGTAATTTTCGCGGCAAGCCACTCTTCAAATGGCTGTACCACGTAATTCCACTCTTCGGTGAAAATTTCGTTCATGGCCTCCCATATCGCGTGTTCGTCCTGACCCGGAACATAGGCGCGCACCGTGATGCCCGTCGGCCATTCGACCGGATCGGGCGCTTCCACCAGATCGATTTCCATCCGCCAGTGATGTCTGACGGCGAAATAACCCTCAGCTTCAAAGAGCCGCTTTGATAAGGGATCATTGCCGAATGTTGTGGATTGTAGATAACTGTGCGGCAGTATAGGCAGTTCGGAAAACCGTTCGCGGGCGCGCGCGTCGGCCCAACGCAGCAGATAGGTACCAATGCCTCGCCCGGCAAAATCTGGATGAACGTAACCATCTGTGTCACTCCTCCCGTTTGGATACAGCCCCAGAAGACACTCATAGCCCACGATTTGCCCCCGGTCATCGAGTACCAGGAGCGCATCTTTGCTCAGGTCAAAACCCGGCCAAGTCCAATCATCGTCGATAGTCCGCACTTCAAGGTACGGGTGACCGATGGTGGCGATGTCGTAGGCGGTCGCCAATTCAAAAATGGCTGGTATGTCGGCGTGCGTCGGCGCACGGGTGACAAATTCGCTGGAAAATGTTGCAGTCATGAGCATGATCCTTTCGCAAAATCACATAGGACGTGAATCATGCTGTGCCGCTGAAATGGGAAGGCTGTGAAAACCCTCGGATCGCCCCGAAGCGTGGTATCGGGTGTGATCAAGGGCTAAATTGTGACCGCCAGCAGCACAGCGCAAACTATCTCGTCGCGGGTAACGAGTCCGATTTGAACTGTTAGGGGAGAATGGCTGCTAGCGGAGGGACATGGGCGGCGACTCCTCAAAGTCTGGATAATGACCGCCAGTTTAATACAGTTTGGCTTTGTTGTGAAGGGGGATTTTGGGTCGGTAGGGACGAGGCATGCCGCGTCCGTCCATGTTTACATCCGCCCGCTCAACGTGCTATGTCTGCTGGCGAAACGGAACGGCCACCGCTGTCATCCGAAAACCCCGCATCGACAAATCTCCGTTTACTTCCCCGGCGTTGGACTCGCCACTGGTTGCGTATCCGGCTTTGCGCTATCTGGTAGGATGCAGCGGACGCCAATCCAATCAGATCTCTCGAACTCGTTGGTACCCTCTCGCCATGCAGGGTTATAGAGTGTGACATAAGAGATAGGCAGGTAAGAGCCACCTCGCCAGCCATGCACAGTACCAAATTCCGGACCGGATGGGTCGTCTTTGGGGCTGTTGTTCACATAGGTTTCATCATACCAATCCTTCACCCACTCTGCCACGTTCCCGCTCATATCCAGCGCGCCGACCCACGACATCCCGGCCGGTTTACTACCCACATCGGCGGGCCTGGACTTATCAAAATAGTCGCCGTAGGACACGACTTTATCGGGATCATCGTTATCACCCCAAGGAAACAACAGGCTCTCTGGACCCCGCGCCGCGTATTCCCATTGGGCTTCGGTGGGCAGACTTCCGCCACGGGCGGTGCAAAATGCCTGCGCTTCATCCCATGTAATCCATGCTCGTGGACGCTGCATTCCTGTGAACCTGGTGTCTATCAACGCCTGCCCACCCAGACGGGCAAACATGTCATTGCTCACCTCGGTCTGGTCAATCCAGAAGGATTTCGTGAGGCAGACTTCATGTTTCGGATCGTCGCCCCCTAATTCAGTTCCGAGTTTATCGTCACGCTGTCCCATGAAGAAACACCCTGCCGGGACACGCTGCATTGCCACACCTTTGAATGAGGCGGTGGCGGGTGTCCAAAGCGCGTTGGGGCTACCTGCCGGGATCAACGCGGGGATCGGCGTCGTGGGTGCGGCGGTTGTGGGTGTCAGAGGTGTGAGCGTAGGTGACGCGGTGGTGGCCTGGCTTGTCACATTCAGGATGTAGCGGATGCAGCGGATCCCCGCCTCCGCTACAGGAACATCGGGCCAATTGAAGTTGCGGTACGCTGCACGGTCAGTTGTAATGGATCCGCGGAATGACGCACCACGCAGCACACGATAAGCACCGGAAGCTGGTCCCTGCGGATCGTTCGTCACGCTCTGCGAATAGGTATCAACGGCATACCAGTCCGCAACCCACTGCATCGCATTGTCTATTAGATCGAGTGCTCCCACCCAGGATTTGGCAAGCGGACGCACCCCCACACGAGCCATTGTATGGTTCGTCCCGCCGTCAATATCCAGATCAAAAGCGTCGCCCCAGGGATAGACCCAACTCTGCGGGCCGCGCGCTGCGTATTCCCATTGCGCCTCGGTCGGGAGTTGCCCGCCGCGCAATTTACAGAAAGCATCTGCGTCATTCCAACTAATTGGTGAAACGGGCAGGTTGACATCGGCCAGGATACTCAGCGCTTTTCCGGTCAGCCGCTTGTACTGGGCGTTGGTGACCGTGTACTTGTCAAACCAATAAGGGCTGGTGAGGCACACGCGATGGCGCGGGCTTTCGTTCTTCAGTCCGGGGTCATTCGGTGTGTCCGTCCCCATCTCGAAACACCCTGCCGGGACATACTCCATGAGGAAATCCCCGACCAGTTTTTCAATTGGTGTCCAATTGGCATTGTGTGTGCCTGCCGGGATCGGCGTCGCGTTGGGATTAACCGCCAGCGAACTGTCCGTGGCGGGAGCGATCGCTGGGCGCGTTGGCTGCACGGTCTGAGTTGCATTCGGTTCAGATGTAGCAGCCCCTGGCTTTTCGGGCCGGATGCACCGGAACCCGGCATCCCACGCTTCGTTGCTCGCTTCCACGCTGAGCTGGAATGCCGATCGGTACACGACGTCTTCAAAGCGCTCCGGAAAACTGGCGGCTCCACCACGAATGATGCGCAGGCTCGTGTCCGACGGCAGCTTATCGGTGTCAATGCTATCGTTTCCCCATCTCCTGTGGGGTTTACCCGCTGTCCATTCCCAGACATTGCCCATCATATCCTGTGCCCCCACCCAGGATGCGCTCGCGGGATGACTGCCCACATCCATTACCAGCCCATCCGTCCCATCCGCCCGAAAGCCTGCGAATGTGTCCAATTTCAGTTCATTCCCATTCGGATAAAGGGCGTTCTTGGGACCGCGCGCCGCATATTCCCATGAAATCTCGTCCGGAAGCGCACCGCCCCGCAATCGGCAAAAAGCATCCGCTTCATACCAAGTAATATGGACACGCGGCTGTTGCGGGTGCTTGAGGTCACTTGCATGTGCCGCCTGACCATGTAGGCGCTCGAAATCCGCATTTGTCACCTCATACTTGTCAATCCAAAATCCTTCAGTGAAACAGTGATCGTCGGGTAAAGCGTCGACATTTCCGAAGATATTGTTTCCTGCGTCAGGATCGCCGGACTGAAAACAACCAACAGGTACATGAACCATCACTACACCATCAACAGATTGGTCTTCATAAGGTGAGGAATGCAGAAACGCACCCTCCGCCACAGCAGGTTGACTAGGTGTAGCGTTTGCGTGGGTGGCGTACTGCCCGACGCCCAAGAGCAGGGCTGAAAAAAAGATCGAAGATGGGCGACGCAGACCCCTTTTGAAAATAGTAGCTAAATTTTCCATTCCAACTGCCCTTTCGTCGACTCAACGAAACTTTGACGGCAAAGCGTGAGCGTATACAGTATCCGTGAGATGATAAAATGTCATCGTTGAAAAGAAGGGGAATGGTAGGCCAAAGTCAGATATAGCGGAGTCGGCGCTCACTCACAACAGCCATATATAATACCGACCAACTTACTGACTCGATTGCTCTCGCATTGTTTAGCAATGAGATTTGGCTTAGCTACTCGATCGAACTTTCACCTTTATCTCATATTCCTATTACTGTGTAGGGTAGCGGCAGGCCGCATCCGCTAACTTTCGCCTCCTTCGACCCACTTGCTTTCGCAGAACAAATGTGCTCAAATTAGAGTATGCCAAATGCGGACAAAATCGATTTGAGGGTTGCAGGATGAGCGGCATAGATTACGAAGAACGAGCGTCGGACTCGCCCTATGTCGAGACGATCACACGCGGCTGGACAGCAGGCGCTGGGTCTTCGAGCCGCCCCGCCGAATGCCATTGGCACATGGTCATCGTGCGTCAGCTCAATCGCACCCAACTGATTGTCGTGGGGCCGCTGACATCGGCGGGCATTGTATCGTGGCAGGGCGCGGCTGAGATACTTTGGATTAAGTTCAAGCTGGGCACGTTCATGCCCCGGCTGCCTGCCAAGAACTTCCTAGACATCGAAACGATCCTGCCCGCAGGCGCGTTTAACACCTTCTGGCTGGATGGATCAGCGTGGCAATTCCCCGATTTTGAAAACGCGGAAACTTTCGTGGCTGGATTGGTACGGAATGACGTAGTGCAAAGCGATCCGGTCGTGAATGCCGCACTACGCGATCAACTGCCAGTGATGCCTTTACGCACAGTGCGCCATCGTTTCTTGCACACGACCGGCGTCACCCAAAGCTACATTCGGCAGATGAAACGCGCCCAACACGCGGAATCTCTTTTGCTGCAAGGCGTATCGATCCTTGATACCGTTCACGAGGCGGGCTATTTTGATCAACCGCATCTTACCCGATCGTTGAAGCGTTTTGTTGGTAAAACGCCCGCCCAACTCATCCCTGTAAGCCAGCCTGATTGCCATTATGTACAAGCCAGTGGGCTTGAGTTGCCTTATCGCACGCAGGTTCGATGATTAACCGCTGAAACAGGGTGCATTCGGGATGGTTTTATGCTGACGCGATTTTTGCGTCCTCAAATAGTGCGCCGTTCTTTCGCCGACTTATCTGCGACGCGACCTATCCGCATCCGTTGCAACAACCGCGCTAGAGACAGATTCCCATACAGTTGGCTGCCATCCGCTTGACAAAACCTGCATCCACTGCCGCATCAAGCAGCGCTGGATTTCCGCCGTCCACACGAAATTCAATTGCGCGCCCCGGACTCCTCTCGATGATTTCAGCCATCCGTGAACGCACCAGATATGGCGCGATGGCCGAATGCGCTGGATCGAGCGTGATCGACAGCGAATTGACGCCACCCGGTCGCAGGCGCGCACTGTACCGCACATACGCGACGATTGTATGCGCCGCATCAAAAACACCTATGCGCTCGGTGAAATTTCCGCCGCTGAACATTGTTTCGATCAATGACTCAACGCGCGTCGTGCGGTAGCGCGCCTCGGTGACAGGTTCAAAGCGCCGCGTGGCAGGGGGCGTGATCCGCAGCGCAAGTTCGTAGCGCTGCCGCCAATCGCGCAGCTTCATCGGCTGGATGATGTAACCAGCGGGCAGTGTAACGGCGGACGGCGCACTCGGTTCGCGTGCGGTCAGTTCCCACTGCGTGTCATATAAGTCGAAGCCGAGGCTTTTGTACAGGTCAAAAGCAGGCGTATTACCATCGATCACCTGCAAGATCAGTTGTTGTGCGCCGTGCCCGCGTGCAAAGTCGATGGTGCCCTCGACCAGATTCCGGGCGATCCCCCGCCGCCGAAAACTAGGCAGCACACTGACATTCGCGATTTGCCAACTATCGCTCATGCCCTGGCGTCCGATATTCGCAATGCCCACAGGCTTGCCATCTTCTTCCCAGACGATGCCGTTCAGTTGATCGCGGAGTCGCGGCGAGACGGCCAGCAATATCCGAAACAACGGCCACATGCGTTGTATCTTTTGCATTTGTTCCACAGAACCCCGAATTTCTTCGGCATCCAGACTCCACGCGGGATTTTCGGGATAGTGAAAGGCAAGCGGCAGTACATCGATAAGCGTCTGAATATCACCCGGCAAACGGAAGGCACGAATCGGCATAATCAATTTCTCCATTCATATTTTCAATCAAATACGTAACAAAAGTCGATTCGTTGTGTTTTTTAGGTAATCATATTTGTGCAGGTATTTTCAATCGGATAAACAAATATCGGACGACGGCCTACCGCGTCCACTTGATTGAGAATTAGCACAGTTCGCCAAACTGAAACGATTAATATTTGTGATGATTGCACCAGTACGACGCTTTTGAATATTTGCTCGTTAGACAAAGGGCGTTATACTCGCTGACGTTCCTTAAAAATCGAAAAGTGTTAGAAAGAGGTGACTCCCCGCCAACGTTCAAAGACTCCGAGTCGTCTGTTTGTTTCCCCATATTCGATAAATTTGTTAGGAGATTTGACTAGTCATGCGTAAAAAACTTCTGGCAATTGCGATGATCGCCACCATGTTGGCCGTCGCTCTGACCACCGGCGTCAGCAACAGCAGCGCCAAAACCCAACAAAAAGCCTCCGCCGATACCGCGACGATCGTTTACAACTCGAACGCCAGCGATCCCGCTCCCCGCAAATTCGACGATGAAGTCGTCAAAATGTGGAACGATGCGCACCCCGACATGCCGGTGCAGCACTCGATTGTCAATCATGAAGACTTCAAGCAGGCCATCCGCGCCTATCTAGTTGCCCAACCCTCGCCCGATGTATTGACTTGGTTCGGTGGCGAGCGCACGCGCTTCTTCATCGACAAGGGCTTGGTGGCTGACATCAGCGATGTGTGGAAGAGCGCCGGCTTCGACAAGTCGTATGCCCCGGCTTTCACCGCGCTCGGCACGGTCAATGACAAGCAATATTTCATGGCGAACAATTACTATTGGTGGGCGCTGTACTTCCGCCCGTCGATCCTCAAAGCCAACAACGTGAAAGCGCCCCAGACCTGGGACGATCTGTTGGGTGCCTGCGATACGCTCAGTAAAGCCGGGATCACCCCGATCACCATCGGCAGCAACCAGCCCTGGACGACCGCCGCCTGGTTCGACTATCTAGATATGCGCATCAACGGCCCGGATTTCCACATCCGCTTGATGGCGCTCAAGGAAAAATACACGGACGATAAGGTCAAGAAAGTCTTGACGACCATGAAGCAGTTGTTCGATCACAAGTGCTTCAACACCGATGCCGCATCTCTCAAGTGGCAAGATGCCGTGACGCCGCTGGCGCAAGGCAAGGCCGCCATGTACTTGATGGGCGCGTTCATCACCGATACCTACAACGCCATTGATCCCGGCACCAAGGGCTACGACAAAGCTGACCTCGATTTCACGCGCTTCCCGATCATTGACCCCGCCCAGAAAATCGGCGAAGATGCGCCGACCGATGGCCTGTTCCTCTCTGCCAACGCCGCAAACTTGGCAGGCGCGAAGAAGTTCCTGGCTTTCATGGGTTCTAAGGAAGTTGGTCAGAAGGCCGTTGATGATCTGGGTCGTCTGCCCGTCCGCACCGATGTGGACACCTCCAAGTTCACCGATGCCCAGAAGAAGGGCATCAAGCTGATCCAGACCGCTGACGTGGTAGCGCAGTTCTATGACCGCGACACGACCCCGCCGATGGCCGAAGTCGGTTTGAACGCACTCGGTGGCTTCTTCGCCGACTATGGCAAGACCGACATCGACGCGATGCTCAAGACACTGCAAACCAAAGAAGATCAACTGATCGCTGACGCTGCCAACGCGCAGTAAGACGCGATTCCTCAGCCCCTAACCCCTTCCGCCTTCGGGTGGAAGGGGAATTCAGATGGTAGTCGGTGTTTTACGACCAGAAAAGCGG